>CANLAQ010000007.1 GCA_947488235.1 Flavobacteriales bacterium | reverse complement strand
CTTCTACTTCACCATCTGCAACAATCTCCTTATTAACAAATATTTGAACATCGCCTTTATCGATATTTACGATAACATCAATGTGCTCATCGGTATTGAATTTTTTCTTAAACATGGCACGGAAGACATCTTCCAAAACATGCTGCATGGTTTGCTTATCAATGTTTTTTAAGTCCTTAAATTCCAAGAAGGAATCAACTAATTCAACACTATTCATAATTTATCATTTAAAAGATACAACAATTCTAGTTTCTTTCACATCATCGAATAGAAGTTCACTAACTTCCTCGACAAGTTCTTTTTTCTTTTTATTCTCAACCGGCTTCAAAACTTTATCCATAATCACAACACTAGTGTCGTTAACCTTTATAATTTCTCCTTCCAATTTTTGACCATTCTTTAAAATCACTTCTATGCGACGGCCAACATTTTTAATATATTGATTAATATGTCTAAGTGGTTTGTCTAAACCAGCAGAAGACACATGCAATTCAAAATCTTGTTCTTCTCTATCGAGGTTATGCTCTACATTTCTTGAAACAGAAACGCAATCATCAACAGTTACTCCACCTTGCAATTTGTCTAATTCTATATGAATTGCATTACTGGCAGAAATTGTCAATTCGACAATATACAAGCCGTTATTGAGCTCTTTCATGCGCTCATCAACCAATTCTATAATAATGTTTTTACTAATCATAGGTAAAAAAAGAGGGGACTTTCGTCCCCTCGCTCTGTTTCAAATGTTTTACAAAGTTACACTTATATTTTTGTTCTGCAAACGAATTAAAATAAAATTGATAGTACCTTTACCAAATGTTAATAGAAATAGAAGATAAAATTATTTCCTCTGAAGTATTTGAGCGCAAATTTGTTTGTGATCTTGCTGCTTGCAAAGGGGCGTGTTGTGTAGAAGGGGATGCGGGCGCACCATTAAGCATGCAAGAGGTAGCAGATATAAAAATTAATTTAGAAAAAATTAAACCCTACATGAGGAATGAAGGGATTGCTCACATTGAGGCGAATGATATTTACTACCTATTTGATGAAAATGAACCGGTAACCTCTTTGGTGAATAATGCTGAATGTGTTTTTGTGCATTTCGATGAGCAAAATATTGCTAAGTGCGCTATTGAAACAGCTCATTTAGCCGGCGACATTGAAAATGTTAAGCCACTATCTTGTCATCTTTATCCGATCCGAGTAAAGAAATACAACCAATTTACTGTTCTAAATTTTGATGAATGGAAAATTTGTTCCGCTGCATGCGTTTGTGGAGAGCAGCTGAATGTGCCTGTTTATCGTTTTTTGAAGGCGCCTTTAATTAGAGCTTTCGGAACAGAATTCTATGCGGAGATGGAGAAAATTGAGATTGAACTCAATAACATTGAAAAGTAGACTTACATTATAAATTTATTGAAGCTATTAAACAAAAAAATGCCCTAGTTAACTAGGGCATTTTTTTTAGTTACTTTTAATTAATGTTCTTCTTCGCCATCCGCTAAAGGAACATTTTGAGGAATAAAATCAACATCAGATCCCGGCTTAGAATAATCATAAGGCCAACGATGAACCACTGGTAAAGCTCCAGGCCAGTTACCATGCAAATGCTCAACAGGAGTAGTCCACTCTAAAGTAGTAGAGTTCCAAGGATTTTGAGGAGCCTTAGGACCTCTATAAATACTGTAGAAGAAATTGAATAAGAAGACCACTTGACCAAGAGCAGCAATAATAGCAAAAATAGTAATGATAACATTTAAGTCCATGATCATATTAAAAGAGTTCTCATTGAATTCCATATAAGAAGAATAGTCATAATATCTTCTAGGTGCTCCTGCTAAACCAACAAAGTGCATTGGGAAGAATACCCCGTAAGCTCCAACGATAGTAATCCAGAAATGAACCCATCCAAGACGCATATTCATCATGCGACCATACATCTTAGGGAACCAGTGATATACACCCGCAAACATTCCGAATACCGCTGACATACCCATTACAATATGGAAATGTGCTACAACAAAATAAGTGTCATGTATTGCAATATCTAAAGCTGAATCCGCCAAGATAATACCTGTAACACCACCCGTTATAAAGGTAGAAACCAAACCAATTGCAAATAACATGGCTGGAGTAAAGATTAAAGATCCTTTCCAAAGAGTAGTTAAGTAATTAAATACTTTCACAGCTGAAGGAATTGCAATAAGTAAAGTTGTAAATACAAAGACAGAGCCCAAGAATGGATTCATCCCCGTAACGAACATATGATGTCCCCAAACAATAAAGGATAAAAATCCAATGGCTAAAATTGAACCAATCATTGCTTTGTAACCAAAAATAGGTTTACGAGCGTTGGTTGCAATAATTTCAGATGAAAGTCCAAGCGCTGGCAACAATACAATATAAACCTCAGGATGTCCTAAAAACCAGAAAAGGTGTTGAAACAAGATAGGTGAACCACCGTGATTGGCTAGCATTTCTCCACCAACGATAATATCAGAAAGATAAAAACTTGTTCCTGCCAATCTATCCATGATCAACAATAAAGCTGCTGACAACAATACTGGGAAAGAAAGTACCCCTAGAATAGCGGTTACAAAGAAAGTCCAAATCGTTAATGGCATTCTTGTCATCGTCATTCCTTGAGTTCTCAAATTCAAAACTGTTACGATATAATTCAAACTTCCAATTAAAGATCCTGCAATAAAGATTGCCATTGAGAACAACCACAAAGTCATTCCTAAACCAGATCCGGAAATTGCTTGAGGAAGCGCTGATAATGGTGGATAAATGGTCCAACCAGCCATTGCTGGTCCTGTCGATATAAACAGAGAACTTAACATTAGAAGTGAAGAAGCTAAAAAGAACCAATACGATAACATATTCAAAAACCCTGAAGCCATGTCGCGTGCTCCCAATTGAAGAGGAATCAAAATATTAGAAAAAGTACCTGATAATCCACCGGTCAACAAGAAGAAAACCATGATAGTACCATGAATGGTAACAAGACCTAGGTACATGTCTTCTTTCAAAATCCCTTCAGGTGCCCAACGATTGCCTAGAAAGAAACTTAAAAAGTCAGAACTTTCACCTGGCCATGCCAATTGAATTCTAAAAAGTATGGACAACATCATTGCCACAAGACCCATGAAAACTGCAGTTATTAAAAACTGCTTTCCAATCATCTTATGATCTTGACTAAAAATGTATTTTGACACAAACCCTTCTTCGTGGTGGTGATCATCATGGTGATCATGCCCGTGTCCTTCGTGTGCTACTGAAGCCATTGTTTATTGGTATTAAATATTAATATTATTTCATAAGTGTTGTATCTGCCGGTGCTTTAACTGGTGCCATAGCAGACGGGAAATATTTAGACTTGAAGTTTTGAGTTGATTTTTGTGCCATCCATGCTTTGTAGTCGTCCTTACTTTTAACGACAATAATCATTTTCATCTTATAATGCGCTCCCCCACAGATTTTATTACACAATAAAATGTAATTAAATTTAGGATCTTTCATTTTCACCCGCATTTCTTCAGTGGTCATTGTTGGCGTAAATTTAGTTCGTGTTGTCATACCAGGCACTGTATTGATTTGTGCTCTAAAGTGAGGGAAATAAGCCGAGTGCAATACATCCTTTGCTCTAAAATTAAACTCATAAGGTTTATCTACACACAAATAGAGCGTGTCCTTTTGAATGATATCGTCCCAAGCAAATTTATCTAATTTTGGATCGTGATGCGCTTTCATTTGAACCAGTAATCGTAATAATCTTTCTTTTCTTGAAAGGTCAATCCTTAATGTATTCATGGTTGAATCATTAAGAACTGTATCTCTATTATTTAAGATTTTTTGAATTGCAGTAATCCCATTAGGACCTTTCATCATCACTTGAATGGCCGTGTCAATAGTATTGGAAGTCAATAAAGCCAATTCGTTATTATCTGTCGTTAATTTATAATCATATTTTCCCAAGACATTATCCGGTCCAGAATACCTTGCTGTCCAATCAAATTGCTTTGAAAACAATTCTATTCGTTCAGCTTCACTTCCTGACATACTTGTAATTCTGTTCCATGACTTCAATCCAAGAATAATAATCACTGCTAAAACTATAGCAGGAACTACGGTCCATAACATCTCCAATTTATTATTGTGTGGATAATAAAACGCTTTTACGCCTGGCTTACGAACATATTTGAACGAGAAATAAAACAATAAAAAATTAGTAAAAAAGAACATGATAGAAACCACCCAAAAATTCAGATTCAACAACCAATCTGTTTCTATACCTTCAATAGATGCCGCTTCACCTCTACCTGTCCAACCATATTTGAGCATAAGATAAATAAAGCCCAAGAACTGAAAAAACATGAATCCTAACATCAAACGAGCATTAAGAATATTGTCTCTATTACTCACTTCATGTTCACCTGACTTTCGCAATTTCGAAGATAATTCATATACACGCATCAATTGCGCTAGGGCAACTGTACCAAGAATTACAACTATTAAAATTATCAATTTACTTTCCATCTCTTCTATAATTATAATTTATCAAATATCATGGTGAACACTTTCATCTAAGAAAGGATGGTTCACTGGGGTTAAAGGTGCTTTGGTCAAATTTCTAAGAATAACGAATAAAAAGAAACCACAAACCATCATTACCATTCCAATTTCCAAAGCTCCAATATGAGCATTTGCTCCTAAAGAACCTGCTGAAATCATTATATAAACATCCAACCAATGACCCGCAAGAATAATTAAACCAACCATTGTTAAAATACCAGAATGTCTTTTAGCATCTCTAGACATTAACAAAAGCATTGGAAAAGCGAAATTGATTAAGAACATAGCAAAATACAAGACTTTAAAATTTTCAATGCGCATCATGTAATAGGTCACTTCTTCGCCAATATTTGCATACCAGATCAACATAAATTGAGAAAACCACAAATAAGACCACAAGAAAGAAGTTGCGAAAGTCCATTTACCTAAATCATGTATATGAGAGTCATTTACTTTAGGCAAATAACCCAATTTTTTCAAATACAAGGTCAAAAGAACAAGAACTACCATAGTAGAACACCACATTCCAGCGAAAGTATACCATCCGAACAAGGTAGAGAACCAGTGTACATCTATGGACATTAGCCAATCCCAAGCTGAAGTAGAACTAAATACGGCAAAGAAAACTAAAAACATTGCTCCTTTCTTATAATTCTTAAAATGAAGTTCAGTACCTCCGATTTTATCTTCTTCTAAAGATCTTTTTCTAAATCCTCTTAAGAAGATTATATAACAAGCGAAATAAACTAAAGTTCGAATCCAGAAAAAAGGAATATTTAAATAAGCGCTTTTTTCTTGAATTATTTCATCGTTAGCCACTGTTTCTGGATCCATCCAAATATAAATATGGGCGCCATCCATAAAAGTAATTATCAGAAGAATAAGTCCGAAAAGACCAATGCCATAAGGTAAATAACCAGCAACTGCTTCAATCACTCTTTTTACAGAAGCATACCAACCTGTCTCCGTTGCATACTGCAATGACAAGAAAAATAAGGCTCCCAATCCTAAAGCAAAAAAGAAAAATCCATTGATTAATCCATTGCTTAATAATCTTGTTAAAAAATGGTCATCCTTCATGCCCATTACAACACCAATTATCGTCAACAGTAAACCCACTGCTATTAGCAGCATCGTTACATTTTTCGCTTTTTTTGTAATTGTAAATTCCATACTGATATTATTTCGTTTTTTTAGCTGTTGAATCTGCAACCGCAGCTGTCATTGGTTTACCATTTGCATCAAACTTTCCGTAATCTGCTCTTTGGAATTGTCTTACATAATGCACTAAAGTCCAAATTTCTTTTTTATTTAAAATAGAACCATGAGCTCCCATCATGTTTTTACCATAATAAATTGAATAAAAAATCTGACCTTCAGATAAAGCAGCACGCTCTGCATAAGAAGGGACACCAACATAAGCGCCACTGAGAACCATAGGGCCTTGTCCATCACCTTTTTCACCGTGACAATGCTGACACATTGCCGTATAGATTTCTTTACCATTTGCCAAAATCAAAGGGGCATTTACTGGCGTCATGGTGTAAGGATTTGTTTTATCTGCAGCGGCAAGGGTATATTCATCTGCCATACTGAAATCAAAACCAAAAAGACCATGTGTTTCTCTAAATACGAAACTTGCTTTTCTTGCATATGGCAGCATTAGTTTAACTTCTGCTGAATCCGTGCCGCAAAAAGGAATTGTATTATTGGGAGGTGTCAATGAAGACAAAATAGTTTTATATTCTTTATGTTCACGCCCTCTGATTTCACCATAATCTACATTCGGTTCGATTGCGGGGGAACGATACATATCTGGCATATATTCCAAACCAGAACTATCTGGATCTGAAGCACAAGAACCAACCACGAACAGCGTAGCTGCTAGGGTAAACATTCTCAATGCTATAATTAGCTGTTTTTTCATCTCTTTTTGCTATTATATCGCTTACTTAATCTCTTTCTTATCAATTTCAACATAACCAGTTTCCGTCAACAATTTATCAATTGCTTCTTCGCTTACTTTATGATTTTCACTCATTCTAATTTCAATCACAAAACGATCGTCCGTTGTTCTTGGGTCAGGATTTTGCGCTGGAATACCTGGCAATGTCTTATTGCGTAATAAATAAGTAATGGCCATTCCGTGAGCGGCACATAAAACTGTAAATTCAAAAGTTACAGGAATAAAGGCCAACATATTATCCAAATAGGTAAAGTTTGGTTTACCACCAATATTCATCGGCCAATCTACCACCATGAAAAACCGCATACCGTAGGTAGCAAGTGTAAGACCTGTTAAACCATACAAAAAGGCCATAATTCCAAGTCGTGTATTTTTAACACCAATAATAGGATCTATACCATGAATTGGGAATGGACTAAAAACCTCACTGATTTTGACTCCGTTAGATACGAGTTTCTTTGCGCCATCCTTTAGCACATCGTCATCATCGTACATAGCATATATTACTTTCTCTGCCATTTTAATTTGAATTAATGGTGTTTGTGATAATCAGGGGACTCTTTATAAGATTGACCTGAACCTTTCAAAATTGTTTTTACCTCATTTAAAGCCAATACTGGGAAATACCTTGCAAATAATAAAAAGAATACAAAGAAAAGTCCAATAGTACCGATATAAACTCCAATGTCAATATGACTTGGGTAATGCATACTCCATGCTGCAGGAACATAATCCCTGTGAATTGAAGTAACAATAATTACATAGCGTTCAAACCACATACCGATATTCACAACAATAGAAATAAAGAAAGTAAACATTAAACTTCTGCGTAATTTTCTGATCCACATTAATTGTGGTGAAATAACATTACAAGTCATCATCGACCAATATGCCCACCAGTAAGGTCCAGTTGCTCTATTTAAGAATGCATATGCTTCATATTCAACACCTGAATACCAAGAAATAAACAATTCAGTAATGTAAGCAGTTCCAACGATTGAACCAGTAACCATAATTACAATGTTCATATATTCAACATGTTTCGTGTGGATGTAAGCTTCTAATCCCATTGCTTTTCTCATCACCAATAATAGTGTTTGTACCATGGCGAATCCAGAGAATACAGCACCACAAACAAAATATGGAGGGAAAATAGTAGTATGCCAACCAGGAATAACAGAGGTAGCAAAGTCAAAAGATACAATAGAGTGTACAGAGAATACAAGTGGGGTTGCTAAACCAGCTAAAACCAAGGAAACAGTTTCAAAACGATTCCAATGTTTAGCACGACCAGACCAACCAAAAGATAATATACTATACATCTTCTTCGCTACTGGTTTCTTCGCTCTATCGCGAATAGTGGCAAAATCAGGGATTAAACCGATGTACCAAAATACAAGTGAAACAGATAAGTAAGTTGAAATTGCAAATACATCCCATAATAAAGGAGAGTTGAAATTCACCCATAAAGAACCGAATTGATTTGGTAATGGAAGTACCCAATAACCTACCCACAATCTTCCCATGTGAATTAATGGAAATAAACCAGCCATAAATACGGCAAAAATGGTCATGGCTTCTGCAGAGCGGTTAATTGCCATTCTCCATTTTTGACGGAACAATAACAAAACAGCAGAAATCAAGGTTCCTGCGTGACCAATACCTACCCACCAAACAAAATTGGTAATATCCCAAGCCCATCCAATGGTTTTGTTCAATCCCCAAACACCAATTCCCGTACCTAATAAATACAAGATGCAACCTACCCCGTATAGCCCAATAATTAAAGCAATACCAAAAAGAATGTACCACATTCTAGGGGCTTTGTCTTCAATTGGACGACATACATCTTCCGTTACATCATGGTAACTTTTATGACCAAGTATGAGGGGTTCTCTAATTACCGCTTCTTTTTGCATGCTAGTTCAATTTACTATTAATGTTGTCCTTTTTTCTTCTCATGATGTGGCGCTTCTTTCACCACTTGTATGCTGGATAATAACTCGTTTACTTCGTTACGCACCTTTACTTTATACCAAACATTTGGTTTAACTCCAACTTCTTCAAGTGCTTGATAAGCTCTTTTTGAATTAGAACTTGCAAATACAGAAGATTTAGAATCATTCCAGTCTCCAACAATGATTGCATTGGTTGGACAAGCATCTGAACACGCAGTTGCTAATTCTCCATCAATGATTGTTCTTGCTTCTTTCTTCGCTACTAATTTTGTAGACTGAATTCTTTGAACACAGAAAGAACATTTTTCCATTACACCTCTTGTACGAACGGTAACATCTGGATTCAATACCATTCTGCCTAAATCATCTTGTGCAGGATTGACCTCTGTGAATTTCTTGTAAGAAGGATAATTAAACCAGTTGAAACGACGAACCTTGTAAGGACAATTGTTAGCACAATATCTAGTACCGATGCAACGATTGTAAGTCATTTGATTTAATCCTTCATTGCTATGTGTAGTTGCTGCTACCGGACAAACCGTCTCACAAGGAGCATGGTTACAGTGGTGACACATTAAAGGCATGTGCACTACTTTAGGATTTTCAGCAGCCAATTCAGCTTTTGAGTAACTAAATGTTTCCTTATCTTTTCTTTGTCCAACAGCTGCTTCTTCATCAGATGCAAAGTAACGGTCTATGCGCAACCAGTGCATTTCACGACCTCTACGAACCTCATCTTTACCAACAACAGGAACATTATTTTCCGATTGACAAGCAACCAAACAAGATCCACATCCAATACAAGAAGATAAATCAATTGTCATTCCCCAACGGTGACCAATTTTCTCTACCGGATGAGCATCCCATAAATCAAATTCACTTACTGGTCTTTCTTCGTGATGACCTTCTTTATTTAATTTTTGTAGTGTATGAGCAGGATTATATGCCTCTTTATCTTTAGCTAAGAAAGTATCCAAAGTGGTTTCACGCACGATTGAATGTCTTCCCATAACTGTATGGTGAATCTGAGTGGCAGCAATTTTATAAGTCCCATCAACTTTCTTGATCGTTCCTACAGCCTCTAATTCAAAATTGGAAGAAGCAAAAGCAAATACATTAGCACCAATTGGAACATGCAATCCATTTTCACCTACTTCATAACCACCATATTCTTTGGTTTGAAATGCAGCTTTACCAATTTTTTCTCCATTAGCACCTCTTCCATAACCTAAAGCGATACCTATAGTATTTATTGCTTGACCAGGTAAAGGGTAAACAGGTAAAGTAACACTTAATCCATTAACAGTAACAGTTGCTAAATCTAAACCATGTTCTTGATCATAAGTAGTAACATATCCCAATTTTTCCATTTCAACTGGGTTCATGGTAATATAATTATCCCAAGTAGCCTTTGTAATTGGATCCGGCATTTCTTGTAACCAAGGATTATTTGCTTGAGCACCTGTTCCAATTGCAGCTTTTTGATAAAGAATTACTTCTAGAGCACCACTTTTTGGAAGATTAGTTATTGGGGCAGACTTATAAGTCAAGGCTGCAGCAGCTGCAACCGTAATATTTTCGCAACTGTTATGTGTTGTGTATGCAAAATCTCCTGAAGGGAAAAGGGTAGCATAAGTTTCCTTAATGTAATCATATGCTACATTAGAATCTTTACCTGCTCTACTTGCCTTGCCATTCCAAACCAAAATTGATTCAAGAGCTGAAGTAGTATCATGCAAAGGTCGAATGGTTGGCTGCGCCACTGCATAATGAGAAGGTTTAACTTGGAAATCATTCCAAGACTCTAATGCATGATGATCTGGAGATGCGTGAGAGCAAAGCGTTGTAGTTTCATCAGCATAAGCAGACAAAGAAAGTGTTGTTTTAACTCCCTTCAATGCTTTCCCAAAAGCAGCACCATTCGGTAAAGTATACACAGGATTTACTCCCATGAAGATAATCATATCCGATCCTTTTCCAGCGATTACTTGATTTGCAAAAGCTTGCACTTTTTTATCATCGCCTTGGAATAACTTTAAATCATTATTTAAATCTATGGTAGTACCGTAAGAACCCAATAAAGAATTCAGTTGATTGGTTAATAATTGTAAGCCAACATTATTTGAACCACAAACAACTAAAGCATTCTTTTTATTTTTCTTCAAAGAAGAAAGCGCTTCCTTAGCCGCTTTTTCAGCACTAGCAGGAACGGTTGCAGCGATAGCACAAGCACCGCCTAAACCTTTAATAAAGTAAGACAACACTGCTGCTTGTTCAGAAGGCTTAATCATCCCTCTGTAATCAGCATTAGATCCAGAAATCGACATGTTGGATTCGAATTGGAAGTGTTTTGACATCCATTCGCCTTCCGCTTCTTTTTCAGGATTTCTTCTTGACCCATATTGAGCAGCATATTCAGTTGCCATCAACCAAGTACTTAAGAAGTCTGCACCAATACTTACTATTGATTTCGCTTTAGAAAAATCATAAGAAGGTAAAATAGCAGCACCAAAGTTTTGAAGATTGGCTTCTCTCATCGCGCTGTATGAAACAGCATCATAAGTAATATGCTCAAATTTAGTAGCACCATTTACATTCAGATCAGCGGCCATTGTTCCGATTGCTCGGTTCATGGATGGACTGATAACAGTATTACTAATTAAGGTGACTTTTTTAGCGGATTTAAGAGCACTTATTACTGCTGCATCTAATTTTGATTGGGTAACATCAACACCTCCGATAGAAGCATTTTTCAATCGCTCGCTATCGTATAATCCTAATACAGAGGCAATAATTTGAGGATTAACGCCCCCTTTGGTAATTCCAAAATCCTTATTTCCTTTAATAAAAATAGGGCGACCTTCTCTAGTTTTAACTAAAATACTAGTGTATGAAGAACCATCATAGTAAGTTGAAGCATACCATGTGGGCATACCTAGTGTTACATTTTCTGGTTTAATTACATAAGGCACCGCTCTAGTTACAGGCGCCTCACAAGCTGCTAAAGAAGCTGCCGCAACGGAGAAACCTAAAAACTTCAAGAAGTCTCTTCGTGCAGTAGATGTTTCGTTTAATTTATCATCAGATAAAAATTCTTCAACACTTACTTGAGAAGGAAATTCATTCTCTCTTTGCTTGATAAATTCAGGGGTTTCCTTTAATTCTTCAAGACCTTTCCAATATTTTCTTGTCATTCCCATATTTTTCTGACTATGACCTAATTATTAATAGTGACATTTTGCACATTCCCATCCACCTAATTCACTCACGGTAACCTTACCGTCTTTTAGGTATTTTCTATACAATGTTTTATCATTGTCTTTTAATCTTCTATGAATCTCATCGTAATAAGCGTTCTTGCCATTTCCTAAAGGAACATCTTTAGCAGCGTGACATTCGATACACCAACCCATTGTTAAAGTAGGTCGTGACAATTTAATATTACCTTCTATCTTATTCAATTCTTCTACTGGTTGCACTTTAACTGCTTCGTTCATTTTTGTCATATCGCCATGACATTGCTTACAATCTACTCCACCCACTACAACATGTTGAGAGTGATTAAAATAAACATGATCAGGTAAAACATGTACTTTATTCCAAACAATCGGTTTAGTTTTTCCAGTATATTTTCCAGCGCCAGCAGGATCCCATCCGGCAGCTGCATAAATTTTCTTGATTTGATCAGCAAATGGTTTGCCTTCTCCATTAATTTGTTTGTGACAATTCATACAAACATTTACAGATGGAAGACTGGCCGACTTAGATTTAGCCACTGAATTATGACAATATTTACAATCAATACCATTAGCTCCTGCGTGTCTGTCATGAGGGAAAACTATAGGTTGAGACGGTTGATAATTTTCAACCACATTAATACGACCTAATCCTTGCATTACCGTTACCAAAACTGAAAGTAATAAGACCAAAGAACCTAATCCTACCCAAAGTCTATATTTCCATGCCATAGCACGAAGTTCTTCACCATAGGTTAACTTTTCAACTAGCTCTTCCTCACTTGTTACATGCTTCAATTGACGACGAACACCACCAACTGCTAGAATAATGATGATAAAAATAACACCGATTACCAGCCAAATCCAAGAAAATGATCCTTCTTCTTCAGTAGCAGAGGGATCGCCACCCACTTGAGTAGGATCGCCAGTTGTTGTTGCTGCTGGGTCTGGTTGCATATCGATCCAATCCATTATTCCATTAATCTGCTCTTTAGATAAATCTGGAAATGCAGACATTGCCGTCGCAGACCATTTAGATACATCTGCCGCGTATGGATCATTTGCAGCTGCTGTTTGCCAGTTATTTACCCATTGGTAAATAGATCCTTCTTTTGCTCCACCAGTAGCCCATTTGGTTCTAACTTGAAAAAGTTTTGGTCCTGTACTATTTTTGTGGGGTTGGTGACAACTTGCACATTTAGCTTTAAAATCACCTCCGCCATCAGCCAAAACTTGGTTTGGAAGTAAAAAGGTAATCACTGTGAAAACGCCAGCAACCATTGTGCTCAAGCGCTTAAACCTCTGAATATTAGATATTTTCATGAAAAACGTTACTAATTTCTTGTTCAAATAATACGATTTTAACGTATTTTTACGGTAGCAAATTTAGGACAAACACACTATTCTATGACAGTTTTATGACAAAAAATACAATAATACTGCTAATTTAAAATCATTCTAAATAAGCCTTTTAATTGTCTCTAGATTAAAATTGTTCTTTAAGAGGCATTTAGTTAATTTTGTAGAAATTATTTACCATGTCGAAAATCTTACTTTGCTTATTTATTGTATTTGGAAGTCATGCCTTTGGACAGATTATAATTAAAAATGATTCCCGATTACCTGGAATGGTTCAATCAATCTCTAATGAAGCAGAAAAAACAATTGGATATCGTTTACAGATTTGTTTTGACTCTAATAAAGATGTTGCAGATGCCGCTAAAAGAAAATTTTTAGAATTATATCCAAAAACTGAAATTTACATGAATTTTGAGGATCCCAACTTCAATTTAATGGTTGGAGATTATCGCAATAAAATTGATGTCGAAAAAGTACAAGCTAAGATTCAGAGTTTATTCACGATCTGCGTTATTCATCGCACAGAAATACACTTACCTAGAGTAGATTAAAAGTGTTGCCAGCCTTGAGCTTTTAGAGGCACGACATCTCCAGCCGCATCAATTAAGAATTTACCATCAGCATCTTCTGTCATATAACCGATTGGGGACATACTTGGGTTCCCAACTATTTTATCAAAATCTTCTTGTCTAACCGTGAAAAGCAATTCATAATCCTCCCCGCCATTGAGGGCGCATGTAACTGGGGAAATTTTAAACTCAATCGCTGTCAATTTAGTTTTATCCGTCATGGGAATTTTATCTTCAAATAATTGACAACCAGTTCCACTTTGTTTACATAAGTGCATTACTTCGGAAGCCAAACCATCCGAAATATCAATCATACTTGTTGGAACTACATCCATTTTTTCTAAAAGCTCAATAATATCCATTCGAGCTTCCGGTTTCAACTGCCTTTGAATAAGCGCATCAAAGCCTTCCAATTCTGGTTGTACTTTTGGATTGGTCTTAAATACCTCGTTCTCTCTTTCTAAAATTTGAAGTCCTAAATACGAGGCTCCTAAATCACCTGAAACAACGATAATATCATTGGGTTTTGCCCCGGATCTCTTAGTCATTTTATTATTGGCAACCCTTCCGATAGCTGTAATTGTAATGGATAAACCAGACCACGAAGAGGTCATATCTCCACCCACTAGATCCACTTGATAATGATCGCAAGCCAATTGGATTCCCTCATAAAGTTCTTCTAATGCTTCTACAGGAAATTTACTCGAAACAGCCAATGCAACTGTAATTTGCTCCGCTTTACCATTCATAGCACAAATATCAGATACATTTACTGCAACAGCTTTATAACCTAAGTGTTTTAAAGGAACATACATCAGATTGAAATGCACGCCTTCAACTAACATATCCGTAGAAACAAGAAATGATTCCTCTGCATTAATTTCAATTACCGCACAATCATCGCCTATACCTAAAACAGTGGTAGCATTTGAAGTGGTAAAACCCGAGGTTAGATGATCAATCAGGCCAAACTCCCCTAATTCTTGAATATTTTTTGTTGTGTTCTCTGACATGATATAACTTGATACTAAATGATAATTGATTTTTAATAGCTGCAAAGGTAAGACCAATTTCTATTTGTCTTACCATTGCGCCATTTGCTACTAATTCTTTTGCAATAGACAAACCAATACCGCGGCTTGATCCTGTAATTATTGCAACTTTATTTTGGAAATAGGACATGGAAATTACCTCAAACTTTAATATTATTTATTTGAAAGATTTCAAATATTACCATCTGAAAAAAGTATAGTGCATAAAAAAAGTTCTGAGTTTCCTCAGAACTTTTTGTTGACCCACTAGGGCTCGAACCTAGACTCTTCTGTACCAAAAACAGACGTGTTGCCAGTTACACCATGGGTCAATTCTGGATGCAAATTTAAGAACTTAATTTAAATATAAAAGAAAATCGTTAAAATTTGCACTTGAAAAAGCAAAGAAATATTATTTGAAATCTAAAATCTGATGATAAATATTCCTAAATTCGCACGGTAACTATTCTTAAAAAGAAAACAAATTTAATGATTATGTCATATTCAAGATGGAACACAGTGTTGGGTTGGGGAGTTTTTGCTATAGCGACTTTAGTCTATTTAATGACGATTGAAGATACGGTTAGTTTGTGGGATTGTGGGGAGTATATTACAGCTGCATATAAATTAGAGGTGGGACACCCTCCAGGGGCACCTTTATTTATGGTTATGGGAAGGTTGTTTTCTTTTTTCGCTGCTCCTGAAAATGTTGCCGTTTGGATCAATGCCTTGTCAGCATTGTCATCTTCTTTAACTATTTTGTTCATGTTCTGGTCCTTAACGATCTTGATTAAAAAAATGATCTTAAAGCACAAAGCAGAACTTAGTTGTGGAGATAGAATAGCCATCTTTACCGCTTCTGCTATTGGTGCTTTGTCTTATACTTTCTCGGATTCCTTTTGGTTTTCAGCAGTAGAGGGTGAGGTATACGCAATGGCCTCTTTATTTACTGCGGTCGTGTTTTGGGCTGCGCTGAAATGGGATGAAGAAATGTCTGAATCAAAATTTATTTCAAGTGTTTCTCCCAATAGATGGTTGCTTTTGATTATGTTTCTTTTGGGCTTAGCCATTGGTGTTCACCTTTTGGGCATCCTTGTTATTCCTGCTATTTGTTATATTATTTATTTTCAAGCATTCGAAAAAACGAATTGGCAAGGTTTTGTTTTGACAGGCGTTATTTCATTGTTCACCTTAGGTTTTATTCAAGAAGGTGTAATTCCAGGTTCTGTCGCTCTAGCCTCTGCTTTTGAAGTTTCTTTTGTAAATTCATTGGGATTGCCCTTTTTTGCAGGAACGATATTCTTCTTCATTTTCTTAATAATCATCTGTGTTATAGGGGTGATGTACGCCAGAAAAAAAGGAAAAACGATCCTGTACAATATATTTATGGGGCTTGTTTTTTTACTTATTGGATATGGTTCTTTCGCAGTGATCGTGATTCGTTCCAATGCCAATACTCCATTGGATGAAAATGATCCTGAAAATCTAGTTACCCTGCACTCTTATTTGAAAAGAGAACAATACGGTTCAGCGCCTCTTCTTTCAGGTAATTATTGGAACTCCTTGAAAAATGGGGAAATCATGACGGAAGATGGTCCTCAATTAACTTCAAGGGATGAATGGAAGGATTTTTCTCCATTTTATTTACAACGATTCGTCATTATGGAAGGCGACAATGACATTAAGGCTTTTGAAAAAGAAGCAGATGCCAAGAAATGGGTGCTCGAACATCGAGGTGCTTACAGTATTGAGGAAAAGTATTATGAAAGTAATGCTTCTGTTCGCCATGGAGGGATAGCGACTTACGCGCAACAAACACTGTTCCCAAGAATGTATTCGGAAGGAAATCCATCGCATCAACAAGGATATGAAAATTGGTCTGGTTACGATCCAAATGATGAAACGCTAACAGATATCGGAAATGACGGTAAACGATTGCCAACCTTTGGTGAAAATCTTACTTATTTCTTTAGATATCAAGTCAATTGGATGTACATCCGTTACTTTATGTGGAATTTTGCTGGAAGACAAAATGATATTCAAGGACATGGAGATAACATGCGCGGCAATTGGTTGACGGGAATTACCGTTCTTGATGAAGCCAGACTTGGGAGTCAAGAATTTGCTCCAAAATATACAGAAGACAATGCCTCTCACAATCGATTTTTCCTACTTCCTTTGACGCTTGCATTAATTGGATTGTTTTTTCATTTTTATCGTGCTCCAAAAGATGCCTTTGTCTTATCACTGGTCTTTATGTTTACAGGTTTTGCAATTTTAGTGTACTTAAATCAAAAACCAATGGAACCAAGAGAACGAGACTATGCCTATGCCGGGTCGTTCTATTTCTTTGCCATGTGGATAGGAATTGGGGTTTATGCCCTCTACGACATGTTCATGCGTTTCCAAAAACAAGACTTTAAAAAAGCGGCGATTTGGGCCGGAGCTATTTTGGTGCTCATGCTTTTGGCAGATATGGGTGCTGAATATGGTATGGCTAATACTATTTTATGGTCCATGATTTTATTAATTGCTGCTTTGTTAATAGGAACTATGTTGCTCTTGAAAAAGGTATTGCAAACTGAAAAAAATGGAGCCGTCCTCGCAGCAGTGCTTGGAGTTATGGTGCCTTTAATCATGGCCTTCCAAGGATGGGATGACCACGATAGAAGTGGTAAGACAAGCGCCCGTGATCTGGCATTTAATTACCTGCAATCTTGCGAAAAAAATGGAATTATTTTTACCAACGGTGATAATGATACTTTCCCATTGTGGTACATGCAAGAGGTAGAAGGTGTAAGGACTGATGTGAGGGTTTGTAATCTTTCCCTTATGGGGACTGATTGGTACACCAATCAAATGAAAATGAAAGCTTACGAATCTGATCCCTTACCTATTAAATTTAGAGAAGATCAGATCTTAATGTATGCGGGAAATACGGATCAAGTATATTTCCTTGGTTTACTTGATTTGTTTGGTTCCTCTGGTGATGATGCCTTGAAAGAAAAGGTGATTCACATGAGGGTTAAAAATAACCGAATCCCTGCGCAACAGACGATTCAATATTTTAACGCAAAAATGGCTGGGTTTATACCTTCAATTACGGTAGTTAATCCGGATATTCAAGTGGCCTTTAATCAACTTCAAAGTGATTTGATTTCAAATGATGCTGATCTTGAAGGTAATATTTACAAAAAATACAATGCGATTGCTCAAATTTTGGAGGCCAATCAAAGTGGCGCCATCAAAATTGATGATGCGATTGCTTCGGAATTACAAAAATTGATTCAAGATTTCGAAAAACCATGGATGTCCGTAGATTTTGCTGAAGCGATGGCTTTTGTGAGAGACGATGCCAATGCGCTGAATAATAAAGATGGAAAAGTGAGTTTCTTCCCTTCTTCTAGTTTTACTTTGAAAGTAAATAAAAACAATGCTTTTAAGTCCGGAGTGATTACTAAACAGGAAATGGCAACTTGCCCAACGAGGATTCCATTTGAGTTTGATTCTAAAAGAGATCGTTATTTGACTAGAGATGAAATCATGATGATGGATATTGTTGCCAATAATGACTGGAAAAGAGGCATTTATTTCTCAAGTAATCGCGGCTCTGCATTTTCAATTGCTTTGTTGAGTAGTGGTTATGTTCAACAAGTTGGAATGGCTTATGAATTAAATCCTATGAGGTCTAATGTTATGAATTTTTACAATATTCGAAAAATGGACCAACATTTAAGTCATACTTATAGCTATGGAAAAATGAATATGCCAGGTGTTCTGACTGATTATTATGCTCGTCGTCATACCGTTCAATATCGTGTGAATTTCATGTTGCTGGCAGAACAATTTGCTAATAAGGGCAATAACAAAAAAGCATGTGCTCTTTTAGATATGTCTCTTGCAAAAATGCCTTTGAAAAATGTTATGGATTTCGGTGAAGTGAATCAATGTGATCCAATGGCGTCTTTGGAATTAAACAAAATGCATGATGCCTATAACTTTAATGGCCAAGATATCAGAGCTAAATGTAGTGGTGTACTACACGAATATGTACAATTATACTATGTTACTAAAAATAAAGCAAAGGCTGAAGCCCTTGGAATGGCATTAATGGACGATTACGAAAGAATTTTCGCCTACTATGAGCACACCGATGTTCGCATAAGTTCGAAGCCTGATAATGTGGAAGATTTATATGCTGCCTTAGACGCAAGTTTTAAAATGTATATCATTGCAGCAGATCCTACTTTGGGTAATAAGAACGGGCCTTTAGCCAAGCGTATTTATAAAAGTATTAATAGGGTTTACAAAATAATTGCCCCTAGAATGTATTCAGAATTAGAACAATTAGCGAGCAATAATGGCGAAGTTTCAGGAGGAATTGGCGGTAAATATAGCCCCTTGCTGGCAAGTCTTCAAGCTTATTTGGGTGGTATGGGTCAGCATTATGGATTTATTAAAGTTCCAGGAGTGCCAAGTGGTGCTGTACCGAGTGGACAACCTGTAAATATGGATCTACAAAAAATGATTCCAGCAGCAAATAAACCAGACAGCAACACCCCATAAATGCCTATTTTTCGCATCCCCTGGTTCGTGCAACAACTATTTCCTAATTGGATTTGGAGGGGAGGTGAAAAGAATGCACTTTATTTAACTTTTGATGATGGGCCCGGTGCTGGGCATAGTGATTGGATCTTATCTTGCTTAAAAGAACATAATATAAAAGCTACCTTCTTTTGTGTTGGTGAGGCCTCGCAAAATAACCCGCTAATTTTAAATCAAATTATTAGTGAGGGTCATAAAATCGGAAATCATACCATGCGTCACGAAAAAGGTTGGACAAGCAATACAAGTTCGTACCTAAATTCTGTGGAGGATGCCAATTCGATCTTATCAAGTAATTTGTTTAGACCTCCATACGGAAGAATAAAATTAAAACAAGCGCGTCTCCTGAGAAAATTAGGTTATAAAATCATTATGTGGACTTGGTTGTCTAATGATTTTGATTCAAGTGTATCGGCCAGTAAAATCGAGAAAAAAATGAAAAAAATAAAATCGGGAGATATTATCGTTTTTCATGACAACCATCGTACCTTTGATAAATTAAAATTGGTGCTTCCAGTTTTTATTGAACGCATGCTGAACAAAGGTTATCACTTTGCAATTTTAGATTGATGGATTATTTTTTTGAACACTTACTCTCTGAATTCAAATTACCATTACACAATCCAGTATTGGTTTTTTCATTGATGTTATTCATCATCCTTCTCTCTCCTATTTTATTAAGAAAAGCAAGAATTCCTGCCATCATTGGCTTGATCTTATCAGGTGTTTTGATAGGTCCAAAAGGACTTAATTTAATTGGTGCTGAAGCCATGGCTGCCTCCGGAAATATAAAGCTCTTCGCTACCATTGGTGTGCTTTACATCATGTTCATTGCCGGTTTAGAATTGGATCTCACACAATTCAAAAAGTATATCAAAAAAAGTCTCACTTTTGGATTACTCACTTTCCTAATTCCAATCGTTTTAGGGTATCCCTTATGCCTTTATGCCCTGCACTTAAGTCCAATGGCCAGTCTTTTAACAGCGAGTATGTTCGCAACACATACTTTAGTAGCCTACCCCATTATAAGTAAATTTGGATTGTCTAAACATTCTTCAGTTGCCATTACCGTTGGCGGAACCATATTGACTGATACGGCTGTTTTAATTATTCTTGCCATTATAACCTGTTCTTCCAAAGGAAGTTTGGATTTTTCCTTTTGGCTGAGGCTTATTACTTCTTTGGGAATCTTCTCCCTTATCATGTTTTTAATAATCCCAAAAATTGCCCGTTGGTTTTTGAGTAAATTAGACAGTGAGAAGACTTCGCAATATATATTTATACTTGCCACAGTGTTTTTTTCTGCCTTTCTAGCAGAAGTAGCAGGAGTGGAAGGAATTATCGGGGCATTTGTCGCTGGATTGGTGCTCAATAAATTAGTGCCTCACAATTCTATATTAATGAACCGCATTGACTTTATCGGCAATTCACTCTTCATTCCTTTCTTTTTGATTTTTGTGGGGATGGTGGTGGATTACCGCGCATTTTTTGCTGGTTCATGGCCCCTCATTATTGCAGCAGTACTGACCACTTTTGCAATTTTTAGCAAATGGTTGGCTGCCTATACCACACAAATAATTTTCAAATTGAGTAAAAATGAAAGGAATATTATTTTTGGTCTAAGTACCTCTCATGCAGCCGCTACCCTTGCCATTATTATGGTCGGATATGGCGATGGTCATGGAATTCTGGATATTAATATTGTCAACGGAACCATATTGTTGATTCTTTTTACCTGCATGACCGCCTCCTTTGTCACAGAAAGCGCTGGAAAGAATTTGTTGATTGAACAAGCTGAAAATGGTGATGAAGGTCAGAACGAAACCAAATTAAGGAACCAACATGTACTGGTTTCCATGAATGAACTTCAAGGCAACGAATCGCTACTAGATTTTGGAATATTAATTTCAGATTCCAAAGTGATCAATCCTATTTCAGTAGTAAGTGTCCATGAAAACAATGTTGACGCTGAAAAAATGATCCGTAAATCAAGAAAATCACTTGAAGATATCGTAAAACATTTCTCTGGTCATGAGATCAAAATAAATACTATTGCGACGATAGATTTAAATATTTCTTCAGGAATTGCCCGTGTATCTAAAGAATTGGTTTCAGATATTGTAATATTGAATGATAGTAGTAAAATCAATTTATTAAAAAGATTGGTTGGAGATGATCGATCACATCTATTAGATTCTTGTGATAAAACTATTTTTTTCTGTCGCTTAGATCAGCCTTCTGTCAATTATGAGCGCATTGTATTGATTTGTCCAGCTTTTGCGGAATTGGAAACCGACTTTGCCATTTGGATGGAACGCATTCTACGCTTGGCAAAAGAATTGTCGATCAAGGTGCACCTCTACGGAACGGAAGGAGTCTATGATCGCGCCTTAAAAGTAGGACAAGCCAATAAAATTGATTTTGAAATGAGCGCGTTCGAAATTGATACTCTAGACGATGTTTTCTTGAAAGCAAACAAGAAACCAGGCGATATTGTGGTGGTGTGTGCTTCTCGTTTTGGATCAGTTTCGTATACCCCTGAAATAGAAGGATTTTTGACGAGGGTTGAAAAAGCGTATCCTGATAACGACACCATTATCATCTATCCGGGTCAAGAAAAAGAAAATATCTTTACTAATTACGATGATATTACTGGAAATCCAATTAGTGTAGGTGTAGAAACAATTCAAAAAATTGGTAAAGAAGTGGGAAGTATCTTCAAAAAAAATACCGATACAGAATAAGCGATGAATAATAAAACTAGATTTTTCTTCATCATTCTAAGTACCTATATTATCTTACAATTTGCTTGGTGGGGATATCATTTAATAGAATTAAGTCAGAAAACAGAAGCCACTCCCGATGCTTCCATGAGAAGAGTGGGAATGATTTTGGGGGAGGGAATGGTCTTTTTTATTATACTCATTTTTGGCCTTTGGCAAATTAGAAAATCCATTCAAAAGGACATTCTATTATCTAGAAGACAGAGTAATTTTCTACTGTCCATAACACATGAATTAAAAACTCCTATTGCCGCTAAGAAAATAATGATCCAAACCATGTTGAAGCATGATCTTACTTTAGAAAAAAGGCAAGAACTTTTAAAAAAATCATTAGATGAAAACGAACGCTTAGAATTACTTATCGAAAATATTTTACATGCATCAAGTTTGGACAACAAATCTATTCAGCCTGTGAAAAGTACTTTTAGATTTTCAGAACTTGCGCAACAAATAGTTGACAGAATCCATAAAAATTACGGTAAGAACTTTATTCAAATTAGCATTGACAGTGATGCAGAATTAAAAGCGGATAGATTCATGTTCGAAGCCATTCTTTCCAATTTATTAGAAAATGCCATCAAATACGCAGGACAAGAGGCAAACATAACTTTGTATGCAGCACAGGAAGAAAATAAATTTATTTTTGGTGTAAAGGATGAAGGTCCGGGTGTTCCCCTAACCCATCAAACAGAAATTTTTTCCAAATTTTACCGCGTAGAAAATGAAGAAACTCGAACGCAGAAAGGAAGTGGTTTGGGGCTTTATATCGTTGAACAATTTGCATCTCTGCACAAAGGGAAAATAACTTATTCAGATAATAAACCGAAGGGCGCCAATTTTAAAATTACCTTGCAACTATGAACAAACATGTTGGATTAATAATTTTGGACGGTTGGGGCATTGGAAACGGAGGTGCATCAGATGCGATAGCAGCGGCAAGCACTCCAGTAATGGATCGCTTAATGCGCCAATACCCGCATGCTACCTTGACTACCTTTGGCGAAAAGGTGGGTCTTCCGGAGGGGCAAATGGGAAATTCAGAGGTGGGTCACTTGAACATAGGAGCTGGCAGGGTGGTTTATCAAGAATTGACAAGAATCAATAAGGAAATTAGAGAAGGGGACTTCTTTGAAAATAAAATTCTTCTAGACGCTTTCAATAAAGCCAAAGAACCAGGCAAAAAATTACATTTAATGGGTTTGCTTTCAGATGGCGGTGTACACAGTTCAAAAGAACACTTATTTGCACTTTGCAAGATGGCCGCAGATCAAGGCGTAAAAGAAGCTTATATTCACGCCATAACAGATGGAAGAGATTGTGATCCTAAAAGTGCTGTAAGATTCTTAAAAGAAACAGAGGGAATTGCAGCAAAATATTCATTTTCAGTCGCAAGTATGGTCGGTAGGTATTATGCCATGGACCGCGATCAACGCTGGGAGCGCATTAAAGTCGCTTACGACTTGCTGATTCATGGTGTTGGAAAGGAATCTTTAAATTCTGATGCTGCACTAAACGATTCCTATGCTGAAGGGATTACTGATGAGTTTTTAAAACCTGTTATTTTAAATAAAAAAGGCTTGATTGGGAAGCATGATGTACTCATTAATTTCAATTTCCGAACCGATAGACCACGGGAAATTACGATAGCATTGACACAAAAAGCATTCCCGGAACACCAAATGTTTCCCCTGGAATTAGAGTATTTTTCGATGACCAATTACGATGCGAATTTCAAGAATATTCATGTCATTTACGATAAAGATAATTTAACCAATACCCTTGGAGAAGTTATCGCGAAAGCAGGATTGAGTCAACTACGAATTGCAGAAACGGAAAAATATCCGCATGTAACTTTCTTTTTCAATGGTGGCCGTGAAGTTCCCTTTTCAAAAGAAGAACGCATCATGGTAAATTCGCCAAAAGTAGCTACCTATGACTTGCAACCTGAAATGAGTGCTTTGGAAGTTTGCGCTTTAGCAAAGCAAGCCATCTTAAGTTCCACTCCAAATTTCTTATGTCTCAACTTTGCCAATCCTGATATGGTTGGACATACCGGTGTATTTTCCGCCATAGTCAAGGCGATTGAGACCGTTGATGCTTGTTTAGGGGAACTGCTGCAAACAGGACTAGAAAAAGGATATGAATTTATCGTAATTGCAGATCACGGAAACGCCGATTACGCCATAAATGACGATGGAACTCCGAATACGGCGCACAGTATGAATCCTGTTCCGGTGCTATTGGTTGGTCGAGAAAATAATCTGACATTAAAAGAGGGTATTTTGGCAGACATTGCCCCTACTATCCTGCAAAGACTCGATCTTGATCTTCCTAATGAAATGACAGGAAATTCCTTAATTATCTGATTTTAGATTTACTCCGTTGTTTCTTTTTTAATAATTATTTCCCCAAAATGATAAGTTTCTTATTTTAATTGAGATTTTTCACTAAAATCTCTAAAGAGCTGTAAATAAATTACTTACTAACTGGACTCTTTTTTTGAATAGAATTTTAAAATTAATTCTTTGTCAAAACAAGGTGAATATTCGATGAAACAGATTAAATGTTCATCTAAACAGCATTAATATTTTTAAATTCCTACATTAGAAGTGCTGAAATGCGCTTTTTTAGTCGTCAGGCTTTTTTCTGACTCAAGATTAATGCATAACAGTTTGATTTTTATTTTATTGTAAAACTCAAATTAAAAATATTTTTAAGAGATTATTATGAAAAATTATTACAATCCGATTTTAGATTCCAAAAACTCAAAAATGAAAAAATCAAAAACCAGCATTACTAAGATTTGGCTCCATGCTTTATTTGCATTGTTTCTTATTTTAGGGGTAAATGGAAATTTATCAGGACAAACAGTTTACACAATTGGTACAGGTGTAACAACTACCTATCAGGTTCCAATTAATAACTTTTGGGGCTACAGCTACAATCAGAGTATTTATCCTGCAGCAAATTTAACTGCACAAGGAATGACGGCGGGTATGCAAATAACTCAAATTGCGTGGTACATTAATACTGCAAATGCTGCTGGAACAACTAATAATAACAATTGGACGATTTTTCTCGGTAATACTGCTCAAGCAGCGTTTGCAACAACAACAAATTGGGTGTCTACTGCTGCAATGACTCAGGTTTATAGTGGAAATGTAAATACTTGGCCTACAGGTTGGGTAACCGTTACTTTGCAGACACCTTTTACTTGGACTGGGGGGAATTTAGTGGTGGCGTGTGACGAAAACAATGCTTCCTATACCTATGTAAGTACCATGTATAGATATACCGCAGGTGCTGCAAACAGTTCTATTATCTATTATAGTGATCTTACTAATCCAAACCCAAGTGCCCCGCCAACTGCAACAACAAGGAATACCTTTTTACCTAATATTAAACTTACTGCAGCTTCTAATACAGCCTGTGCAGGCACTCCAACAGGCGGAACTACAGTCTCCACATTAACTACCGTTTGTCCAGGTACAAATTTCACTCTATCAACCACAGGTAGTGCTGTAGGGACTGGTCTCACCTACCAATGGCAATCTTCACCGGACAATGTTACTTGGACAAATATCACTGGTGCTACAGCTGCAACTTTAGTTACAAATACTAGTACGGCGACCTATTATAGAAGAATTATAACTTGTGCTAATAGCGGGATATCATCAAATTCCACCAGCTTATATATAAGCATCAATGGTGGTGGACCTTGTTCTTGTCTCTCTTACCCTTCATCATCGGCCACATCCACAGCAGATGACGAGATCTTCAATGTAACTTTTGGTTCTTTGAGCAATTCCTCTTCTTGTGGAGTTGCGGCTCCAGGACCTGGATCTGCGGCTTCTATGTATTCCAATTATGCTGGATATTTAACCGCGCCAAATATGTATAAAGGTACTTCTTATCCTCTTTCAGTTACAGTTGGAATGTGCGGTGGGGCTTCTTATCAAGGAGTAGTGACCGTTTATATTGACTACAATGCCAACGGAGTCTTCACGGATGCTGGAGAACTCGTTTATACTTCTCCCTACACTTTTTTTGCAGTTGGGGGTACAACTGTTTCAACAACAGTGAATATTCCGATGACTGCAGCGGTAGGAACAGTTAGAATGCGTGTTATTGAAGTTGAATCTTCTTTTGGAGCAGCTTCAACAGGTACTTATACTTGGGGAGAGACCGAAGATTATTGCATTAATATTTTAGCCCCTCCACCATGTTCAGGAACTCCTGCACCAGGAAATACCTTAACCTCATCATCAGCCGTAGGAAGTGGGCAAACAGTCAATCTTTCTTTACAAAATAATACTATTGGAACCGGCGTTACCTACCAATGGCAAACGGCAAGTTCTTCTACTGGGCCTTGGACTAATGTTGCTGGGCAAACAAATTCAACTTATACCGCTACCATAACAGCATTAAGCTATTTTCAATGTATAGTTACTTGTACGGGTAATACAACGATTTCAAATCCCGTACTGGTTTCTGTTATTGCTTGTATACCTGCCGGATCAACAACGTATTATTTAACCAATGTAAATACGGTAGGTGCTTCTACCAACTTTACTAATGTTACAGGCGCTAGTGCAGGGGGGTATGGAAATTACTATTCTACCATTGGAGCTTCAGCATATCAAGGTTCATCGTTTACCATTAATATGAATTCAATTTATTCAAGTGATTATTTCCAACTCTGGATAGATTGGAACAATGACTTAGATTTTGCTGATGCTGGAGAAAGTGTTTACAATTCAAATGCTTATGTTGCAAGTGGTTCAACCGTAGTTAATGTTGCTGGAGCTCAAGCTGTTGGTACTTATCGAATGCGCGTTTCTAACGGTTATTTGGGTGCAACAACTGCCTGTGGGCCAAACTCTTGGGGCGAATTCGAAGATTATAAATTAACTGTTTTAGCAGTTCCTTTACCTACTATTACCTCTATACCTGCAAGTGGCTGTCCAGCTGTTAGCGTTACAATAACGGGAACCGGCTTAAATACAGTTTCGGCTGTTCAATTTGGCGGCGTGAATGCATCTTCTTTTACCATTGTTAATAGTACAACGATAAATGCTATACCAGGAACGGGTGCTTCTGGACCAATTACGGTGTCGAACATGACAGGAACCGCTACAAGTTCTACTTCTTTCTCCTTAGGGTCACAGCCTGCTACACCGATAATTACTGCTTCACAAAGTCAATTTTGTGGAACCGGAGGATCAGTTACACTTAACGCTTCTGGCTCTTCAGGTACCTACGCTTGGACTTCATTAGAAGGATCTCCTTCTTTGAGCGGTACAACTGGTACGAGTATAACCGCAGGAATTACGCAAACAAGCGCCGTACAAGTGCAAACATTAGATAATGGTTGTTACAGTCTTCCTGCTATTCAAAGTATTGGATTATACCCATTGCCTACAGCAAATTTAACAACAAGTGCCAACGGAGTTTGTCCGGGAACATCAGCAACCATCAATACAGGTTTATCCGCTGGAAACTTTACGGCTGCATGTGCTAGTTTAACGCCTTTCACCATTCCATCTGGAGCTGCTTATTTATGTAACAATGGAGCAGCAGTTGCTGGTTTAGCTTCTGGAAGTTTAGATGATGGTGGTTGGAGCGCCATACCAATTGGCTTTAGTTATAACTTCTTTGGAACTAATTACACAACGATTAATGTTGGAACGAATGGTGTACTCCAATTTGGTGCCTATAATGCTACTGCATTAGGTGACTTTATCATTGGTGCTTTACCCAATACTGTTGATCCTTTAGGAGCCATCTATGCGGGTTCCAATGACTTACATTGTGGTTATGTCGGCTCCAATACCCATATCCGCTATTGGACAAATGGTTACGCCCCAAACAGAAGATTTATTGTTGAATATTATGTAAATCAATATGCTTATTCTACTAGATATCAAAAATTCCAAGTAATTCTATATGAAACAACAGGATTGGTGGGTATCATAGGTCTTCAAACACAATCTACCAATGCTAAATCAATTGGTGTAAATAGTCCTTCTGGTACTATTGGCGCTGCTGCTCCAAATTGTGCAGTAACACCAAATACCGTAAACTATTGGTCTGGAACCACTGCGCAAATTGCTGTGAGTGCTCCTCAATCTTGGATTTTCACACCTCCTACGAACTATACTACTGTATGGACAGGAAATGGTTCAGCACTTCCAGCTCCGGCGGTAAGTTCTGGAACTAATATTTTTACTCAAAATGTAACTCCCGCAATTACAACCTTGTACAATATTTCGTATACCAATCAAACCACTGGATGTACTAATGCTCCTGGTTCTGCTCAAGTAACCATGACGATCTTGGACAATATTGCTCCAAGTGGTGTCAACGCGCAAGCAAGTGTCAGCGGAGTTTGTTCTGGAACGAACTTTACTCTAAGTTTTTTAAATCCGCCCTCCCCTGATGGATTAAGTTATCAATGGCAAGTTTCAACTGATAATGGCGCAACTTGGTCAAATGTTTTAGGTGCTACAGCTGCAACAGCTTCGGTGAATCAAAGTGTTACTTCTCTATACAGATGTATGTTGACCAAATGTTCGGGAACTGCTGGTTACAGTTCGACTGTAACTGTATTAACCAATGGCGCAGTTTGGCAAAGTACCTTTGTTTCTATGAATACTGGTTCTTCCAACTGGTGTGTTGGAGAAGTTAGAACAGTTAGCATTACCCTTACCAATACAGGAACAGCAACATGGACGAATGCTGCACCAGATATTAATGTGGGAATAAAATGGAATGGTGATCTTGATTATTTTATCAGGGTTGATGCTAATGGCTTAGTTTCTGGTGCAACTCAGACTTATTATTTAACTGTAACAGCGCCATCAACTGCAGGTACCAATAACCTTTCTTTTGATCTTGTGAATGAAACTAATTTCTGGTTTGCAAACAATACCAGTTGCGGCTTCCCTTCTGGGGTGGTTTCAACTTCTAGTTTAATTACCATTAATAATTATCCAACAGTTAATGCTGGAGCAGATGTTTCTACTTGTCCAGGTGGGCCAGTAACTCTTACTGGAACATCAACACTTCCTGCGGTAGTAGGTCCTTTAAGCGCATCGGGTGCTATGTATGATGATTCAGGGACTCCTGTGAATTTAACATTAAGTGGTGCGCCAGCAGGAGCAACTATTACTTCAATCACCTTCACGCCAATATTGGTTTATTCAGGTATAACTTGTTATTTATACAATTCTTATTACTTAATGCAGTATTGGAATGGATCTGCTTGGGTAAATATTACATCTTGTAATACCCCAATTACGATTACCAATTTCAACGGAAATATTGTTAATGGTCAAATACTAAGTATTAGACCTCAGGATTTAGATGCATGGTCAGACTTTGTAACCTTGACTCTCAGTAATGTCATCGTTTCCTACCAACCTGGCGGAACCAGTCCTGTTACATGGAGTTCAAGCCCTGCTGGGTACTCCTCAACAACACCGACCACCATAGTTACACCAATGACCACTACTACTTATACCCTAACAGGAAATAATAATGGCTGTACTAGTTCTGACCAAGTTATTGTAACTGTTGTGGATATTACTGCTCCAACAATTACTGCTCCAACTGCTGTAACAGTTAATGCTGACGCTGCTTCTTGTGCAGCAACAGGAGTCAACTTAGGTAGTCCTGTTACCAATGACAACTGTTCGGTAGCATCTGTCACCAATGATGGTCCGTCTTCTTATCCATTAGGAAATACGACTGTAACTTGGTTGGTAACCGATGGTAGTGGAAATACAGCTACAACAACACAAGTAGTTACCGTAATTGATAATCAAAATCCAACCATTACTGCACCATCTGCAGTAACTGTAAATAATGATTTAAATATATGTACAGCATCTGGTGTAGCATTAGGATCCCCGATGTATAATGACAATTGTTCCGTTGCTTCAGTGGTAAATAACGCGCCTGCAGTATACCCATTAGGTAATACAACAGTTACCTGGACGGTAACAGATGGAAGTGGTCTTAGTACAAGTGCTACACAAATAGTAACTGTACTTGATGTACAAAATCCTGTTGCTCATTGCCACGATACACTTTTCTTATTAGATGCTCTGGGCAGTTTTACTGCTACAGGTGCTATGGTCAACAATGTTTCAGTCGATAACTGTAGTATTTCCAGTTATACTTTAAATCAATCTACTTTCACTTGTGCTGATATTGGAACAAATCCATTCACAATGACGGTAACTGATGGCAGTGGAAACACCAATACTTGTGTTAGTATGATAACTGTGCAAGATATAGTTCCTCCAAGCGCGATTTGCCAGAATATCACGGCGCAATTAGATGCTTTAGGACTTGTAAGTATTTCTGCTGCTCAGGTAGACAATGGATCTAACGATGCCTGTGGAATTGCAACAACTACAATAAATAATTCTAATTTTAATTGTTCAAATCTTGGTGCCAACACGGTAACTTTAACAGTAACTGATTTGTCTGGAAATGTATCAACATGTACCTCAACAGTAACAGTTGCTGATACGATTAGTCCATTATTCATAGTTACACCTGCAAGTATTACCAATACAGCTGTCTCAGGTATCTGCGGAAGAGTAATTAATTATGCGCTACCAACTTATGGTGATAATTGTACGGCAAATATGACGCAAATTGATAATACTGGTTTTACATCAGGTGATATTTTCCCTGTTGGTGTTACTACTCAAACTTATGAAATAGTAGATCAATCAGGAAACAATACCCTGTATTCCTTCACAATAACAATAGTTGATAATCAAAATCCAATTATTACTAATTGTCCTGCAAACATTAGTGTAGGAACCTCACAAAATTCTTGTAATGCTGTCGTTAATTGGACTGCACCTGCAATTTCAGACAATTGCCCAGGGGTTCAATATACGGTGAGTAATGCGTCAGGAAGTACCTTCACAGCAGGTAGCACAACAGTTACTTATACTGCTACAGATGCATCTACAAATACAAGTACTTGTAGCTTTACGGTAACCGTTACTGACAATATTGCTCCAGTTGTTCCAACTTTAGCAACAGTTACTGGGTCTTGTTCGGTAACAGTGACTCCTCCAACAACAACAGACAACTGTTCAGGAGTAATTACAGGTACTGCTTCTACACCATTAAGTTACTCTATACCAGGTACAAATGTTATTACTTGGACCTTTACTGATATTGCTGGAAACAGTTCGACTGCGAACCAAACCGTAATAGTACAAGACAATGTGTTCCCAACAATTACAGCGCCTGCTGCTATGAATACTACTGCCAATACTGCTTGTACGGCAACGGGGGTTTTATTAGGTACGCCAATTACTGCTGATGATTGTTCAGTAGCATCTGTTACCAACAATGCTCCGGCAGCTTTCAATCTAGGAACTACTACCGTAATCTGGACGGTAACAGATGCAAGTGGTAATGCTACCAATGCAACACAACTTGTAACTGTTATTGATAATGTAAATCCAACCATCACCGCTCCTGCAGCGGTAAATGTTAATGCTAATAATGCATGTTCAGCCTTTAGTGTAACACTTGGAACGCCAGTAACTTCAGATAACTGTTCAGTAGCCTCCGTTACAAATAATGCACCAGCAACTTTCGCGATTGGAAGTACTACTGTAACTTGGACGGTGACAGATGGAAGTGGTCTTACTGCTACTGCAACTCAAACGGTAACAGTAGTTGATGCTACTAATCCAACTATAGTTGCTCCTGCTAATATCACTGCTAATGCAAGTGCTACTTGTTCGGTAACAGGCTTAAATCTTGGAACGCCAGTAGCAGCTGATAACTGTTCTGTGGCTTCTGTTACGCATAATGCTCCGGTAACTTTCAATATAGGAAATACTACAGTAACATGGACCGTAACTGATGCAAGTGGTAACACTGCCACCGCTACACAAACCATTACAGTAATTGATAATATCTTCCCAACCATTACAGCGCCTGCTGCAATTAATACTACTACCAATACTGCTTGTACAGCAACTGGTGTTGTATTAGGTACGCCAGTAACTGCTGATAACTGTTCGGTAGCTTCGGTTACCAACAATGCTCCGGCAACTTTCAATTTGGGAACAACTACTGTTACTTGGACTGTAACCGATGCAAGTGGTAATGCTACCAATGCAACGCAACTTGTAAGCGTTACTGATAATGTTAATCCAACCATTACGGCACCTGCTGCTGTAAATGCTACAACCAATAACGGTTGTATGGCGTTGAATATAGCGCTTGGTACACCTGTAACTGCTGATAACTGTTCGATTGCTTCTGTAACGCATAATGCTCCGAATGCTTTCAATGTTGGAATAACTGTAGTAACATGGACCATTACAGATGGAAGTGGTAATACAGCTACAGCAACTCAGAATGTTACCATTACTGATGTAATTGCTCCAGTTGTAATTGCTCCACAAAACATTAATTCAAGTTCAAATACTTCTTGTACAGCAACAGGATTGAATATTGGAACTGCGATTGCATTAGATAATTGTACCGTAGCTTCAATTACAAGTAATGCTCCTGCTGCATTCCCGGTAGGAACAACAATTGTTACTTGGTCTGCTACAGACATCAGTGGGAATATTGGAACAGCTACACAAAATGTTACCATAGTAGATAATATCAATCCATCAATTATTCCACCTAATGATTTAACAGCAGTTACCAACTCAGGATGTACTGCTGATAATTTGAATTTAGGAACTCCAATTACTTCGGATAATTGTGGGGTAGCATTTGTGACGAATAACGCTCCAAGCGCGTTCGCTGTTGGAGAAACCTTTGTTACCTGGACGGTAATTGATGTCAATGGTAATAGTACCAACACCATTCAGAAAGTAACCATTACGGATGATGTTGCGCCAATACTAATTCCTGCGGCAAATATTACAGTGTTTGCAAACAACAGTTGTAATGCATTTAATGTCAATTTAGGAAACCCTGTAGTATCTGACAACTGCGGAATTGCTTCTTTAGTTAATGATGGACCGACAGTTTATGACTTAGGTACAACAACCGTGAATTGGACTGTTACAGATAATAATGGAAATGTTGTAACGGCATCACAAACAGTTACGGTAATTGACAATCAGATACCTACCATTATTCCTCCAGCTTCATTGATGTTATCTACTAACAATGCTTGTGTAGCATCAAATGTGATCATCGGTAATGCTATTACTAATGATAACTGTACTGTTGCATCTGTCGTAAACGATGCACCTGTTGACTTCCCGGTAGGAACTACAATTATTACTTGGACCGTAACAGATGCGAGTGGTAATACGAATACAGGAACACAAACAATCACTGTTACAGATGATATAAATCCAACACCAGTATTGCAGAATATAACTGTAATATTAGATCTACAAGGAAATGCAGTAGTTGCGTTCAATGATGTTGATGCAGGGTCATTTGATAATTGTGGAATAGCTACTACATCATTAAGTCAAACCAATTTTGATTGTGGAAACATTGGTCAAAATGTATTAACCGTTACCATTACCGATAACAATGGAAATACAAGTGTTGCTAATATCACATTAACTGTTGAAACTAATGGCATTGATACTGATTTAGATGGGATTGATGATTCTTGTGATGACATCGCTGATCCAATTGAATTATTTATTCCAGAAGCCTTCACTCCTAATGGGAACAATATCAATGATTTATTTGTAATCAGAAATCTTGAAACCTACAATACAAAAAATCTTGAAGTATTCAATCGTTATGGAAACCGTGTATATTCAAGTGGTAATTACCAAAATGATTGGGATGGTTCAAGATCAGAAAATGGTCAAGCATTACCTGATGGTACCTACTACTATGTATTAACAACTGAAGGTGATACCTTCAAGGGATATGTTTACATCAATAGAGTAAAACAATAAAATAACAGCATTCAAAAAAATATTATGAAAAATAAAAAAATAATAGGGTTTTCATTTTGTCTTGCAATGCTAGCAATAAGCAGTGCAGCAAATGCTCAAAATGATCCAAGTTTCAAGCAGTATCGCTTTAATGCCCTTACCTTAAACCCTGCGCAAGCGGGGGCCAATGACTATTCTGATATTTCGGTATTAGGGTCACAATATTGGGTTGGAATGCCGGGGGCACCGCAAACAGCAACTATTTCTGGGAATTTTCATGTATTTGATAATTTTGGAATGGGCGCTAGTATCGTAGCAGACGAGGTAGGTCCAGTACAATCCACAAGTGTAAACTTAGTGGGTGCATACCATTTAAAATTGAACAATAATTGGAAATTCTCAACAGGGCTAAAACTTACTGGAATCAATCAAAATGTAATGTTGTCTGAGCTTCAGACTACAGATCCAGGTGATCCAGATATGGTTCAAAATTTAACTACAGGATTATCTTTTAATGCGGGATTTGGATTCTTATTGTATTCGAAAAAGTTTTATGTTGGTTTTTCTAAGCCTAGAGTAACTGCATTTAGATTTAATAGAATGGATATGAGTATGTATGTTGACAACAAAAGTGGCTATATCTCTTATGCTGGAGCTGACCTAAAGTTGAGCAATCGTTTAGATATTCGTCCTAGTGTAATGACCATGTATGGATATGGTGGACCCGTTAATTTAGATTTAAATGTGATATTGACCGCTAATAAACTGATAGATTTTGGAGCGACATATCACTTGAAAGGAAGTCTCGGAGCAATAATTGGATTGAATGTAAAGGATAAATTATACATTGGATATTCTTATGCCTACCCCGTAAATAAATTGAATAGGGTTTCCGTGCAATCACATGAATTGGCGATCAGATTAAAATTAAATAAAACCAATAAGAAAGCTGATAGCCCTCGTTTTTTCAACTAATTTATGCCTAAATACTTCCTTTTATTTATTTCCCTCCTGTTTGGGACGGTCAATGCGCAAACATTGGTGGTGGATACTGTATGTTACAATACCCTAACTGATGACTTTGGTATTCGACCCTTTGGACAAGAATTAATTCTCGTGTCAGGTTCCAAAAACACTAGCGTTGATGAAGCTTTAATTGACGAGGCCATTGCTAAACCATATACAGACTTATTCAGGGTAGATCAATGTGGAATCAAAGAAATAACACTAAAAAGTAAAGATTACAAAATACCAGTTTCCATTAATTCAACTATGCATGACGGACCAATAAGTTCCAATGATGCTGGAACTTTAGTGTTTTTCTCCAATAATAGTAATTCAAAGAAAAATAAATTAGGGATTTTTTATTCTGCAAAAGAAGGAGATGCTTGGACATTGCCACTTGCATTTCCTTTAAATAACGAAGGATGCAATGTAACGCATCCATTTTATGATGAAGTAAATAAGAAACTATACTATGCTTCAGATTTTGAAAAAGGAAGAGGGAAATACGATCTCTATTACTCTGACTACAATGGAAAGGATTGGTCTCGACCAATAGCGCTCAAGAACATCAATTCAGACTCAATAGAATGTTTCCCTTTTGTATATAAGAATAAAATTTATTTTACTTCCAATAACACATTAAGTATTGGTGGATTTGACCTGTTTGTTTTTGAAAATGATTCTATAAAACCACTTGGAGATGGTTATAATTCGATTTATGATGATTTAGCACTTGCAGCAATTTCCGACACTAGTGGTTACTTTTCAAGCAATAGAAACAGTAAGGGAAAGCATGACGACCTATTTTCCTATTATTATTTACCGCCTGTTAAAATAATACCTCCTGTTGATATAGATACCATAATCATTGCAAAAAAAGAAATAGAACAACCTGAAAATGTAGTATTTGGTTTTGACCAATTTGTAATTAAGCCAAGTCAATTTGCAGGATTAGATGCCTTTGCAAAAGCATTGCTTGAAAGAACCGATATTTATTTAGTAGTTGCGGGACATACTGATAATGTAGGAAATGCAGCATATAACCTTGATCTTTCTAGAAAAAGAGCCAATGCTGTTAAAGATTATTTAGTACAAAAAGGTGTTGATACAGGAAGAATAATAGTAGAATTTCATGGATTTACCAAACCTATTGCCTCTAATACCACACAACAAGGCAGAGATATTAACAGAAGGGTTGATTTCAAATTACTTGGGGAAATAAAGAACTAAACTTTTTTACTCAAAATTAATTCTAGATCCTTAATTTTTATCCTTTCCTTTTGATCATTAAATAAATACAAATACAACTCTTTCCTATTGTTTAATTTTTTCGTTTTAGATGGATTAAATTCTATCGTATAAACAATTTTATTCCACGCATTGGGCTTGAATCTTTCCTCAAAATTAGGGCGAATCCCTTTGAAAAGTAGTTGTTCTTTATTCAACCAGCGGTTGTGTTTTAGTTTGATTACAACATCGCCTGAAAGATTTATATTAGCCTTCTTACCACAAAACACCATTCCGGTAACCTGAATTTTAATATTTTGTTGTTGTTTAGGCACTATTGCAAAAGACCCTAAAAAAACCAAGCGATTGTTGGAGTTTACTTGATCAGATTCGGAGGCTTTACTTTGAACTTGAACCCACCCCCTATTTTCATACCATAGATGGTGTTGCTGAGTTGGAACAAGATTATTTTGATTAATACAATATTGACTAAAAAATTGATATTGAAAAAACTGCTCTTTAAAAAAAGGTCCTATTTTTGAATCTGGCTTTTTTGTAAGAGACAAATCTTTATGCAATAAATAAACTTGATTGGCCAAATAAACTTTGTCGTAAAATATTCCTTCTTCGCTTTTCAATTTATTCGTTGTAAAAACAAAAGCTCGATTGGCCTTAAAATAAGGAAGGAAAAGTAATTCTTTTCCAACAAATGGAATGCTGTCTGGAACAGCTATTGGATAGTTTAAGCGCAAATAATTCAGTAAACTTGGAGTAAGGTCATTATGAGAAACAAGTGCCTTAGATTTAAAGTTTTGCTTCAATAAAGGTGAGAAAATAACCAACGGGACATTATATTTAGACAACTTGCTTGCATTATATAACTCAGACCCATGATCGCCAGTAATGATGTAAATCGTATTTTGGTACTCCGGTAATTTGGATTGTTCCTGGAGAAAGGCTTTAATTTGTGCGTCACAATAAGTAAAAGAACCAAAATTGGAGGCATTCTTTAAAATTAAGTTGCGATTTATAGGGTTTGATATTGTCGCTGCTTTTTCGATAACTTGCTGGGTATACAGAGCCTTCTCTGGATAAATAAACGGGTCATGAGAACTGATGGTTAAAAAGATTTTAAAACTGGCTTTATCTCGGTGCTTTGAAAGTGAATCATCTTCGATAGCTTGTTTGAAGAGGTCTTCATCAGGGAATCCCCAAGGGCTATTGATACTATCTGAGTGCTGAACTCTTGCTTTAGACCAATGATTAACAGAATAATCTACTTGATGATAATCCATGAATCCCTGCATATTTAAATATTGAAGATCTACTCCACAATAGAAACTTGTAAAATAAGATCTTCTTAACAAGCCCATTAAAGACCAATGATTTGGATACGCTATTTGTTGAAATACAGCACCATCAAAAACATTTGGGACTGAAGAAAAAATAGATGGTAGTACATTGTGAGTACGCTGGGAAGTTGAAAAAGTATTCGGGAAATAAAGCGATTTTTTTGACAAAGAATCCATAAAGGGCATTATGCAACCTGTGTTTTTACTTCGTTCGCCAAAGAAATCAGAGGACATGCTTTCGCCAATAATAAAAACAATATTTGGGGGTTTGCCATTGCTCGTTTTATTAAAATATGGACTTAAGGAACTTTTATTGGGTAATTTATGCCATGTTGGAAAAATTCCATTTGTCTGAGTTGAACCATAAAATTCCGGATCTAAATTCTTAAAATCTGCTTTGTAAATTTTCTTTGAACTGCGTTCAGGTTGAATTGAAAAGCGAATACATTCATCTAAAAAAAATAACAATCTATTATTTACGATAGCCTCTTGGCTCAAGTTTTCTGTTTTTGTATATCTAGAAAATGGAAGGTACACTAGTGCCAAACACGAGAAATAAAATAAATAGGAGTTGGAAAGAAACGGCTTGTTTTTTAATACAAAATAGAATAATCGGACAAGTAGAAAGTAAATAAGGAGAAGTGCAAGGAGCGCAAGACTTGTTTCTAAAGTAAGCCGCTGTTGCAGCCCTAAAATAATCCACAATTCTTCTTTACTGAACAAGAAAATTGATTCATCAAGCGGCTCCCCCATGGTAAGATAGCATTGATCTAAAATGACATTCGAATATAGTAGTGTTAGGGGAAGAAGAAAAAATAAAAAAGTAAATTTTACTTTTGGAAGGAGCGCTTGTAAACTAGTAAATAAAAGAGATGCAACACCCCAAATTCCAAACACCAGTAAAAAATCATAAAGCAAGCCCCACCAAATAAAAGAAAGATGCGTATCAGCAATAATTGGTGAACCCTGCAATTGAAAATAAACAAAAGTTCGCAAAAGCAAAAAGAGAAAAAATAAGGGCGCAAACCACGGGAGTAAATTCCAAAAAAAAGTACGCAGCTTGATCACATTAAAAAATAAATATTTTGAATACCCTGAAAACTATACTTCCAATTAGGGTGCAATCTTTTGTTTTACCACTTGATAAATTTCCCAAGTTACTTTATTGTATACATATGATATAATATGCATGTTTTGTGCATTATAATTTCCATCTAACTGATTGGGAACTAAAAAACTATAATTAACATAATACTTTCCATTGATAAGATCTGCACCGGTAAGTGTTCGACCAAAAGTAAGTTGATTTAAATTTCCTCTATGGATGTCACGATGCGTATAGGCTGTATTGTGACTATTATCGCTCATTTTCTGATCACCGACTAATGAATCTTCAATCAAATAAGAAACAACACCCAAAGCATCGTTTAATGTTGCATCCAATTTTTCTATTTCAAGATGTAAAAAAGCTCCTTTAGTAGTGGGATAATAATTAAGAGCTGATTGCATATTTACTTTTAAATTATTGTCTGCCAACATCGTATTGGTCATATTGGTCCATTGGGTTGGGCTTTGAAAAATGGTGCCATTATTAAAGCGGTTCACGGTCCCTCTTGGATTACCAGGAAATCCTCCATCATTGGCGCCAAAATATATTCCTATTGCTGCTCCTTGAGGATTGGTAAAGTCAAGAGGATATTCAGGTGCAGAAACAGTTTGAAAATCTCCAATTCCTTCCGGTCCAGCATGAATAGAAGCAATAAAAACTCGATTAGGATTTGCCTCTTCCAACTGATGGGCTAAGTCACCTGCTGCAGGACAAAAAATACATTTATGACCCGTATAATCCTCAATAAGAACATTGCGCAATAAATTAGCATTCGGTGAAAAAACCGGCCATTCATTTGCCACATAATTACTCCAATTTCCAGGATAAAGTGTAGTGTCTAATTCATTGCTTGTTCCAGGAGGATAAGGATTTTCTACATGATCACAAGAGACCATAATCAAGGAAATGCAAGCTATTGCAAAGAAGGTTAAGTAGCTTTTCATATTAAAAACTTTGGGTGAAACTCAATGTTAATCCATTGGACGCTGGTACGAATCTACACACCCCACCAACACAAAATAAACCGGCACGCTGACGACCATAGGAAACCGTAAAGCGCGTTGCGTCTTTAATATAACCGCAGGTTAGAATTGGATAATTAACGCGTTTGTCAATCACGGGATTGCCATAATTATATTGATTCATAAAACTAAAAAACCAACCTGGAGAAATCGTGTATTCTATCAATGCTGTTGCCCAATTTCCTTTATCCTTAATCAATCCATTTTCTTTTTGGACAAAACATCCTTGAAATTCAGCGCGTAAAGAGTGATGGGTATTTATTTTATACGATAACTCAATAACCCCAATAGAGGCGTGGATAATTCCTTGTGCATCATTAGATATTTTAGCGACATCATTGTTTATTTTAATACTATAAAAGCTTAAGATTGTACTGAATTTTTTATTGAACTTCTTAGAAATATTAAAATTAATGTCTTGCCAATAGAGACTGTCACTCATCGCAAATAAGCGAGAAGTATACGATACACCTGTAGAATCTAAGGGATTTATTCCACTTGTGTATTGCATAGGTCTATAGGTAGTTGAAAAATTACCACCAATGGTAGTTCCATACTTTCCACCCAATGTTGTTCCCTTTTTAAAAGTATACAATACATCTGCCTGAAAAGCTACCTCACCCAATGGTTGTGTAGCATAAGGATAAAGCGTAGCAACCAAATTATAGGTGTGGGTTTTATTCAGTGATGGTAGATAATTGATAAAAACATCTTGTAAATCCTTATTCCTATCCGAACGATAACTCATGTTATCGACAGATTTACCAGAGACCAAAATCCCTAAACCTTTTTGAGTATAACTTAAATTAAATACGCCTGCATGACCATAATTATAAATTTTTCCATTGTCACTCGAAGGGTCTTGTTCTTTCAGAATATATTCGCCGTCTAGATAAAAGTTTTTATACCTCAACTTGGCACGACCACCGTATGCAGCAACATTTTGAGGAAGTATCAATGCTTCATCATCATCTGCCTGAAATTTACTTACAAAAGAAGCGCCTAATACAATGTCCAAGGGGAAGGATGTCATTTTATCAATGGCCTCATTTAGATGTACTTCGCCGTCAATACCTCTAACGATTCCATCACCGTGAATTATTTGTCCTTTTTGAAAAGACAAGCGCTGATAGCCATAAACACCTTTAATGACAATCCCTTTTTGGGGACGCACAATAATTCGAGCACCATCCATCATGTTATCATAACCTAAGGCTCTGTCTTCATAAGCTCGGAATGCAAGTCCACTGCCAAATTGCTCATAGAAGGAACCTAAAGTTACATCCACTAAATTATTCACATAGCCAATGTAACGCATACCTATTCCAGTGCCATCAAAACGATTTGGATAACCTTGAATTCGAGGCAAATAAGACTCAAAACGCATCCCAGCCTTAAAGTTTCCGTTCGTGTAAAAAACATTCATGTAAGAATTAAGCAAACCTTTTGATACAGGTTGATTGGCTCCAATAATGGAATCTTGATTTAAATATTGAAAAGTACTTTCAATGTTTCCTGTTAAATTACCTTGTGAGCATAAGACCGTAGGTGAAAGCAACAGTATTAGTAGTATTTTTTTAATCATTCAGACTATTGTTTCGTCAATTTTTTAATTTCTTCATACAATTTTTCCTCATCACCAGGCGCATAATTGTTATGAGAATAGACAATGTTTCCTTGTTGATCAATCAAAAAAGTATGGGGAACATTGTTCACACCCATTGCACGCTTAAAATCTCCATTAGGATCCATTAATACTAAATATTCCCAAGCTCTTCCATTAACATAAATAGGAACCTGACTTTTTGTTTTTTCGTCATCTATGGAAACGGCAACCAATTGAACGCCCGTTTCTTCTTGCCAGTCGGTATATAAATCATGAATTGTATTTAATTCTTTCTTGCAGGGGGCACACCAAGTTGCCCAAAAACTAATTACTACAGGTCCCTTGAAACCTAATTCAGCAGTATTTACAGCATTCCCATTCATGTCTTTTAACTTGACAGAAGGAAGTTTTTTATTTTCAAGAAGTCCGCCGTCATGTTGAGCAAAATATGAGCTCGCAACGAAGATAAATAATAGAGAAAAGAGTGCTTTTTTCATTTAAAATAATTTAGTTTTTAGTTCTTTTTCAAAAACCTTGCCGAATCAAAGTTACATTATTGAATTTAAATAATATAAAAAATAAGTGTGGTTTTTTGAATGTGGCATATTTTAAGTTATATTTGTTTTAAACGAATCTCCAACATCATGAAATTATATATTTTCATTCTATTAACTTTCTTCTCACTTAGCAGTTTTGCTCAAAATAACATCAATATTTATGTTGATGGCCAAACCACAGAGCTTTCGGGTCAAACTTACGGCATGGGCACACAATCATTAGCCGTTTTTGATGTTCCTTTTAACATTTACAACAATACAGGATTAACCCGCAATTGGCGCATTACAAGAACTCGTTTAGATGTTCCAGCTGGTTGGACAGATGCAATTTGTTGGGGACATGCAACAGATCCTTGGGGTGGGACCTGTTTTTCATCAGGTCAAATGGCAAGCAATCCTTGGACAACGCCAGTAAGTGCTTTATTTCCTATTGGTGATGGAGAATATGGAAAACTGAAAGTTTCAATTGACCCAGACGATTTTAGCCAGCCTTGTTTGGCTCATTATCGTTACTATGTTTCAGGAGACGGCATTAACTTTGTTGATTCAGTAGATCTTTTAATTGAAATTGTTGCGGCAGTTAAGCCGATCAAAGATGTTGCTTCTGTAACTATTGCTCCTAACCCTTCAAGTGATTACTTAAACATTACCTTAAACGGCGCTGAAACTGCGAGTATGAAAATGGTTGATGTACTTGGAAATGTTATTTTAAAAGAAACTATTTATTCAAACAAAAAACTTGATGTGTCTGAATTCAAGAGTGGTGTTTATTTCATCACCTTTGAAGGTCAGAGCTTCAAACCCTTTAATAGAAAGGTGATTATTCGCCATTAAAAGAAGGACTCATTTATCCAATAGGCATATGATATTGTCTACCCCACCGCATGCCTAAGAAATTTTTTAAACCCAAAACCCTTGGATCTTTTAAGGGAATAACACCTCAAATAATGAGGGTGTTTGAACAAAATCCTGACGATGAGTATTCTCACAAGGAAATTTGTTCTAAAATCGACGCCAACAATCCTGCCTTAAGACAGCAGGTATATGATGTTCTTTTACAATTGTCGAAGCGGAATCTGCTCAAGCAGCTAACCCATCAATCATTCAAGCTTGTTGAAAATAAAAATACCCTAAGCGGAAGAATTGAAATCACACAAAGAGGTTCTGGTTTTGTAGTGGTGGAAGGTGAAGAAAAAGATATTTTTATCGCACCACATAATATTGGCCAAGCCATGCATAATGATTTGGTGAAGTTAAGAATCATTAATCCAGGGAAAAACCGTCCGGAAGGAGCTGTAATGCAGGTGCTTGAAAGAGAGAAAACTCAATTTGTAGGTACGATCAAGATTAGTGATAAGAAAGCCATGTTAATTCCAGACAATGCAAGATCTGGAATACAGATTCAAATTAGTGAGGGGCAATTAAATGGTGCTGTCAACGGAGTAAAAGCTCTTGTTAAGATAACCATTTGGCCAAAATCTACAAGTATTCCGTTTGGAGAAGTGATTGCCATATTAGGTTATCCTGGAACCAATGATGTGGAGATGCTTTCCATTCTTTACAATCAAGGAATCGACCCTGTATTTCCAGATGCTGTTTTAGAGGAGGCGGAACAGGTATCTATTAATTTAGATGAACGAGAAATTGCCAAACGAAAAGATTTTAGAGAGATCCTAACCTTTACAATAGATCCTGCTGATGCGAAAGATTTTGATGACGCCATCTCCTATCAAGAATTGCCAAATGGCGACTTTGAATTAGGCGTTCATATAGCGGATGTGAGTCATTATGTTCGTCCAGGGAGTGCGATGGATAAAGAAGCGCTTAAAAGATCTAATTCGGTTTATTTGGTGGACAGAGTAATTCCAATGTTACCGGAACAATTATCAAATATTGCTTGCTCACTGCGACCACATGAAGATAAGTATAGTTTTTCGGCAGTCTTTGTAATGAATAGAAAAGGTGATGTAAAATCAGAATGGTTTGGAAAGACTGTTATTCACTCCAACAGAAGATTCTCTTACGAAGAAGCTCAGGAAATCATTGAGGGAAAATCTGGAGATCATGAAAACGAAATTCGCGCCATTGATAAAGTGGCAAAGATCATAAGAAAAGAGCGCTTAGCGCAAGGGGCGTTAAATATTGAATCCGAAGAAATGCGCTTTCAACTCGATGAGAAGGGGCACCCCATTGGAACGATTGTCAAAACATCTAAAGATGCCCATAAATTGATTGAAGAATTCATGTTATTGGCCAATAAACGCGTTTGTACCTACTTATCCAAACCGTCTAAAAATAAAGATGTTATTCCAATGATATATAGAGTGCATGACAAGCCAGATCCAGAAAAAATTGGATTCTTAAAGCTTTTCATTGATAAATTCGGCCATGAACTTTCCTATCAAGGAATGGATGAAATCGCTAAAAACATCAACCATCTACTATTAACTATCAGGGAAGAAAATGAATTCCCGTTGATACAATCAATGGTTATTCGTTCCATGGCGAAGGCGACCTACGAAACGGCCAACATCGGACATTTTGGATTAGCCTTTACCCATTATTCTCACTTTACCTCTCCCATAAGAAGATATGCAGATTTGATGGTACACCGCATCTTAGAGCAGGAACTACAGGGGAGAAACCATACTTACGGCAATTCATTGGATGAAATTTGCAAATTAATTTCTCGCAATGAAAGGAAAGCTTCAGAAGCAGAAAGAGAATCCACAAAATATTTCCAAACACTTTTTGTAATCGATCGCATTGGAGAGGAATTTGAAGGAGTAATTTCTGGAATTACGGAGCATGGAATGTATGTGCGACTTCTAGAAAACAATTGTGAAGGAATGGTTTCCATGCAATCCATTGAAGGAGATCGCTATTATTTTGATGCCGATAAGTTTAGAATTATTGGATCACGGTTCCACAAAGAATATAATTTTGGGGATAGTGTGAAGGTAAAAATTACCGATGTAAGTACTAAAAAGAGGCAGATTGACTTGATGCTTTCAAAAGATTAAGGAGCAAACATATCACCCCCGTTTGACTTTTGCATTTCCATACCACGCCTAAACATTTTTTGAACTACAATTTTGCCTGATGCATTATAAAGGGTGAAATAACCATCTTTCAAACCGTCTTTATAATGAATGTCATTCATCAGATTTCCTTGTCTACCGAATTGCTGAAAATCGCCCTCTAATTTTCCGTTTTTATAATTGGAAATAATAGTTGGCACTACTCCACCTGGATAATAATCAATCCATTTACCTGTTTTTAACCCATTTTTAAATTTACCGGATTGTTTAACCGTGAAATCAATTTGAGAATATGTTTTATAGGGGCCGTGCTGAACACTTTGAATAGATTTCATTCCCATGATAACAATACCACCATTGGAATTTTTTAACTTTTTAATTTTGTATTGAACTTCTTCTTTGAGGGCGCCATTATTATAATATTCTTGCCAATGCCCATTTTTAAAACCATTTTTATAGGTGCCAGATAAAATTAATGTCCCATTAGGGGTATAAGAAACCCAAGATCCATCTAGCTTTCCGTCTTTAAAAGTTGCTTTATTTTTAATGCGCCCATTCTCCCAAAAATTCTCCCAAACACCAAATTCTTTACCTTCCATATAAGAACCTTGCATTAAAAGTGTACCGTCCTCATACCAGGTTTGCCAAAAGCCTTGTTTTAAATCATTGAGGTAAACTCCTTTCCGATAGGGCGTACTATCCTTATAAAAATAAAGCCATTCTCCACTGCGCAAACCCTTTGAATAATTGGCTTTATAAGACAATTCTCCTGAAGAATAGTAATATTCCCACGGTCCGTCTTGTAAATTTGACTCAAAGTCACCTTCCATTTCTACCCCCTTGCCGTCAGGTAAATTCCAAAGCCAGTGGCCTGTCTTTTTTCCATATACATAAGACCCAGCGGTGTTAATTGTGCCTTCGGGAAAGTATACAATATAGGAACCATGGAGAGAATCTAATGCATAGCCCATTTGTTTGTCTAGCAAACCATCTTGATCGTAGAATAGCCAAGTACTATCCTTCTTACCATTTTTAAAAAATCCACTTACGGAGACCCTTCCATTGGCAACCCTTTCCTCAAAAGGCCCATTTTTTAAACCCCCAACAAATTGATATCTTTCTTTAGGAAGCCCTGTAACAAAATAAGTATTTATGAAACCCTCACCTGATATAATGGTTTGTGTATGTTGCTTGTCATTTTCCCAATAATCCATTGTATAAGTAGTATCACCAATTACCTTATCCATTGATCTTTGGGCGCCATTATCATAAAAATATTTCCAATTTCCAATCGGACTCCCCATATCAAAAAGTCCAGATATAATTAACTTTCCATCAGCATTCCATTCATTAAAAGCACTGTCTGGAACATTGAAAACACAATACATTTGTCGTTTAATTTTTTTATCGGGAAAATATAGTGTTTGTTTACCATGAATGCGATCTCTAAAATAATATCGTTCTTCTTCTAGCACGCCTTCAAGAGAATAAAATAACCACTTACCATGTTTTTCAAGAGTCGTGGGATGTTGATCATCTATATAATAAGACCCAACTGAATTAATATATTTTTTATTTGCATCCCAATAAATTTTGGTTTTCGGAGATAAATTCTCGGGTTGTACTTTTTGAGAATAAGTTGTTTGAAAAATTAACAGTAATAGGAGTAATGCAAAAAACCGAGTCATAAGCAGATAAAGAAAAAATTAATAAATGTTACATCTTTCCTAGAAACTGTTGTAAGAGTAAAAAGAGGCCAAAAGAGAAGAAAACCAAACCTATTAAACGGTTGAGTGCCACCAATAAAGATTCAGTCACCAGGGGTCTTAATTTCTTGGCACCGAATATTTTTAAAACATCAATTCCAAAGTAAGTCAATAAAACAATTAACACAAAAGCAAAAATTTGAAAATGACTGCCCTCATTATCTACTGTACTGTATCCTTTTGCAATTATTCCTATCCAATAAAATATTACCGCGGGATTAGCAAAATTTAGCACAAAACCCTTAAGTGCTAATACTACATAATCCATTTTATTATTTTGAGCATCTGAAGAAGATTCCTCTAGATTAAACTGTGGTTTCTTAAAAAAAGAGTAAATACCGTAACCAATAAATAATATCCCTCCAATAATTGCAAGAATTAAATTATTCTTTCCGTCGCCAGAAGTAAGGTTTTTTAATTGTGAAGCGAAAATAAAAGCAAATAATATATAGACAATGTCACTAATAAAAACACCCAGATCCAATGCTAATGCAGCGCGGACGCCTTTAGTAATACTTGTTTCGAGTAAAACAAAAAACACAGGACCCACCATTACGCTGAGTAAAAATCCGATGCCAAATGCTTGTAAGTAGAAATCCATTAAGTACAAAAATAGAAATACATTCGAGGCAGAACGAAAAATAATGCACAAGAGTTTTAAGAAATCTATTAAGTTGCTTACTTTTGTATTGAAAAATTTTGAAATGAAGACAATCCTAGCAAACGAAAAACTAAACATTATAATTTCTTTAGTAGAAAAAAAAGGTGTTGACAACCCTAAACTAATTGAGGAATTAAAATCCTTAAGAGTAATGGCCCTTGCGGAAAAGGATCCACTTGTGGTTAAGGTGTTAAGACTGACTTATGAATTTCTTACTGAAAATTCGGCTTTTAATGTTCAAGCGCAATACGAAGAAGATGAAGAGGGTAATGAATACCCTATTGAAATAGAAGAAAAAGAAAACTTACTGTATTTATTAAATCTATTAAAAAATGCAGAGCACAAAGTTAATCGCGAAGAATTGAAAGACTATAGAACTAGTTTAAAGACAGAATTATATTAATTTTTAAAGTGGGGCAACCTCTTTTGAAATGCTTGCGTCTTTGATTTATAGACAATAGCGTTTGTTTATACTTAGATTTATTTAACTTGCAGATAAGCCTAAAAAGAAAAACACTTTCTTTTTAGGCTTTTTTATTTAACAATAGTTACAATAATTGGCATCCTCATCATGTTCAAAGGGAATGGATAAATCATAAATTTCATTAATTGTTTCTTCCAATAACTGTTCAAATAAAGCCGGCATTTCGCTTATACTTCCTCCTGACTTGCTCAGCTTTTGAGTATATCCTGTGGAGGTAACCAATGATAAAATACTTGCCTCGGCAGGCTTACAGTTGTAATTTTTTTCGAACAATAAACAATACAGACTTAATTGTAAAGTATGCTTTGACGCTTTAAACGCTTCACTCAAGCTTTTGCCTTCTGGCCATTTAAATAATACATGCTCAGGTTTCACTTGCCCTGATTTATAATCTAAAATTCGGTAGTCATCTCCGATGCGATCAATTCGATCAATAAATCCTTTTAACTGTATGGTTTTAGGGGAACCATTTAATTGAATTACAACACTACATGAAAGAGGAGCTTCAAGTTGTTCAATATAAAGTGGTTGTGTCAGAGTGGAAATAAATTCCTTTTCAGAAAATAAAGTTTTCCGCACAATTTCATTTGCCATTTCAAAGCTTAAGAGATTCTTTCCAGTGGCAAATAAAGATTTATCATTATTGAAATGCTTCATGAATCGAGAATACAAAATCGGCGGAAATGCAATCAGCATATTGTCTATACTTGATGTACTCAATGCTGGTGGACTTGGACTGATAAAATTTCTTTCCTTATCGCGTTGGGCAAAAGGGAGAAATAATTGCTCTAGCGTATCGTGAATAAAAGTTCCAAAAGCACCACTTTCAATTTCCTCCATTACCGTATCTGCCTCACCAAATTCTACAATGTATCTATAATAAAAATCTAAGGGGCAAGAAAGATATTTATTGAGTGCTGATGCTGAAATTGGTTTTTCAAAATGGGCGTCTAACTGAGCAATAATATCTATTTTTTTATCAATACTACTGGATCCAATATCACTTTTTTCAGGAAAAGAAGTGATATAATAACTTTTATTAAATACGATATTTGGATTTATTCGTGCCAATTCTAATTCCAGTTGATTTAAATATCTACTTGGTTCAGCGTTCGTTATTTGGTCACTTAAAGTCGTATAAGTAATGGTTAAATCCTCACAATAATGAAGGAGACGATAAAAATGTTGGGCAAAAATCCCTTGTTTCTCGCGTTGGGTTGGCAAGCCAAGTCCTTTTCGAAGGTCTATGGGAATAATTGTCTTTAAATTATTGGTTGGAGGTAAATTACCTTCATTCATTCCCAACAGAATAATCCGTTTAAAATCCAACATTCGAGTTTCTAAAAGTCCCATGATTTGAAGTCCATCAATTGGATTACCATGAAATGCAATACTTTTTGAATGCCAATGCTGGTTAAATAATAATTTAAAGGTTCGGAGTGATAAATCAGGCAAGCCTTCATTAACAATAATTTCGAAGGCATTAATTGATTGGTCAAAGGCGCTAAGAATACTGTTCTCAAATTCAAAACTACTTGGGATATTTTTACCTAAAAAAGAATTAATCGCTCTTATGCTTTGAATTGCTTTACTCCAATCTTGCTCCCAAGGAATATACATTTTGTTCAGTAATTCGGATACATCTGTACTAATTTGAAGATTATCCAAATTTTGAAAAACTCTATTGTACCGGATCATGTCTTGTTCCATGTGTACCAATTTCGCTTTTGCGGTATCATCCAACCAGGAAATACAAAAAATATGATTTATTATGCGTTGTAAATCTTTGTGATAAACAGCATTTGTTTTAAAACGGCTTTTATTTTCTTGAATATCGAAAATAATTTCAATCCATGATTTTATTGGCGTTTGATTGAGCGGTAAGCCCAGCGTTATATTTGCTTTTCCTATGGATAAAGGAAGATTTTTTACCAAGGCGCTAATCAATGTTTCATCCGCTAAAAGAACTAAAGTGTCCTCCATTGCTGCAGGTGTGATCTTGGCGAGTTCTGTAGCTGCGATTTTTACTTGTCCTGTCAATTGCGCACATTGTATTAAATCGATTTTTAAAGGCTTTGTGCTCAATTCATTTCTAACGAATTCAGGTTTATTAATGCCAAATGCCTTATTGTTTTTGCGTTGAAATAAACCAGCTTCATGGGTGGGATTGCTCAAATAATAAGCATCAGAATCAATAAAATAAACGGCAGATTTTTTCTTAATTAAATAATCTATGACTTTTGTTTCTGCGGCTGACAAGGCATTAAAGCCTGCAAATACATAAAATGCATTCGGGTTTTCTGAAAATAATAACGATGTGTTTTGGGCAAGATACCTATACGATTGTGCTGGCGTTATATAATTTTGTTGCAATAATAAATTTTCTAGGGCATCATAGAGCCCAGGAAGCAGGTCCCAGAATCGCATAAAGACCTTTTGAGCTTCTGTGATTTCTTTATCTTCTAAATTCCAACTCTCCAACTCTTTGATTGCTTTAAGGTTCTTAAAAACATCTTTTGGATCCAAAAGATATCTGTTAATATCTTCAAAGTCATTAAGGACTAGGGGCGCCCATGTTAAAAAGCTTTCAAAATCTTGTTGGGTTTCTGTTTCAACAATTCCATAAGCCTTATAGAGTAAAAGCAAATAACGAGACGGATCAATTATTTTTTTGGGGGAATGAGAGGAGAACAACTCATCAATGGTAAGAATTTGAGGTGCAAAAATTGGTTTCCCATAATGCTTAGATAAAGCAGCCATTAAATATTTTACAGCACGAGATGATGGTAAAACAACTACCAAATCATCGTTTAACCAATCATTATCTTTAATTCTTTGGGCAATAAAATCTATGAACTTCATTTATTTCTTTGTTAAAAAGGTAAGGTAAGTAGATTTATTGACCGTATGGACAGCACTAGACGGATAATAGCTTGAAAACAAGGGAGCAGTTTTAATCATTTTTTTCTTTTCGAACTTAAAATTAAATCCCTGCATACCTTTTTCACCCAATTCAATCAAATCAATTTGTTGCCGGGTATGAGAGCGCCAGAAGTAATATGTTGGATGTCTCCTGTTGATGGTATTCCATTTAATTCTTTCTGAAATGAGCCAATTCTTCCATAAAGCATCTAAATCAATACGCATGGTAAGTGCATTAAAATTATTAATCACTGCATTTCGAATACCGTTGTCCATAAAAATAAATATATGCGTCTTTTTTAACTCGTAACGCTGGTCTGTACTATAACATGGTATTTTGTAGATAAGGTGAGCATCAATTAATATATGAATATAGCGTTCAACCGTTTCATTATCTACTTGTATTAATTCACTGATTTGATGATATGATAGTGCCTGTCCAATGTGGTGCGCTAATACTTGTATCGTGCGCCATAAAATATCATTTTTATTGACCCTACTTTTTGAATTAAATGGGCCGTCTAACATAATTTTAGCACGCTCCTTAAGCTGCAGTTCAATTTCTTCATCAGCTGTATCAAGCCCAAAATAGTTGCCATAAATTAATCTTTTTTCAAGGCCTTTATCTTCAGTAGACAAACCATTTTTTATCGTGTATTCATAAAATGTAGGTGCTGGGAAATAAAAACTTAAACCTGCATTTTCTAATGCATCTACTAATTCAATGTCTAGGTTTGTTTTGTTTTTTGCAATTAAAATTAAAGAAGAGGTTACTGTTTGATCTAGAACAGCATCTGCTAGTGTCGATAATAATTTTAAATGTTCACATTCATTAAGAATGGCGAAAGGAGCTTGATTGATGTACCAAATTAATTCCTCGAATTTTAATTTATTTAATTCCCCTCTAATAGATGGATTACTTAGATCTATAACATTATAATTAGCGGATTTTTCACTGAGAATTTCAGTGGCAAAATTTAAATTATCTAAGCCTTTTGGACCATATAAAAGAAGTAATTTATTGTTGGGAAGCAACGCGGAAAATGACTCCTTGAAGATTCTATTCATATTCTTTTTCGCTAAATTTAATATTATTTAGCGTTATTCAAATATAATTTTATCAAAAAATTGTTTTGGTCGATTGGAATTCATGAACATATTCCCGCCATAGGTTTTAGCGATCAATAAAGATTCTCCATTGGTAAATAATTGTACCCAATGCAAACCTTCTGGATAAACATCTGACAATCCAGAATAACTCAAAGTACCATCAAGTGATTCTTGGTAGGTGTAAGTTGAATTTTCTGGACTTGCAATATAAATATCAGCATAGGTATTAAAAGTCAAAGTAGTATCATAAGGAATGATTTCAATTTGATAAGTATTTCCCTGTCCTAATTCTCGATAGATGGCTTTAATCGTGCAGTCTTGTGAAGTAACTTTGGGAACTCCAGGAAAGTGAATTAGAACATTTTTTTCCTTGATCATTAAATCATATCCGTTATTCACTTTCCGTACGGAAGATTTTTCTTTAATCGGGACTTCAGAATAAATAGCACTTACTTGTTTAACTTTAAAACCTTTATTTCTCAATAGCTGAATCATTCCTTTATCACCGTATAGATGTCCAGCACCAACTGCAGCGAAAACGGCTTGATTTTTATTTAGGCAAGAATCCAAAACACGCAGCATTTTATAGTTCCTTTTAATAATCAAGGATTCGTACACTTCTGGATTTTGGGATAAATTCAATCGCATAAATTTATCAATTTCACTTAAATTTCCTTCCAAATACAAATCTATCAAGGCCTTACTTTTTCTATTTTTTTTCAATGATTCCCATTGATTTTCATCACTTATTGGTAGATCAATTAAGGCATTTACTTGTTCTTGATTGGTTTCAAGTGGAATTATATTTTTACCTGCAAACAAGGCATATTGTTGAAAATAAGCATCTAAGAATTGAGGCATTCCATTCTCATCACCATAGACAGTTTTAGACGCCAAATTTGAACTTGTATAGGGCTTACCCATATCATCAAAAAGCAAAATCACATCATTATCTCGTGGATCAATGTCTTCGAAATAATCAAAAATATTAGTCTCCAATAAAATCGCTTGCGCGTGCTCCAAAGCATAATAAACAGAATCTGGTAAGTAAAAGACCCTTTTATCATTAGAGTGCAAAGTTCCAAATAAATAGGACTTTACTGTGCTATTTGGACTTGAAATTTCCCAAAGTAACGCGCTATTGGTGCGTACATTTTGAGACGATAAGCCAAAGACACTTAGAAACACCCCGAAAAATAAAACAATCTTCATAATCGCTCAAAGTTAAAGTTTTCTAGAAGATCCTTGCTATATTATTTTCACCAAAAGAATAGGGCAAATAAGCGAATGAAGGGATTTGTTTGGTTAGCATAATATTTCCTTTATACCCCAAAAATATTTTGCCAAAATTTTCAAGTCCCATAGCATAAGCTGCATTAATTGATAATGCATTAAACGCTTCTTCAGGTGTCAACTTCATTTTTACACAAGCGAGGGACCACACCATAAATAAATTATAATTTGGACTTGATCCTGGATTATAATCACTTGCTAGCGCAAGAGGTAAATCAGCCGCTAGAATCCTTCTTGCATCACCGTATGGAATATTAATAAAGAAAGAACAGGCGGGTAAGAGGGTCGGTATACAGGTACTATTTTGTAAGGCTAGAATATCATGATCATCTAAAACCTCTAAATGATCAACTGATTTAGCGCCCAAGGCGCAAGCGGCGGCAACGCCTCCTAAAATAGAAAACTGATTTACATGCACTTTGGGAACTAAACCATATTTTTTTCCTGCGCGCAAGATTTCTTGCATTTGTTCTAATGAAAAGTAATTCCGCTCACAAAAAACATCAATATAATCCGCCAATTCTTCTGCAGCAATTATCGGAAGCATTTCGTCTATAATTAAAGAAATATAAGCTGCTTGGTCTGATTTATAAGCGGTGGGGAAAGCGTGAGCACCTAAAAATGTTGCTTTTATTGGAATGGTGAAATAGGACTTCATGCGTTTGATTACGCGTAGTATTTTTATTTCAGAAGCAACATTAAGTCCATAACCTGATTTAATTTCAAGGGCACCTGTACCCAATGCTATCATTTTTTTAACGCGATCACAAGATAATTCAAACAGTTCATCTTCACTTAAATTTGCTAGAGCATCAGCCGAATTCAAGATTCCACCTCCTTTGAGTGCTATTTCTTCATACGAAAGACCAAGAATCCTATCAACGAATTCACCTTCTCGATAAGCCGCAAAAACGGTATGGGTATGCGCATCACACATGGCTGGCAAAACATAAGATCCCTCTGCATCAACAACTTCAACATCACGCCAATCTGTAATCCCTTGCCAATCCTGCATTAATCCATAATCAATAACCTCCCCATCTTCTAGCGCTAGAAAAGCATTTTCAAGAATTGGCAGCGAAGACATTTGTTTTCCCTTCAACACGGCAGGAAGATTTTCACCCGCCTGAACCAATCCTTTAATATTCTTTATGAGAATTTTTGTCATTGAATTTTCTTATAAGATCAATCAAAATTAAGTAAAAAGTCGGACTGTTGGAATTGAATTACTCAAAAGCACTCTCGAAGAAATCCCATTAAAAAGATTGTTATGCAAGAACAGCAGGTTCTATTAATTGAATCGTACCATCATCAGCGTCTAATACAACTTGGGCGCCGATAGGAATTGAATGTTTATTTTTCACATGGCCTAATAAAAATCCAGCGTAAACCGGGATTTTTAAATGACCGAAATGTTGAACCAGTACCTCCATTAAGGAAAAAGACCATGCTGGTTCCTCAGGTACACATTTGCGAAATTGTCCTAATACTATGCCGTTGACTTGGTCAAAAACACCATTCATTTTCCATTGAGTTAGCATCCGATCAATCCGATAAGGCTCTTCAAGAACTTCCTCAAAAAAAAGAATTTTCCCTTTCCAATCAGGTAAATATTCACTTCCAAGTAACCCGGTCATAACACTTAAATTCCCCCCGAACAATTCTCCTTCTGCCATCCCGGCAACAATAGTAGTTGGTGGAGTATCCATTGCAGGTAAAATAGGTGTATTATATAAAAATGGAGTGGCATTTGAAAGTACCTCATCAATTGATTTCCAGCTAAATTCATTCCAAGTTGCATTTCCATTGGGTCCATGGAAAGTAATTAAGCCAGTCTTAACGGTAATAGCATTCAGCAGCGAAGAGATATCACTAAAACCCATTATTATTTTTGGATTTTTTTGAATCAGATCAAAATCAAGTAAGGGCAATATTCGAGCACAGCCCCAACCACCTCTGGTAAAAAAAATAGCTTTAATACTAGTGTCGCAAATCATATCCATAAATTCAGCAGCACGCAATTGATCATCCGCCGAGAAATAGCCGTATTTAGTGCGCGCATTCACTCCTTCCTTAACTTCAAATCCATGATCTTTTAGCACTTGAATGAAAGTAATAATGTCATTAACATCATGTATAGCTCCGGCGCTTGCACATATGCCTATGGCATCTCCTTTTTTTAAAGCTTTTGGTTTTATTTTATTTGGCGCTGAGGGCTTTGATGAAAAAGACAGCATGGAAGGCGCTACAAGTAGTGCTCCAACAATTGGAATAAAGCTTCTTCTTGAAAATTTCTTCACCTTTAAAGTTAATCATTTAGCATTAGGTAATAATAAATTATTCCGCTAATTGATTTCAAAAAAACCCTCTAAATCTCGTCGATCTTTTTTAGAAGGTTTTCCATCGCCATTATTTCTATAATTTTTTTGAGCGTCTTGATAATTCTTAAACTTCTCAATCTCCTCCATCGTTGTAAGGTCAATTATATACTCTTTTACGAGAGGGGCGCCTACTCTTTTGTCAATTAAGCCAACAACTTTATAGGTAAATACGGCGGTGTTTTTATGATAATAGATGTGGTCACCAATAGCGACTTCCTTAGATGGTTTGACTTGTACTTGATTGATTTTTATACGCCCTTTAGATAAGATTTCGGCCGCCATTGAACGCGTTTTACAGATACGGACACACCAAAGAAACTTATCCCATCTCAATTTCATTTTTGATTTTTTTAGCTAAATTATCAAAAACTAAGTTATAGGAGTCTTTAATTAACTGGCGCAACAATTGATCGTCGACATCTCCTCCTATCTTAACACTATTCCAATGCACTTTATTCATGTGAAATGCACCACTTATGGCACTATATTCAGCCCTAAGTACTTGCGCATATTCTGGATCACATTTCAAAGCAACTCCTTCAAAATGCTCAACATCCAATAAAGCAAACATTTTATTACCTACTTTAAATACGAGTGTGTTTTGATCAAATGGAAAATGTTCCGTAGCTCCTTTTCTGCTTAAACAGAATTCTCGCAACTCATCTAAGAACATAATTATTTAGTGAATTGCAGGAGCATTATCATACCTTCCTAATTGCTTAAGCATTTTTGTATGCTCTACTAGAGCAGATAAAAATGTTTTATTAGAGTTGTAGGGTAATTTAAACTCATGCGCGGTTTCACTTACAATTTTTGATAGTTTTTTGTAGTGAACATGACAAATATTTGGAAATAAATGATGTTCAACTTGATAATTCAAACCTCCCACATACCATGAAAACAATGGAGCTTTTGGGGCAAAATTGGCCGTGTTATACAACTGACTTACTGCCCAATCTGCGTGAACATTTCCAGAATCATCTGGCATTGGATAATTGGAAGTAGGAACGACATGAGCTGGCTGAAAAATAGCGCCAAGTGTTAATCCAGAAACAAATTCCATTATTAGAAATCCAATGATTGTGATGTACCATGGAGTTGAAGCCAACCAAAATGGAAGCACTAAGAAAATAAAAGCAAAGATGACTTTACTAACTATAATAAAAGCCATGTGTTGCGCATAAGTAATGCCTTGAGTTTCTATCAAGCCCATTTTTTTATAGCGACTTGCTTGAGAATAATCTTTATTCACGAACCAAACTAAAGTCATTAAACCATAAAAAAACCAAGCATATAAATATTGAAAACGATGTATTGGAATTCTTGGTGTATTAGGCGAAAATCTTAAGAAAGTTGCAGGAGGATTAATATCTTCATCTAAGCCTGTTATATTAGTGTATGTATGATGAAGTACATTGTGTTGAATTTTCCAATTCGTATGATTTCCACCAATAATAATCATCACTTTTCCAATAATGCCATTGATTTTTTCATTTTTTGAGTAGGCACCATGATTCGCATCATGCATGATGGATAAGCCTATTCCCGCCATTCCAAAACCCATGACCAACCACAAGCCTAGTGTTTGCCATACATTTAATTCACAAGTTAATAAAAGAACTAAGGGAGTAATGTAAAGCGTCAACATAAAAATTGACTTAATTACCATGCTAAAATTAGCGTTCCGAGAGATGTTTTTGGTTTTGAAATATTGATTTACTCTTTGACGCAATACCTTGTAAAATTCTTCATTGTGTCCTTTTTCAAAAGTGATGTTCTTGTATGACATATTAATATTTTAAGTGCAAAATTACTAAAAAGTGTCCTATTGACAATAACAAAACGATTAAGGGTCTATTATGTTCAACTTGTAGACTAATTCTAAAAAGAATTATCAAAAAATGTTTACTGACAATGAGTTGGATTAGTTACAGAAAGAGGAACTAATTTTTTAATTAGGTGTAAAGAATATCTTTTATAATTCCCAATGATTTTTCATTGTCAAAGGAGGGTAAATGAAGTTTCATATATTTTAAGATAATAGGCAATGCTTCCTTATATAATTCTAAATCAGAGGCTTCCATTAGAAACATATCATTAAGAAAAGTAACGATTGGACCATTAATTTCATTGGGCAGTCCGCTTGATTCTGTTAAAAAGGCAGCATTACTTAAGTCAAAAAATTTCGGATCCTCCATTGTTTGGGGTTCAAAACCCAAAATCTGTATAAATTCAATTAAAAATTGAACAGGAAATGCTTTGTCATCTTGCGAAGTATTTAAGTTTTGCATCGCGTTTTCAAGAAAATTAAATAAACCAGTATCTGCTTGTTCTTCTTTCAGTGTCTGGCGCAAAACATCACTCAAAAAAAAGCAGATAAGAACTTTTAATGGCTTGTCTAATAGCTTTAAGCTGGGGGTTTCCCATTGTAAAGAACTTATGATACCCAAATCACTTTCAGGTCTTTTAAAAGCAGCAATCTCATATAATCCTAAGGGATGCATTGCAATTTTCTTTTTCTTCCCCCCCTTATAAATATATTTTGCTAAGCCATTTTTTTGGGTATAAAAAACGAGGATGAGGCTACTTTCTGAATAACTTATTCGATGCAACAGAAAGCCTTTATCACTTGTTTTCATATGAAAATTAATCCTGAATTTTTACCGAAAGAATATTAATCAAGACCCTTACCTTTACCAACAGCAAATTGATCACCTCCATTTTTCTCTTGTTCCTCTTTCCAATTTTTTAAGGTTTTTTTCAATTTTGAATCCTTCTTTTGTTTTTTCTCTTCTTCAAATTCTTCTTGCGTTGCAGGACCAAATTTTATTTTTAATGATTCTTTCGGCACTTCTTTCGGCACATAATTCTTCACGGTTGTATCGCCTTTAAACAAACCAAACTCTGCTTTTAATATCCCTTTTGAGTCAGATACCGCTTGTTCTCTATTTTGTTTCCCCTGTTCTTTCTTAGCGGTTTTATCCCATTCAATAATTGGTTTATCAAGTGTGCCATACATTCTCATAAAAATTCTTAGGCCTGTCTCATCATCAACTACTTCACCAAATGCAGCATCTCTTTCCTGAATTAATAAGTCCCTGAATCTAAAACCAAATCTATAATCTATATTATTATCAAAATCATGTGTTCCAGCAAGATCTATATCTAAGGCGGAAGACGCGATTTGCATCTTTGGAATTTCAAGTCCTCCATTTCGAATAATGATGCAATTCTCTAATGTTTCAAATGAAATGTCTTTTAATTTTTTCTCTAATTGATCAATATTTTTCTTGCCGATTAATAATTTACCTGTATTGGTGCGCATACTTTCAATAATTGCATCAAAAGAATCCACATTTTTAAGGTGACCATTGTATACTTTTAAATCTAATCTTGAATCAATTGATTTCATAATAATTCCTGACCTCAAATCAAAAGGTGCGTAAAAAGCTAGGTTTGCCTCTGCTTTACCTGAAATGTTTTGATCGGTAATTACGGATTGCTCAAAATTATCCCATTCTTTAAATAAGGGTTTGAATTGTAGGTTTTTACTAGCAACTTGTGCCGTAATACTAAAAATTTCAGGAGTCCTTTCTTCTATTATTAATGCCCCGCTGATTAAAGCATCAGCATTAACCAAACTAATTTGAGGGAAATGAAGTCTTCTATTTTGAATTTTCATGGTCCCCAAAATATGATTAAAACGATGTTTGTCATATTTCAAAGAGCCCACGGTTAAATTTACTTCTCCATTAATATCATCCGGAAGAGCAAACACACGACTTTCTTCTAATTTCTCAGCTTTGGTGGTCGTGCCTAAATCTTCTACACGAATGAAGTCACTATCAATACTAATTTGAGTGGTAAGCGCGCCTTTGCCATTCATGTATGCATAAATGTTTTTAAAGACCCCGTCAATCAGTAAATCCGTTTTACCCACTTTCAAACTAGCGCCCTCAATTCCAGCCTCACTACCTCTAAGATAAATATCCCCATTGATGTTTTCAAAGGTGCGTTTATCTTCTTTTAATTTACACCAAACATTGCGCATTTGCACCGCGCCATCGCATGTATTAAAAACTAAATCGCCTTGCTTAGGGTCTGTTCGCATAGAAAAATCTGCTTTAAGTTTGACTTTTCCTACCAAACGCTTAACATATGGAAATCTAAAAATCGCATGAGCAATAGATAAATCTATGTTCCCAGCTGCTCTTCCATCAATTTGAGGATTTAAAAATGATTTGATTAATAAATTGGCAGTGAAGGGACCTCCGGCAGTTCTAAAAGTTATTTTTTCTAAACTTAGGAATTCCTTATCGGCGCCTCCTTCATTGTTATAGTTTCCTTTCAAATTGATGTCGCTTACTTTTAAATGTCGAGAGGGCTCCGTTAAAGACCCATTGACTATTCCAAAATCACAAGCCATGATAGTAGGTGCGGTTGGCGCAAGAGCTCCATGTATTCCCAAATTGAAATAAATCTCACCATCCCCTTGAAATTTATCAATGTCCTCTGAAGCGTCTAATGATAACTTATTTACAAGATCTTTTAATAAAATATCTTTAGATTTTATACTGAAATTTAAACTGTCGTTTGTTACCAAACCATCTATTAAAAATGGTAAGCCTTCCATATCAATTTTTGCTTTGGGAAGTCGGACAGTGCCAAGACGGTCATCGACAAGAACATTCAGCCCAAATTTTAAATTTTTGTTAGACAATAAGGCTATTTTCCCACTCTTTGCTTTCACTACAAATAAATCACCATCAGCACGAACCGTATATTTATCTGAGGAAAAGTCGCCTGATAATGTGGCGGCTGTCATCCTTGTTTTATAGTATTGCGCGGTGCTTTTATTGTGATAACTTAAACGCAAATCATTGACTGCAATTTTTTTAAGTTGTAAGTTGAATGGTGTGGAGGGATCCTCATTAGAGGGTTTCATAATATTATAATTCCCATCACCATTCTTGTCAATTTTAATCATAAGAGTGCCTTTTGAAATATCTAATACTTGAATTTCATATTTTTTATTCCATAAATCAATTGGATTAAATTCCATTCTAATTCTTTCGGAATACAATAATGTATCTGCAGGTTTTTTATTTGGAAAGGCGTCTTTTATGTAGACATTATTTAAATCAATGGAGAGGTGAGGAAAGGAGCCCCAGAAAGCCAAATCAACAGAAGAATAATTAATAGGAACTTGTAGTTCTTTATTTACCTCAGCAATAACCGCATCACAAATTTCATTTTTAAAAAAATATAGTAAAATATAGACAGACAATATTAAGCCCAGTACTATCCCTAATACCCATTTTAATATTTTCCAAATCCGCATTTTCTTCATTCCACCAAAATTACACTTGAAGTGAGGACTTTTTATCGTAAAGTCGCAGCACTTATTAACGCTGCTTTGTGCGAAAGGGTTACGCAATATTTTAATTTATTAGATTAAATTTTGTGCCCTTTATAAAAGTGAAATAAGATCTAATGAAATCAAGGAGTAAAAAAACAAATTCTTTAAAAGAAATTGCTTATTTTAGAGGATATAAAAGTAAAAAATGCGGGTTTTATTTCAACTTTTTTTTCTGTTTCTCGCTCATAACTTAATTGCTCAAGGTTTTCAAGTGAACTTTCAAGGTCAGAAGCAACAAGGAATGGGTTGTGCAGGGACTGCCTTGCCTAGAGATGCCTCAAGTTTATTTTATAATCCTGGATCTGCCGTTTTTTTAAATGAAAACAGTGTTATTGTTGGTGGAACACCTGTTTTTGCCAATGTGCTCTTTATTGACTCTGCAAGTAATGGTGCCTACAGAACCAATTCACCCATTGGAACTCCTTTTTCAGTCTATGGAATGTTTCAAGCAAAGTCCTCTGCAAAACTTAAATTTGGGATTGCTATTAACACGCCCTTTGGAAGCACGATTCAATACGAAGACGGCTGGATTGGTCGTTTTGCATTGACCAGATTATCCCTTAAGGCTATTTTCATTCAGCCAACCTTTGCCTATAGAATTTCAGATAATATCGGAATAGGTGGTGGATTTGTAATCAGCAAGGGAAGCGTAAATTTACAAAAAGACCTCCCAATTCAAGATGCCAATGGAGTCTATTCGCATGCTGAATTAGCCGGAAAAGCCATAGGAATAGGTTATAATTTCGGTATTCACCTTAATGCAAATAAGAAATTAAATATAGGCATAGATTATCGCTCTAAAATAAACATGAAAGTAAATGACGGTGAAGTAACTTTTAGTGTTCCAAATTCCCTAAGTGCTAATTTTCCTAATGGAAACTTTACTTCCTCCTTGCCATTACCGAGTGTGTTGACGCTTGGGGCAGCCTTAAAATTGAATAGGTCACTAACATTTGTTGTGGATGTTAATGCTGTGGGTTGGAAAGTATACGATACCTTATCCTTTGATTACAAGCAAAACACAAGCTCTTTATCAGACACAAAATCAGCCCGTTGTTATAAAAATACTTTTGCTTTTAGGGGAGGAATGGAATGGGTCGCGCTGAGATGTTATTCTAAAAGTGCCTCGAACGAGATTATGACTGAGGATGCGGTAGTAACTAAAATTCCACTCCATGAATTATTAGTGCGTTGCGGGGGTGGATTTGGAATTTCGCCTGTTCAGAATGGATATGTTACACCAGAAACCCCAGATGCAAATAGGGCTTATGGAACAATAGGTCTTGGTTATAATTTCAATCTAAAAACAGGAATAGATTTAAGCTTATATTACACAAAAATAAAAAGAGCAGATACTAATATTGAAACCCAAATAAGCGGTACATATACTACCATTGCTTGGTGTCCAGGAATTTCATTTTATTACAGATGGTAAAAAATATATTTCCCCTTATTTCACTGCTAAGTATTGGAATTATTTTTAGCAGTTGCAAACCTAAAATTGATGCTTCAAGTGTCATTTCTGCTGGAGAAATTAATGCGCAACACTTTGTAGCGATTGGTGATGGAACTACTGCAGGATATATGGATGATGCCTTATATCATGATGGGCAAATCAATTCTTTGGGGGCTTTGCTTCAAACACAACTAAAATTAGTTGGCGCTGGTGAAATTTATATGCCTTTAATGGGAAACGCAAATGTTGGCACAAACGCGAATTTATTATCAAGGCTCATTTTAGGATATAAAACAGATTGTCTTGGTGCAATTGGACTTTCTCCCCTGCGTTTTGCGCAACAAGGGGAGGGATCTTCCTTGACAACTTCGGTATATTCTTCCCAAAATAAATTTACCAATTTTGGGGTGCCAGGCTTGCGAATGATTGATATGGTTTCAACGGCTTTTGGTAACATTAATCTTCCTCAACACAATGCATTTTTCGCGAGAATGTCAAAGGATCAATTTAACCTCCCCGGTTCAGGTGCGTATTCATCCGTTCAAGAGAACATTTTTGATGGAGGTTATCCCACATTTTGTAGCATTTATTTGGGAATAGAGGATGTGTTGCCGTATGCGAGAAGTGGTGCAACACAAAATCCGATGTCTCCACTTGCTGGTTTTCCTGGCCTTGGATTTGAAGAATCCTTAATCCAATTGTGTGAGCAGCTGTATAACCAAAATGTAAAAGCAGTGGTAGGGACGATCCCAGACATCACCCAAATGCCTTACTTTACAACGATTCCTTATAATGGATTGAATTTAGATGCAACCAACGCTGAATCTTTAAATCAAATTTATGGCCCTCTAGGGTTTAGTTTTACTATTGGATCAAATGCCTTCATGATAGAGGATCCCAACGCTGGTGCTTTTGGTGTGCGTCCAATGGTAGAAGGAGAATTAATCTTATTAAGTGTTCCCCTTGATTCCGTTAAGTGTCATCAATATGGTAGTGTTTATCCTTTAAGAGATGAGTTTGTTTTAACTTTAGCAGAACTTCAAGAGATAAGAAATCAAATCTTAGCTTACAATCAAGTCATACGACAATATTCGAATTTTTATGGATTGGCAATTGCCGAAACTCCCGATTTTTACTCCGGATTAAACGATGGTTTCGTTTACAACGGTGTTTCTATGTCGGCGAAATTTGTTTCTGGTGGGGCTTATTCACTTGATGGGATTCATTTAAATCCAAAAGGAAATGCTTTACTGGCGAATGTTTTTATAAGAGCTATAAATAAAAAATATAAAGCTACCATTCCACAAATTAATGCGCTGAATTATCCATCTATCTATTTTCCTTAAAACTTATAACTATGAAAAAATTTACATTAATCCATTTGTTTTTCACCTTCATTAGTCTTGCAACTTGTTTAGCGCAGCCCTGTTTAAATGGCCGTTATGCAAGCGATGTCTTTACTAATTTTACTACCATTAGTAATATTAATTTCGGTCAAAACAATTCTTTCACCGGAGCTAACACTCCTTTAGCGCTTGACTTTTATTCCCCTACAGGCGACACAGAGACGAGTAGACCATTAATTATTTGGGTGCACGGTGGTAGTTTTTTAGGCGGGACTAAAACTGATATTGATGTGCTCAATCTATCTCAAAGATTTGCCTTAAAGGGATATGCATGTGCCTCAATCAACTACAGAACTGGGTTTTTCCCTATTGATTCCGCTAATGCGGTTAAGGCGGTGGTGCGTGCAGTACAAGATTTAAAAGCAGCTATAAGATTTTTCTATAAGGACCAAGCTACTGGGGCAAATTTGTATAAAATAGACACCAATCAAATCTTTATTGGCGGGAGTTCAGCTGGAGCAATTACGGCATTGCATGTAGCTTATTTAAACGATCCATGTGAAATTAGTGGTTATTTAAGCCCAACAACTATACAAACTTTAGGTGGTTTAGAGGGAACAAGTGGAAACCCAGGTTATTCTACTAATGTAAAAGGGGTGATAAATCTTTGCGGCGCGCTTGCACGATACGGCTGGCTTGAAGCGGGAGATGTTCCACTTTGTTCTATTCACGGAACCTCTGATGGAACTGTTAAATACAATCGAGGCGTCGTAAATCCTGGTACTCCTTTAATGTATTTAGATGGAAGTAGAATGTTGCACGATAGAGCATGCGCAATTAATGTTCAAAGCAATTTTTATACCTTTCCTGGAGCTCCACATGTTCCATATGCAGGGACGAGCGCAAGTGCTTTAGCCTATATGGATACCACAGAAAATTTTGTGCGGGATTTTTTAGTAGATCGATTGGGCTGTACTGAAACGCCTCTTCAATTGGCAAATGCTCCACTACAATTGGCGATTCTATATCCTATGAATTACTGTGATGGAAGTCCGATTGATGAGGTATGTCTGGGTGCGGGTATTGAAGAAACCACTGAGCTTGAAACGCTTATTTATCCCAACCCAACTTCGGGTAATATTACCATAAACTTAAGTGTCTATAACCAATATCAGATCCAAATAGTTGATATGTCGGGAAGGACTTTAGAGGAGCGTTCCTTTGAGGGTATTACACAATCAATTGATTTATCAGGATATAAAAACGGAACCTATTTAATTCTAATCCGTAATTTTGATCAAGAAATAGTAACTAAGAGAATTATCAAACAATAAAAACATGATTAAATATTTTTCTTTACTTGCATTTAGCGCTTTAGCGTATTGCGTAAATGCACAAACTTGGAGTGGTGAAGTAGCACAATTATTTTATAATAAATGTACACAATGTCATCATCAAATTTATTAATATTCCGCATTGGGATTTTCATTGGCAAGACTTCTATTTCTTTGATCATTTGAAACATTTACCTACCGGATACACCATTAAAGGAAAGGGTGTTTATGACAATACAGATCAAAACATTCATAATCCAAACACACCACCCCAAACGGTCTCTATGGGCTACAATACTACAGATGAAATGTTCATTATCTATTTTCATTACATGAACTATCTTCCTGGAGATGAAAATTATGATTTGGCTAGCTTAATGAATGTAAGTTTAGAAGAATATGGTAACAGCAGTGCTATTAAAACATATCCCAATCCGATGGGGGAAAACGGATTGAATATAGTGTTTGAAGGTGGATTTGATCCAGAAATTAAGGTCTTGGTCTACGATTTAAAAGGGACTCTTGTGAACACCCTTTCACAAGCAGATGCGATTAATCCTACCACTATTTTCTGGAAAGGGAACAATCAAAATGGAGCTGAAAGTACCGCAGGAATGTATTATCTCTCTATAAATAACAAAGGGAAAATGAGCACAACAAAAATTATAAAACGATAACTTCATCTTTGAAGTTCGATATAATTTCCCTATTTTTGTGCCAGATATAGGTTGTTATATCAAATTTGGTCTCGTAGCCAAGCGGTTAGGCAACGGTCTGCAAAACCGTCTACAGCGGTTCGAGTCCGCTCGAGACCTCATAAAAAAGCCCTCATGTGAGGGCTTTTTTTATTTATGAAATTAATGCACTTCAGAAAATTTGACCCATAAAAAAAGCCCCTTCATTACTGAAGAGGCTTCTTAAAATCGGAATGGGGTTTACTGACGCTTAGTCAAGGATAAACTTAATATTCTCTACTCCACCTGCGTATTGGATAGAAGCAAAATAAATACCTGAATCCATATTGGTTAAATCAAATGCACAATTTGTAGTACCATTCATTTGTTGAGATGCAACTACTTTTCCTTCAATATTTGTAATGGACACCAATGCAGAACTCATTGCTTCAGATAAACCAGCAATATTCATTTTTCCAGATGTTGGGTTGGGAACTACATTTAAAGGAGCAATTACTTGTTCAATTAAACCAGCATTTCCAACGATAATTTTATATCCACCAAAAGAAACTGATTGTGTTACCGGTGTTGGTGGGAATCCTGGGATTAAAGTTACTGATACAGTAGCATCTACTTCAATAGTTATAGGGTATGTTCCTGTAGTAGCAGTTGTACCATATACATTAGCACATCCATTTGCGCCACCATTATAAGTACAACCTGAAATGTTACATCCATAGTTATATCCAACTGGTAAACCAGATAAACCAGTAACGGTAAAACTTTGAATTGGTGAACCAACAAACTGTCCTGAAGGATCTAAATCAATCGTAACTGTTGCAGGAACTTTGAAATTAATGTCTGTAGAATAAGCAACATTTACAGTTGCCCAAGGTAAATTTTGAGTCGTATCTGGCCAAACACCATAAGTAGAATCAACAAAATTTGCACCTGGCGTGCATGATTGTGCGTTAATATTCACATAAGAAAGCCCAAAAAGAAAAACTGAAAGTAAGATTTTTTTCATAGTTATATTTTTAATTGTATCTTCAAATATATAATATTTTTATCTCTTTTACCCTATAAATTCTTTCTTCAATAGATTCATTTACTTTCTATTAATCGATATAAAATAATTCATCAACTTACTTTACTGTTTATTTTTCACAAGAATAACACATGAATCCCTACCTTTGACCTATGATTATTTATAATGTTACTATTAGTATTGATGCAAGTGAGTCGGAAAATTGGCTGTCATGGATGCGCACGAAACACATTCCAGATGTATTAAATACAGGTTGTTTTCTTGAAGCAAAATTATCTAAAATCATAGGTGAAGAAGAGGGAGGATTGGCATATTCTGTAATGTATCTTTGTGCATCTCAGGAAATATTAGATACCTATAACGCACAACATGCTCCTGCCTTACAAAAAGAACATTTAGAATATTTTTCAGGTAAATTTGCGGCTTTTCGCACTCACCTTCAATTAATTGAAGTATTTAATCCTTCATGATAGTTCGCCCTAAAAAACACCTCGGTCAACATTTTTTAATTGACAAAACTGTGAGTAAAGCAATAGCTGATGCCTTTTCTGGTCATCGCGACTGTTTCAAAGTCATAGAAATTGGTCCTGGGACAGCAGCACTTACAAGACCTTTAATCGAAAGAGGAGATTTAGATCTTTATTTAATGGAAGTGGATACTGATTCTATTGCCTACCTCAATAAAGAACTTCCCCAACTCAGTGATCGCATCTTAAATTATGACTTCTTAAGGGCTGATTTATCCGAAATTATGGGTGATGGTCCGTTTTCAGTAGTGGGAAATTTTCCTTATAATATTTCTTCTCAAATTCTATTTAAATGTCTTGATTATCGTCATCAAGTTCAAGAAATTATGGGAATGTTCCAAAAGGAAGTTGCCGTAAGAGTTGCAGAAAAACCTGGAACAAAAGAGTATGGAATCATCAGTGTATTACTGCAAACATTTTATGATATTGAATACTGTTTTACGGTAAATGAAGATGTTTTTGACCCACCTCCGAAGGTCAAGTCAGGAGTAATTCGCTGCACAAGAAATGAACGAACTTCTTTGCCTTGCAGTGAAAAATTATTTATTCAAGTCGTGAAGACTGCCTTTAATCAAAGGAGAAAGACCATGCGTAATTCTCTTAAAAGTATGACTAAAGGACATGAGCTTCCGGAAGAATTCTCACAACAAAGACCTGAACGACTTTCGGTTGATGCATTTATTCGATTAACAGAATTTATTGAAGGATTGGTATAATTAAAATGATATAATATAATGGCAACAGCACAACAAAAATTAAAAATTAAAGAAGCATTTGATTTAATACAAGGAGATCAATCCAACAAAGTAAGTGAAGGATTAAAAGAATTAGAAAAATTTGCTGAGGAAAGTGTTCTTGAAATTCTCGTTGGAATTGCAGCAGATACTGAGAATGAAAACACCAAGAAACAAATCTTGGCTTTTCTTTCACAAGTAGTAGACCCTGCCTCGCGCGATTTGTTTATCCGCTACATCAAAGAAGAGGAGTTTAATATGCTCAGACAAGCTTTGCTTACCGTTGTTTGGAATAGTAGACTAGATTACAGTGACTATTTAGCTGACTTCGTTGAAATCGCGGTAGAAGGAAACTTTATGGAGGCCTTAGAATGCTTGACGATTCTAGAAAATCTTGAAGGGCCTTTTGAAGAACACCATCTGCTTGAAGCTCAATTACATTTGAGAGAATATGCCCAATCTGATCGAGCGCACGAAGAGGACCGAAAAACAAATATTGTTAGTGAAATCGCTATGTTTATTCAGGAACAAAATGATGGAATAGATGCCGACCTGATGTTGGACTAAGGCTTTACAATTTTTTTATTCAGCCTTTCAATAATAGCATCATTCATCTCTTTAAAGATCTCATATTGCTGGGCATAATAGGTAAAATTATCTTCGTAAATTTTTGCTGATATTTTATGTTTCTTAAAGACTCCTTCGGCTGCTAAAGCTAGTGGATCTTTATACACAGAAGGCGCACCATATTTTTTTTGATAGAAAGCTTCTAGCAACATTACCTCCTCCATTATTTGTGACATTTCCTCTTGAGGAATGAAATTATTGGGTTTTGCGGGAGCGGGTTGCTGTGAACAACTGAAAACAAAGGAAATTAAAATAAATAGATGTGACAGTTGTTTCATTAGACCCTAAAAGTTAAGCGTTGACCACTGCCCTGCTCTTGGATTTTCCCATCACTAAAAACCAAGTTTCCATTAACAAAAGTCTTGGAGATTGCAGATGAAAAAGTATAATCGTTAAATGGTGTCCAAGCACATTTATAAAGAACCTCCTCATTCTTAACTTTCGTAGCAAGAGCTGGGTTAACCAGTACAATATCTGCAGCAAAACCCTCGCGTAAAAATCCTCTATTTTCAATTCTGAATAAAATAGCGGGAGCATGCGCCATTTTTTCGACCATTCTTTCTACAGTAATGTATCCCTCTTTAACTTTGTCGAGCATTGCCAATAAAGCATGCTGAACTAAAGGACCTCCTGATGGAGCATGGTCGTATTTTCTTAATTTTTCTTCCAATGTATGTGGAGCATGATCGGTAGCAATTACATCAATCCGATTGTCCAATAAGGCTTCCCAAATACCAGCTCTATCACTGGCTTTTTTTACCGCTGGATTCCATTTTATTAAGGTGTTTTTATCTAAATAATCTTCTTCCGAAAACCATAAATGATGAATACAAGCCTCTGCTGTGATTTTTTTCTCTGCTAAAGGAATGCTATTGTCGAATAAATGGGTTTCTTTTTCAGTAGATATGTGCAAAACATGCAAGCGAGAACCATATTGTTTAGCAAGTGAAACCGCCAAAGAAGAAGATAAATAACAGGCTTCTTCACTTCTAATTAAAGGATGGGCAGACATGGGTATATTTTCCCCGTATTGATCATGATACAGCGCTAAATTGGCACGAACAGTTGCTTCATCCTCACAGTGAGTTGCAATTAATAAGGGGACTTTAGAAAATAACCCTTCTAGTGTTTTCTCTTTATCCACTAACATGTTTCCAGTAGAGGAGCCCATAAACACTTTAATACCACATACAGTTCTTCCGTCAGTCTTAAGGACCTCTTCCAAATTATCATTGGAGGCACCCATAAAAAAAGAATAATTGGCTATAGAATTTGCTGCTGCAATATCATATTTATCCTCTAAAAAGTCTTGGGTTAGTGCATTCGGAATCGTGTTTGGCATTTCCATAAAAGAGGTAATACCTCCTGCCACCGCAGCTCTGGATTCACTTGCAATATTTCCTTTATGCGTCAGCCCTGGTTCACGAAAATGAACTTGGTCGTCGATACAACCCGGAAGCACTAATAAACCTGAGGCATCAATAACTTCCATGGAAGCATCTGCAGAAATGTTTTTGTCTATTTTTTGAATGATGCCATCTTGCAGCAACATATCCATGGTCATGCTTTTTCCCTCATTGACAAGGGTTCCGTTTTTAATAAGATACTTTGTCATAATTTCATGGTTTTCATTTTCCAGACTCCAAAGAATGCCTCCTTAAAAATACCCGTACTCATCTTTGATTCGCCATAGATTCTATCAATAAAAGTTATAGGGACCTCTACCACTTTGAACTTATGTTGAAGCGCTGCATATTTCATACAAATTTGAAATGCATAACCCTTAAAAATTATTTGATCGAGATTTATTTTACGAAGTACATCGGCACGGTAACACTTAAATCCAGCGGTGGTATCCTTAATGGAAATCCATAAAATTAACCGGACATAGACACTTGCGAAATACGACATCAATATGCGTTTCATGGGCCAGTTTTCAACTTTTCCCCCTTTACAATAACGCGAACCAATCGCAACATCCGCACCTTCTAAACAAGCATTTTTTAACCTTGCAACATCCGCTGGGTTATGAGAGAAATCACAATCCATTTCAAAAATAAACGAATAGTGTCTGGATAAAGCCCATTTAAATCCATGAATATAAGCGGTGCCTAGACCTAATTTTTCAATGCGTTCTTCCAAATAAATACGCTCTGGATATGTTTTTATTAATTCTTTTATAAGGATTGCCGTGCCATCAGGAGAGTTGTCGTCTATGAATAAAATATCCACTAATGGATAAGTCTCCATTAGAATATGCGCCATCTTATCAACATTTTCTTTTTCGTTGTAAGTGGGAATTATAAGTAGGCTGTCCGAATTGTGCATGTGTCTGCAACGAAATTAAGCAATTCAATGCAGTAGAAAAAATATCTGTGAAACTAGTATAGGGTACTTATACAATTTTAACTTTTAGAATGACCGTTTAAACATTATATTTGTATCACAAAATTATACAATGGATATTCTAATTAAGGCTGCACAATTATTTCTGTCACTTGCTATTTTAGTGACTTTACACGAATTGGGCCATTTTCTTCCTGCTCGTTTTTTTAAAACTAGAATTGAAAAATTTTATTTATTCTTTAATCCTTATTTTTCTTTGTTTAGGTACAAAAAAGTAAATGGCGTTAAAAAAACGGTTTGGTTCACAAAATCATCTCCTGAAGCATGGAAAGAAGATCCCTCTACAACGGAATGGGGATTGGGATGGCTGCCACTGGGGGGCTATGTGAAAATTGCAGGAATGATTGATGAATCAATGGACACCGAACAAATGAAATTGCCTGCAGAAGCATGGGAGTTCCGTTCTAAAAAAGCTTGGCAACGCTTAATCATCATGGTAGGTGGTGTAACTGTCAATTTAATTTTAGGATTTTTAATCTACATCAGCGTGGTATTTGTTTGGGGACGAACAGAATTGAATCCAAATAAATTAAGCACAGGACTAAGTGTACACCCTTTTTTAGGTCAATATGGACTTCATTCTGGAGATAAAGTTTTAGTTCTTGATGGTGAAAAAGTGACCAGTATTGACGAGTTAAACAAATGCATTTTATTGCGCTACAAACGAAATTTAAAAGTGCAGCACCCAGATGGGAGTATTTCAAATGTGAAACTTCCTAAAGATATTGACCGTGCCTTATTTAAAGCTGGCGCATTTCCTGCTTTCTCATTGAGGTCTAAATCAAATAAAATCGAGAAAATTGTCGCTGATGCTCCTGCAAAAAAAGCGGGTCTAAAAGCTGGGGATTTATTGCTTTCTGTTGATGAAAAAAAGATTGTTTATTTTGACGATCTTCAAGCAGCACTATATCAAGTAAGAGGTAAGAAAACGGCCTTGGAGGTAATTCGAGGTGGGGATACCTTAGCAATCAATTCAAGGGTAAATAAAGATGGAACCATTGGTTTTCAAATAAATTCAAAAGCATTGGTCGATTCTACGGCTATTGAAACCGTACATTTTTCCTTCTTAAAAAGTATTTCTGTTGGATATACCCTAGGAGCAAATACCTTAGGAGATTATGTCTCTCAATTTAAATTTGTCTTCACTAAAAAAGGAGCAAGTTCCATTGGTGGATTTGCAGCGATTGGAAATATGTTCCCGGCGGTTTGGGATTGGCAAGCTTTCTGGTTAAATACAGCTTTGCTATCTATAATTCTAGCCTTTATGAATATTCTTCCTATTCCTGCTCTAGATGGTGGACATGTTGTCTTTCTATTATATGAAATGATTACAGGAAAAGAAGCGCCACAGAAGGTATTAGAATATGCGCAATATGTAGGTATTGTCTTGTTGCTAGGTCTTATGGTCTATGCTAATGGAAATGATTTGCTGCGATTTATTATGAAATAAAGATTATTTTCTATTAATTGCTATGCTTCTAAAACTTAGGTCTGAAAATTCTGACTTATATTTATCTAAAACATTGTTTTAATGAAACGATATCAAAATTATATTCTTGGTAATTGGGAAGATGGCTCAGGCGAAGAAACCTTATTATTCAACTCCATCACAGGTGCAGCTATTGGTTCAGTATCAAGTGCCGGCATTAATTTTTCTGAAGTATTAGAGTACGGGAGAAGTAAAGGAGGAAGTGTTTTACGCAAAATGACCTTTCAAGAAAGAGGTCGCATGCTTAAAGCATTAGCCCTTCATTTGCTAGAGCAGAAAGAAAAATATTACGAAGTAAGTTCTTGGACAGGAGCAACAAAAATTGACTCTTGGATTGATATCGAAGGAGGAATTGGAAATTTATTTGCAAATGCCTCCTTGCGCAAACAGTTTCCTGATCTTCCCTATTATGTAGATGGATCTGCAGTGCCACTATCAAAAAATGGAAGTTTTATTGGTCATCATATCATGGTTCCTAAAGAAGGCGTTGCTATCCATATCAATGCTTTCAATTTTCCTATTTGGGGAATGTTAGAAAAAATTGCGGTGAATTTAATGGCTGGTGTTCCAGCAGTTGTAAAGCCTTCTGAGTATACTAGTTTTTTAAGTGAAGTAGTAGTTAGAGATATCATAGCATCAAAAATTCTTCCTGAAGGAGCTTTACAATTGTTGGTCGGACTGGGTCGTGGATTAATTGATAGTGTTGATAATAGAGATGTCGTAACTTTTACGGGTAGTGCAGCAACAGGAAAAATACTTCAATCGCATCCTAGAATTCTTTCAGAAAGTGTTCCTTTTAATTTAGAAGCCGATTCCTTGAACGCAAGTATTCTAGGTAAAAAAGCAAGTCCGGGAACTGTTGAATTTGATTTATTTATCAAAGAAGCAGTTAAAGAAATTACCATAAAAGCAGGACAAAAATGTACTGCAGTTAGGCGAATAATTGTACCTGAAGAATATCTTGAAGAAGTTCAAAAGGGCATTTCTGCACGACTTGCCTCCACCAAAATTGGAAACCCAAGTGTTGAAGGAGTGCGCATGGGTGCCTTGGCTACAAAAACTCAAGTAGATCGAGTGCGTGCAAGTGTTGAAGAATTGGCTAAATCACAACAAATTGTTTTTGGAGATTTAGATGAATTCGAAGTTCATGGTGCAGATAAAAAGTCTGGGGCCTTCTTTTCCCCTATCTTATTTTTAAATACAGATCCTTTCAACAAAACTGCCTGTCACGAAATTGAAGCTTTTGGACCAGTTTCCACATTGATGCCATACAAAACACTCCCCGATGCCATACAATTGGCAAAAATGGGGAAAGGTTCTTTGGTAAGTTCCATTGTTACTCCAGATGATCAAGAGGCAACTGAATATGTGATTGGAGCGGCAAGTATGCACGGACGCATATTGGTGCTCAATGAATCCTGTGCTAAAGAAAGTACAGGCCATGGTTCTCCAATGCCCTTGCTTACTCATGGTGGGCCAGGTCGTGCTGGAGGTGGAGAAGAAATGGGCGGCAAGAGAGGTGTATTGCATTATTTACAACGCACTGCCATTCAAGGACACCCGAATACAATTACAGCAATTACACAGCAGTTTCAAGTGGGAGCAACAATGCCCGAGGCACAGCCACATGTTTTCAGACAACATTTCGAAGAATTGGTTGTCGGAGAAACTGTTTTTACTCATAAGCACACCGTAAGCGATGCCGACATTGTAAACTTTGCCAATGTTTCAGGAGATAACTTCTATGCGCACATGGACGCTACCTCATTGGAGGGAACCATATTTGAAAGACGCGTCGCACATGGATATTTTATTTTATCGAAAGCAGCTGGTTTATTTGTAGATCCCAAAAAGGGTCCGGTCTTATTAAATTATGGCATCGAAGAAGCGCGTTTTACCAAACCTGTATATCCAGGAGCGACAATAGGCGTAAGGTTTACGGTAAAAGAAAAAATAGATCAAGAAAAGAGAAGTGACGATGATATTCCGAAAGGAATTGTTAAATTCTTTGTTGATGTATATGATGAAACAGGTGAAACGGTAGCCATTGCAACTATTTTAACCATGGTGAAGAAATTGGAAGGGTAAAAACCCAAGGTCGCTCTCGCTTTAAAAATGGAAATGAGAATGAAGAAAAAAGCAGAGATCCTAACTTCGCTTTCGCTCTGTTTCTCACTCTGCTTTTAGTACCC
>CANLAQ010000006.1 GCA_947488235.1 Flavobacteriales bacterium | reverse complement strand
TTCCCAACACTAAACGCTCAAAATATCAAATAGTTAAGTATCTTAGCATAATAAGAAAATAGCATAGATTCACCTTATGTTTTTTCTTTAGTACTTAGATTTATGAAAAAAAGCATTCATTTTATTGGTAATTGCGCCATCATCTTAATTGCGATTTTATTTATTTTCACCTCCTGTAATTCGGATAGTCCCAATAGTAACTTAAAATCTAAAGCGGCAAGATTAAATTTGTTATCCATTGAAATATCTGGAAGGGAAAATTTGAAGATTAATTTGGACATCAAGGGATTGCTCCCTAAATCAAAAAGTATTTCTTTTAAAATACATGCTCTAAGTGCTTCAGAAAATCAGTTTTTCAAGGATATGAGTTGGCAAAGTCCGACCATAGATTCTACGCTGACTTTATTCTTAAAATTCATTGCCGATTTGCCATATAATTCGCCTCAAAATGCCAACTACAAATATGAGTCGGGTCAATTTAAATTACAGGAATCATTTCCGGGAAATCAATTAGACACTGCTAAAATAAGATTACAGTTAACAAAACAGATAAAAAGTAGAGGTATAACCTTAGATTTAGACAAGCAGCAACTATATATTTTACCCAAGTATGAAAGTAATTCTGAAGAAGTTAAAGCAGCAAAACAAGCCTTAGATCGATGTTTGAAAAGCTCTATTACCTTAATTGCTGAAAATGAATCCTTTAATTTAACAAAAACAATTTATGGACCTTGGTTGAGTCTTGACACTACCTTAGAAGTGAAAGTAGACAAGTTTTTAATGCAACTATATCTTCAAAAAATCGCTTTGAAAATTGAGCCTTCCTTGACTGAAATTCTTGAACAATTTGACATCACGGATACCACTAAGGCCTTAGATGAAATCAAATTTCCTAGAATGAATATCTCTAAAGAAATTGAAGAACTTTCCGCTTTGATTTTAAAAGGATCTAATTCAAGTAAACAAATTATATTTTCCAACAGGGGCTTACCCAATGGGATAAAATTAGGCTATAAGGATTTTGTAGAAGTGAGTTTAGCGGAACAAAAACTTTGGTTGTTTAAAGATGGAAATTTAATTATTGAGACCGATATTGTTACGGGTAATGAGAAACTTGGTCGCACTACTCCTGTTGGAAATTATAAGATTTTATACAAACAAAAAAACAAAACCCTTCGTGGACCAGGATATGCTTCATTTGTTTCTTATTGGATGCCTTTTTACAATGGTTATGGTTTACATGATGCCAATTGGAGAAGAACTTTTGGTTCCAATATATATGAAAGAGGAGGGTCTCATGGCTGTGTTAATTTACCGCCTAAAATAGCACCTTTGGTGTACCAAAATGTTGAAATAGGCATGCCAGTCTTAATTCACTAATTCTTTGTTCTGATTTTATTCTCGAATACAACGGACACTAAAGCCCATAATCCAACTTGTACTTTGATTTACTAGCGCAACAGATCCAACTTCATCAAAGTCTAAACTCACATAGGGTGTCGACTCACCAATAGGGTCTTGATATGCCCAATAACTCATTTGTGAACCAAGTCCACCACAACCCACATCTCGCCAACCCGCTGGATAAAAATTCAATCCTGTATTATTTGAACCAACAAACCCATTGGTCCAACCTTCTTTACTAAAGGCATCGGTTAAATTCATACCTGAATTTAGCAAACCTTCTTCTAATATTTTCCAATCAGCTTCCGTAGGCAATCGCCATCCTTCAGGTGCAAGTCCTCGAGGATCATTTAGGGCGTAAGAATTATATAATTTCCCATAGGATTTCACTACTACTGTACTATCTTCTATTCGCTCATTGTAATAACACCAAGCGGCTTGTTTATTAAATCCTGCTTCTTGCCATTCATCATCAGATTGCGCTTGTGGAATTACATCGCCATTGCGAAAAGTGGAAACATTAAGATTTTCAACCATCCAATTTTGAGCGCCTACTTGAATTGATTTATTGGATCTAATTTGTACTTCAAGCGTATTTATTTTCGCGTTAAGCAGTAGTTTCTCTTCTTCATGTGCTGTTCGTTCAGAAACATAAAGAGACAGCATACTATCCAATCGTATTGATAGATTAGCAATTTGTTCTTTTTTTGATTGAGCGTAAACCAATTTTACGCTCAGAAGACAAGCCATTAAAATAATTGATTTCATCATATCTGTTTTATTTATTCTTCATAAGTAATTAATACCCTTCGGTTAGCTGCTTTTCTATCTATAGATGGATTTGAATTAATTTGAACCGATTCTCCATGAGCATATTTTTTTATTTCTGATTTTACGAAACCATTTTTGCTAAGTTCTTCCATAACTGAATGGCATCTTCGTTCGGATAAATTTAAATTATAATCACTGTTTCCATCAATATCACAATATCCATGTATTTCTATTCCGCTAATGTTCTTATTAAGTGCTAGCAATTTCTTCATCTCTATTGGGTCTATCGATGAGTCATTATGTCTAAAATAAATAGTTATTTCCTTTTTAATAATTGTTGCCTCAGTTTTTTTATTGGAAACATTGTTTTCAAGTTCTTCCTTTTTAGCGGGTTTTAATTTTTCTGATAATGCTGTAATATCGGCGAAATAAATATCTAAGTTTCTAATAAAGAAAGCAGAACTTCCATCAGCAGATGCAACGAAACCCATGTCATCAGCACTCGTGTTAAAAGGCGTTCCGATATTGATTGGCTTTCCCAATTTACCATTTTTTTCGATAGTAACTTTAAAGATATCTAAACCACCAAATCCACCCATACCATCACTACTATAATAAATAGTGCGATTATCACCTGCAATAAAAACTGATCTTTCATTTCCTTCGGTACTTATTCCCATTATTTTAGGATAGGTCCAACCGGTATCTGTTTTCACGCTGTAATAAAGGTCCATTGCACCATCGTAATTGTCCCCACAAGCTACAATATAAATCTGTCCATTAGCAGAAACAGCCATCCCATCTGTTGCGTAACCAAATCCTTTTTCCGATTTCTCAGTAAAAAACTTGTTAATATTAGCTCCCATACTACCAGTTTTTTTCCAAGTACCATTCAGGTAGCTTGCAGTGTAGTAGGGACCTCCCATAGATTTCCAATCTCCTTCCCAGCTTTGGTAGTACATTACCGTTCCATCTTGACTGAAGGTTGGTTCATCCTCCCCAGAGTAAGTATTGATGGAGGCACCTAATTCAAAAGGATCTTGCCAAGCACCATTGACATAATCAGAGCGATAGATATCACCAGTACCATCGAATTCACCCTTATTTCGCTCTCTTTTTGACATAAAATAGATAGACTTCCCATTGGGTAGAATACTAAGATTACATTCTCTTTCAAGCGAATTTAGATTTGAAAGTTCAATAATTTTGACAGATTGATCATGTTTAAGAATTTCAAATTCTTGAGCAATTAAATTGCTGCAGATCATTAACATAAAAAAAATATAGTATTGTTTTTTCATGTTTAATATAAGTGTGGTTATTTATAATGTTACAGATTATCAATTTGGCATCAATATTAGTTTGTAACAGACATAATAACCCAGCTAAATTTAGAATTTCTTATTCCTGATTGCAAGGGTCACCAAATCCATAATCATCCTCATTCGTAATATCCCAAGTGATATTTCCTTCTTCATCATTAGAAATCATCAAGGTATTTAATGGAGCAATATCTAATGTAATGTAGGGTTTAGTATATACATTACCATCTCTTCCGGTCCATGTAAATTTTAATGGCGTACCATCTAATTCTGCGATTTCAACATCATAGGTGGTACTATTCACTAAGCCAGTTCTAATCCAATAATGCTCATAGGATTCAACTAACATATCTGGCAAAAGGTCTTGACCGAAGCTAGTAGTTCCAGTTTGCCGAATACGGATGGATGAAAAAGTTTCTTCACTGTAATTAGCGACAAAAAAACAATAATAAGAAGATTGTGCAGAAATGAAATTCGAAAGTTGAATTATCGTAAAAAACACAAAAGGAATAATAAATAGTTTAAATTTTTTCATAGTGTAATTTTTTTAGTTCATTTGATTTAATAATAAATGGAAAAAGTTAATTTATGTGGGCCTGATAATTTCTTTTTAATAAGCATTATTGAAAAGTTTTAAAAGTACCCTATCCTTCAATAGGGTACTTAAATTATTATTTCTTAGCTACAGGTTTCGTTTCAATTTTCTCATCCCTTACAAAATATATTACTTTACCTCGTAAAGCTTTTCCATAGTTAATTTTTAAGCTATCTTTTCCAACTAGGAATACAGAACCGCCTTTTCCAAAATAAGTGCCACCACCTTGGAAAATCCTCGGCTGCATGATAAAAACTCCCTCTTTGTCGTATTGAATATTTTTATAAATAGTACTGTTTTTATCCCATCCACTTACTGTTTTACTACTTTTACCATTTACTCCTGTTTCGGATCTTTCAAAATAGAGTCTTTGTTCTTTCCAATCACCAGTCCCTTTGAATACATATCCTTCTAAAAATGAATCCATTCGATAATGCATAGCATCAGCTAATTCAACTGAGGGAAGCTTTGTCTTATAGGCATCAAACATTTTATAAAATCCATCAACACTATCTTTTTTGATCATATTAAGCAACTCATCCTTAAAGAACTTTCTTGCAGGATTATTCCAGCTGGTATCTTTTCCATAGGTGATGAAAGTTTCACTTAGAAGAGCCCAATCATGAGCACTTATAATTTTTTCGACACAATGTCCTTTCATTACTTTCGCAGAATCTAACCATTCTTCATCTTCAGGAAGCAATCGATCAAAATAATACATGGCGCTGTCATACTTCTGAACTTGAAAATAAGACATACCTTTTTCATAGGTTTCTGGTGGTCCACAACTCACAAGAATCACACCTAAAATAAACACATAACTGAGTAATAATACTTTCCTCATAATTAAATTTTTAAGTTAATAAAATAGTTTTGTTTCTCAAATATAATTTATTTCATTGATTATCAATCGTTTTGATAATTTATAATTATATTAATTAGGAATACGCAATCTTTGTCCTGTGCGGATCAAGCCATTTTTATTAAGATTATTGGTCGAAATAATTTTCTGCGCGCTAACATGATATTTTCTTGCAATGGAAGATACCGTTTCGCCACTTTTTACCTGGTGGTACCGATAAGGATTTTGAATTATTCTTTGTTGCTTTGGTAGGGTGTCAACTACAACAGTTTTATTTCCGGCAATAAATTTCAACTGATCTATTAGTTGATTTCTGAGATTTATTATTGAAATGGTATCATTTATATTTTCTTTATTGTATGCTTCTAAAAATGAATGGCTAAACATTTTTCCTTGCAAGGCATAACCAGTGGCATTAAAGTGCAATTTATCTCCTTGAGAAAGTTGATTTTTTGACCAAGTATTCATTGAGCCCCAACCACCCATTGCTGCATTCAAATCATAAAGCGATGCATCATTATTTATAGCAGCTTTTTTCAACTGATTATTCACATTAATTTGATTAACTGGAATCCTCCCTTGACTTCTCGTATCAGGTGCTGTGGTGAAAATGATCGCTGTATTGGGTGAAATAGTATTTATTAATTGAATCATTTGCGTTAATGCGGTATAATATTTATTCGTATCAATACTTTTATCATAGGCCTCATTGGTCCCAAACGAAAATAGAATTAAATCAGGTTGAAGTGCTTCGATTTGCGTAAAAGCATAGGTGCTATTTTTAATGAAATGTGAAAATTGTGCTCCTACAACACCATAATGATGATAGTTGATTCCTGATTTTTCATCACTTAAAAATTCGAATCCATGAAGGGTAAATTGTTGGCTTGAATCAACAACAGCTTTTACCGTTAAATTAAAATGATCAATAATTGAGTCAGAAATATAAGTGCGTTGTGCCAAACCATCAGCATATATTTTTTCATCTACCAATTTCAGTTCTTTATTCATTTCAAAGTCATGATACTGTTCACCTTTGGTATACCAAATCCTAATCGAATGCGAACGAGTTCCGGTGAATTTATCTGTGACATCAAAATCGATAGCTGCGTTTGTCGTTTTAGTACTGCAAACATATCCCGTTGTACTGATTTTTTCAGAAGATTTATAATTCATTATGTTGGTGCCGGTCCATGTTCCACTTGCAGTTACTTTAATTCCTCTTGGACCAAAACTTTTACTCAAGGTATAAGGAAATAAAATGCCTTGTCCAGCATTACCAAAGGTACTATGCAATGATTTGCGAATTTCTCCACTAAAATAATCTCCTTGAATATGACTGTCTCCAAAGTGCATGATTGTAAAAACAGCATTATTATTCTGCTTAATTAGATCTAATTTGTGCAGTGCCAGATTAAAATTACTTGATGGAGTGAGTTCAACAAAGTTGGTTTCAAGAGGAAGAGAATCCCCGACTTGACTATATAGATGGGATGCAAGGTAAAGAAATAAGACACAAAGTGTTTTCTTCGTCATTAAAATTGGAAGTAAATAAACGGTTCCACCACATCATCTTTAAATTGCAAGATGATTTGTAAGGCAATCGCTATTAAAATTATCCAGAAAAAAGTTGGAATCAAATATATTTTGTCAATTATTTTTTGTTTCCATTTTTGACTGGTAAATACAATTATACTAGAGAACGCTAATAAGTACATCACTTCTGGCCTCGTCATCCAAAATCCTTGAAAATCAATCCATGATGTCGCTGTAAAAATCTGATTGATACTTAAAAAAGCACTTTCAAAGGAAGTCGCGCGGAAGAAGATCCACAAGATTCCAACAAAATGAAAAGTAATGATGATCCCAAGAATTTTATAATACCATTTTTCGGATTGTTTTGGGAAAAAATGAGTCCAACCTTTATGTAAGATTAGGGCTATACCGTGTGCCATTCCCCAAAATACAAAACGCCAATCTGCACCATGCCATAATCCTCCAACCAGCATGGTGATGAAAAGGAAGAGGTAAGTATTAAATACACCTTTTCTATTTCCGCCTAGTGGAATATAGATATAATCGCGCAACCATAAACTGAGTGAAATGTGCCATTTTCTCCAGAAGGAAGTAATGTTTCTCGCTCCATAAGGATTGTCAAAATTTTCTTTTAATCGATAGCCTAAGAGTAAGGCAATTCCAATGGCGATGTCTGAATACCCGGAGAAATCAAAATATATTTGAAAACTGTAAGCATACATTGAAAGTAAATTTTCACCTCCCGTAAATCCATCAGGGCCTTGGTGAATAATTTCAACATACTTCCCTAAGTAGTCTGCAATGAATAGTTTTTTGAGTAATCCAACTATGATTCTTAACAAACTTTCTTTGTATAGGCTCAGTCGAATGATTTGTGGCTTTTCGATTTGAGGCAGAAAATCTTTTGCTCTTACGATGGGTCCAGCAACCAAATGCGGAAAGAAGGTCATGTAAAAAACATAATCTGTAAAGTTTTTCGCAGGTGGAATTTCTTTTCTATAAACATCCATTAAATAACTAATCGATTGAAAAGTATAAAATGAAATACCGATGGGTAAAAAGAGATTATTTAACTCAAATTCAGTCCCTAGTATACTATTGAAATTTGAAATAAAGAAATTGGAATATTTAAAATAGAGTAGGAAGGATAAGCTGTACAGTAAAGATAGGAAGAGTAATAATTTTTTTGCCCGACCTTCTTTTTTGTAAATAAAATGTGCGAAAATGTAATCACTTAAGATCATTAAGGCAAATAATCCAATAAAAGGTCCGCTTGATTTGTAGTAAAAGAATAAGCTAAAAAGAATGATGTAAATCTTCTTCCATTGCTTATTATTTACCACTAAGGCATAGAGCAATAGGAAAATTCCAAAAACCAAAAGGAAACTATACTCAGTGAAAAACCAAGGTTCTTTTGTATTGTATGTAAATAGATCTTGGAACAAGTACTTTAATTAAGAATTAATAACCTCTATATTCTGCCGCATTCAAATTAATCAGGCGAGAACGGTAATGTCTATTTCGTTTAACAGGAGGCGCTAATTTTATTTTGTATTTCGCTTTCGTTTCAACCCAAACCGCTAAGGAATCCATCCATATTTTATATCCTTCTTGACTAGGATGTCTTTTATCTCCTCCTTTAGGAATGGTTAAATTCAAAGTAGGGTAGAAAGTTCCTTCTTGTGCTGACAATTTAAATGCATTATTTATTCCATAATCTTTCATGAAATTGGCAGGTCCAACCCAAGTGTAGGGTATTCCACTTAATTTTTCGGCCATTAATTTAGCAGCGCTTGTTCTATTGGCAATATCCTTAGAATACAATTCATTTAACCCAACAACCAAAAACACATAAGTAGGTTTGAATTCTTCAATAATTTTATTGACCGTATCCGAATACGCGAAATTATAAATGGAAGCCGAATTCCAAACGAAACTAAGTACTAGTTTATGTCCATTTTGTTGACAATAATCATTTAATTGGTAACACAATCCACCACATTCAGAATCACCCATCAATAAAATGCGTTGTGCTGTGGTGTCTAAATTGGAACCAAAATTCCATGTTTTTGTATATTCAATGTCATTCAGATTTCGCTCTCCTTGTTCTGGTGATGGATCAAATATTGTGTCTAACTTACTGCTGTGCAATAAAGATGATTGTTCTTCACTTTGTTGCGTTGAAGCAGATAGAATAGCTCTTTTCTCTTGTTTTTCTTCAAGAAATATCTTTTTCAATTCAATTCCAGATATTGAGATTTTGTGTTGACTGTAACTATAAAAATAAATTAAAGTCAATGGAATAACAAAGCTTAATCCAGCCCAAAAAATCAAACCTTTTGAATTTGAATTTTCGTTTTTTTCACCTGAAACTGTATTGTTTTCTTTTTCCATGGACCACAAAAGTATCACCTTTAATTTTTTTAAAAAAATCAAAATTGAATTTTTAGGTGATTTGTCTATTTTTTCAGGGTGACATAGCTTTTAAAGACGATAAAAACAATGCAAGATTCCCTCCCCCTTCATCCCCCTCCAAAGGGGGAAATGTTCTAGTTTTAGACCTTGCAATAGGAGGTTTTTGAAACCCATTGAATTTGGTATATGCTAAGACTAGCTTGTTCTCTCTACTTTTTTTCCGCAAAAAAGTAGCAAAAAGCTCGGTGCCGGTTTTTTTAATCTGCGTTCCACTTTTGAAAGACGACCATCTCAGCGAGCTTGCAGCTTCTTCATGGTGCCCGACTTTCAACGCGCTATTCTAGATTAAAAAAAATGCACCAAATAAAAAATCCTCCCCCCTTGCCCTCCAGATTTGGAAATCTTATTTTTTTGTAAATAATAACATACTAATTTAGACCTTGCAATAGGAGGTTTTTGAAACCCATTGAATTTGGTATATGCTAAGATTATCTGAAAGATCAATCGCCAGCATCCAAATTTGGTGGGGATTAAAAATACTTCGAACCTACTCAGAAATGAGAGGAATACATGTTCGTCGAAGTAAAACGCATTGCTCAGTCAGCTCCTTTTTTTGTTACTTTTTTTTGAGCTAAAAAAAAGTAAAGGAATAGATCAATCGCTAGCATCCAAATTTGGCGGGGATTAAAAATCAAGTTCTGGTTAGTCACCCTCCCCCTTCATCCCCCTCCAAAGGGGGAAATATTATTTTTAAAGCTCATCGAGCGTCTTGTACTTTAGCACTTGTGCAAAGTAAGTCGAAATCCATGGTGCGCTATTCTTCTAACCAAACCCAGTCTGCATCTAATGCAACTATACTTCCTAACCAACTAATAGAAACTAAATTACTATTTACCTTGCCGATCATCTCTTGACAAATACCTCCAACACCCCAAATATTTCGTTCATTACTGCAAATAAAATCTTCTTCCAACAAAATTCCTTTTGGAATTAGAGTGTCATCTGCTAGTTCATTAAAAAAGTAACTTGGGCACATCATGTCATATAACACAATTAATTCACCATTACAGATTACATCGGTTTTAATTATTGAAACAAATGCTTCAACGGTTCCAAATGCTTCTTCAATGCTTTTCAGTTTAATGATCATGGTGAAGCAGTGAAGTTTGATTCTTTTTTCTTTTGTCCAATGGATAGTATTCATAATAATGGAGATTAAGTTACCATCATCGCAAGTAGAAATTTTAATGCAGTTGAATTTGGATTACTCCCTCATTGCAATTCCACCGTTTCTTGCCAGATCGGTTGGCATCTTGAATTTCTTCAAGAACTCTAAATGATTTGAAGAGATAATCCTTTATTTCTCATTAGTTACACATTAATTCTAATTGATTATTTTTACTTCATGAATTTTAAATCAAGTAATGAATCAGCAACAATCTTCACGGAGTTGATGATTCCAAGTTATGCTAATTTTGGCGGTAAGGTACATGGGGGAATTTTACTTTCCTTAATGGATAAAGTTGCTTATGTGGTCGCAACTAAACATAGTGCAGCTTATTGTGTAACCGTTGCTGTGGAAGGAGTGGAGTTTATAAATCCGGTAGAAGTAGGTGAATTAATTTCAGTAAAAGCCATGGTCAATTATGTGGGAAATACCACTATGATTATCGGAATGCGCGTTGAATCATTAAATCCAAAAACGGGTGTGGTAAAACATACCAATTCTTGTTACTTTACGATGGCGGCAAAAGATGACCAAGGGAAATTAATGCAAGTTCCCGGACTGGAAATAAACAATGAAAAACATTTACGAAGATTCGCCGAAGGAAAAGCACTGAAGGAATTTTCAAAAGCGAAGAGAAAAATGTTAAAATCTGATTTAAATCATTTGTCTGTAGACGAACTTAAAGTTCAACTTAAAGCAGAAAAAGTACTTTTCGCGTCAGATTTATGATCCGCAACCTTCGCATTCAATCATAGAATCCATTGGACGCACACCGTCTAGTTTCATTTGGAGGTTGTGAATTTGATCTTTTATTTCCATATCATTCATCATGTCTCCAGTCAATTGACCAGTCAAAATATTAATCTGTTCTTGTATTTGTAATTTTTGTGCTTCCATAAATTATACTTTTCAAAAGACTAAGATCGAAAAAATGTGATCTTGATGCTCCAAAGACAGGAAAAAGTTTTTCTTGATTTATTAACTATTGTTTGATTATCCTTCCGGGTTTTGCGAGTCCTTCAATATGCAACAGATAGGCTCCTAAGGCTATTTGTTTAACATTCAAGACTTGAATATTCGAGTTCATAGTTCCTTTAAAAATTAATTTCCCGTTGTAATCACAAAGGGTGTAGGTTTTGCCAATAAATTCATCTGGTAGTTGGATCGTTAGTTGATCAACACACGGATTTGGAAAAACAAGCAAGGAATTTTCATTGGTAGCAATAAACACATGAATTGTAATTAAACTATCGCAACCGTGTTGATTTATGGTGTTCTGTGTATATATTCCTGTTTGGGAATAATTCTGGCCATTTAGATCCAGACTTGATAGTACTGTATAATAAAGAGTTGTATCCGTATTTTGAAAAATTTCAACTGACATAGTATCGTGATTTCTACATCCAAACGGATCTTCAGCCTGCAAATAATAAGATCCACTTTGAGTAATATGAATTAAAGAAGAGTCAGGTCCAGGTTGCCAATTATATTGAAGTTGATTTCCGTTGCTGATTGCAGCATCATAATCGAGCGAAATACAAGCACTTGTATCTGCAGGGATTGATAATGGAACAGTATAATTGGAGAATGGCGCTAGGGCATTGTCTATCCAAGTCAACCGAGTACTTAAATAGGTTTTTAATAATTGTATCTCATTAGAATAAGTACTTCCACCTAGATCGTTCCAAACGGTAAAATTTCTAGCTTGGGCTTGATTTATATTGTTACTAACGCTATCAATAAAAGTCATGAAGGCTTCCGTTTTAAATTCATCTGCTCTTAAAGATTTCCAACGGCAAGCCAATTCTTTTTGATAAACCGGGTCGGTGTACATTTTTGACCACCAAAATGGAAAAGGCCAATATGGGTGTGTGATTTCCCAAACCCATCCCGAAGCTGAATTTATATCGCCATAACTTAAGGCTCTATCATAATCCCATGGGGGTCCAATTTTTAATTTTCCTCCGTCTGTATCTTTTTCTTTATACATATAAGTACTGCGACCGTAACTGTCATAATTTACAGAAAATTCATTGACAATTAAAAAATCAATAAAACTCGGAACATCAATCCATTGTCTGTATCCACTATTTGGGTCAAGGTAATTACTTCCATTTAATACAAGCTCAAAGGAATCTACATAATTCTTTATGTATGCACCTTGAACAGGGAGTATTGATGTCGCTTTGGGATATACAAATTTAAATTCAACAGGATTGGAGGTGGTTGCATTATTGATGGGCGGAAAAACAGAATTCCATTCACCAGGATCACCATTTATATTCATTTCAATTATATAACCACCAGTTAATGCGCTACCGCTTATGTCCTGTGGCGTAAGTTTTGCAATATCAACGCGCTGCGTATTTCTTTTAACTTTTTCAGTTAAGGAATAATAACCAATATAAGCGCCATCTAAAATAACCTCACAGGGCCGAATACGGGGTGCGTAATTCCCCATTCTTCTTGCAAATTCATAAGCGATTGTATTTTTTATAAGACTATGATCCAAATATTCAGCTTTAAAGATCCAATCATTTTCAGCAGGCATTCCCAGTAGCGTAGTGTCAATTTTATTTCCTAACACATCTACTAAATCAAAGTCATAGTTTTTCTTTGGATACATGGGACCTGTAAATCCTTGCCATTCGGTTAAAATAGTTCCCTCATAGGCATAAACAGTATCGTTTGCATAATTGATAACTCCAACACCATGATCAATTATTTGCATTAATACCGGCACTTTCGCATTATCATTAATAGCAGATCCTTGGGTGGTAAGTTTAACAATAGGGATATTACTTGATAAGAAAAGGAAGGGCTGAGCAGGGGTGGTACTGAAAGTAATTTGCCAATCTATTAAATATCCAATATCTACTGCGGCCATATCACGACATAGTAGTTGCCATGTCCCATTTGGATTTTGTCCATTATTTAAATCACCCAAAACTGACATCCCTTGAAAGGTACCGGTAAAGGGTGCAATGCTTCCGCCAATTGGTAGACCAACACCTGAAATACAAGTATTCGTAAAGTTATCATCTCCACCGCCAATACTTGAGAATAAAAGACTGGTTGTTCCATCAGGAGCCTTCAATTGTAATTCCATATCTGAATCATAGGTATGGGTCATATTGAGACAAATGACTTCTAGTCCAAAATTCTGATCGATGGTATTGGGCAAACCACTTACATTAATATTGAATGCAACAGTAGAATTATCATCAGGAATATTTTGATTAACAATAGCTGAAAAAGTCTGCGCTTTTGCTCCAAACCCTATGAGAATAAGTGTTAATACAAATAGAATTCTTATCATTTAATTAAATTATATGCACTAAAGTTACTTAATTTAACAATAGAGTAATTATCCTTTTATGTTCGTGTAATCAAAGCGCTATTTTTTATAACTTGCAATATGAATAAAGCACTTTTGTATTTATTTCTTGTCACTCAATTTATTTATTCTTGTTCACACGATAGGGTACAAAACAAAAAGTATTTAACTAAATATATTGTTGTTTTAGTTGTTGACGGGCCAAGGTATTCTGAAACTTGGGGTGATTTTAGTCATAAATACATCCCATTTATGGATTCTGTTTTAGCGCCTGAAGGAGTAGTTTTTACCTCCTATTACAATTTAGGTCAAACATGGACCACCAATGGTCATACAGCGCTTACTACAGGTTATTATCAAGCAATCAATAATGGTGGACAAGAATTACCGGTACATTCTTCATTTTTTCAGCATTGGTTGAATGAAAGTGGAAATGATCAGAAAGAGGCATGGATTATTGCCAGTAAAGATAAATTAGAAGTCTTGGCCAATTGCAAAGACACGCGTTGGAAGAATAAAAGCATGCCTTCAACTGATTGTGGTGTTTCGGGTTTAGGAAGTGGTTACCGCCACGACAGTATTACTTTTAAAAAGGTAATTGAAGTCATGGATGCATATCATCCGAAATTATTATTGGTTAATTTTAGAGAGCCAGATTTTTCAGGACATCAAAATAATTGGGGAAACTACCTGGCAGGAATCAAAAATTCAGATGCTTATTGTCATGAAATTTGGAAAAAAATTCAATCTGATCCGGTATATAAGGATAAAACAAGTTTATTTATTTCGAATGATCATGGAAGACATCTTAACAATGTTCAAAATGGTTTTGTTTCTCATGGTGATGACTGTGAAGGTTGTCGTCATATTAATCTTTATTGTTATGGACCAGATTTTAAAACGAATACAATCAATTCAAGTACTCATAGTTTAATAGATGTGCATGCAACAATATTAGAATTATTGCATATTAATGGAGCAACTTCCAGCGGTGAAGTAATGCGCGATGTCTTTAAATAGTATGAAGAATTGACTAAAAAATTGTTTAATATTTTGTTAAATTATATGACAAATTTATTTCACGAATTTTTTTTGTCTACTTTAGCGTTAACTAAAAACTAAGAAAATGAAAAAAATACTTTTTACACTTGCTTTATTATTTGTCGCTTTATCTAATGTTAATGCTCAATCTTATGCAATTAGCGAAACGCCGAAACAATTAATCCAATCAAAAACGAGTGGAACTTATACTTTCACTATGGGTTCGGATATAACACCTGATAAAATTGATGAGGTAAGTAAATATTATACTGAAAATTTAAAAATCAGTTTTGATGTAAATACCAACAAAACAATCGTTCAATTATTAAACAATGACGAGCAGTCAAGAATGATTATTGGCCGTTTTTTAAGTGCATCGGGTGCAAGTAATGTACACATTGGTGATGATATCATTACTGTTGGTGCATTTATGGAAAAATATTTAAAGTAATTCCAGCTTTTTTAAAAGAACCGCTTCGGCGGTTTTTTTTTGCTCAATTTTTTAGCGATGGTATAGATTATAAATTAATTGAAAACTCAATTTATAATACGCATCTTTTTGATTAGGGTCCCCTCTTTTTTCACCAGGCCCGTAAGTACTAGAGTTACCATTTGGGTTGGCTAGAAAAACAGCAGCTGGGGAACTTAGATTATTAATAGAGGTGTATGTTGTGCTCACATCATCGATATAATCTGAAAATGTCTTCGTGTACGCTAATTCAACACCGACTCTGAAGCGTTCATTTACACCAAAGCGCATTCCCAATCCTGATGGAATAATAAAAGTAGTTCGAGAATATGGTGTCGATTGACCTTCTGTTTTTAATGCTTGAAGATTAGTCCATGTTCCATTGTACATCGCTTGTGGATTAAAATACATCAAACCTATTCCACCAAAAAGATAAAGTTGCCAGTTTGAGTTGTTTTTTCGTGCTTTAGAAGTTAGGTTGTAAAATCTACCATTGCTTTCATTTGCTAGAATAATAAGCTCCATTCGTTGACTGATATCAAAGCATTTACTTCTGAAATGTAAATTCCGCATGTTTCTAGTTCCTTCTTCAGAATATTTGTCATCTGCTTGAACTTTGAAATAACTGACACATGTTTTAGTGGCAAAATAAGGCTTAAATCTATATTTATAGGCTATTTCAAGTCCCGATCCGGTGGATTGCCAATCTATATCTTTTGTACTGTAATCAATTCCATTGCCACCTGCACCGCCTAAATCACCATTAAATTGAGTTGCACAAAGTCCTAATTGAAATTCTCTTTTATTGATGCGCCAATTGCGTCTTTGATTTAATTTATCAAAACTAAAGGTTTGTCCCCATGATTCTTGGATGAAGAAAAGAAGAAATAAGCTTAATAAAAGAGTAGATTTTTTCAATTTTCTTCCTTATATTTTTTTATTGTCGAAAGTATTTGAAACAAAAGAGCTCCGAATAAACCGCCAAAAATCATTGATGCAAAAGGATTAGAGGTAATTGAGCATTGATTTTGACAAGGGAAATTGAGGTAATAAATGTAGCCAATTCCACTACCAATAAATATTGAAAGCATATTCAGAAGTCGCATTTTTATCCTCTTTTATGAAATATTTTATTAAAGTTAAAGATTATTTTTTGGCGAATATAATTTTAGCGTAAAAGATTTTCGAGATTTATCTATCTTTGGGCACACTTGAAAATTTAGCAATGTTAATTTTTTTAAGTTCTCATATTAAATTTTATGCCCACGTGGTGAAATTGGTAGACATGCCATCTTGAGGGGGTGGTGCCATTAGGTGTGCTGGTTCGAATCCAGTCGTGGGCACCAATTAAAAGTCCAGTATTTTTTATATTGGGCTTTTTTCATTTTCCCGAATCAAACTTGTTTGAATGAGGAAGAAAATGAAAAAAGCTCAATTCCTGCAAAGCAGGTGGGCTTTTAAATGGTGCGGTGAGTAAACCCTTATGATCATCAAGCCAGGAAGCATGCCGCAGCTTGATAATCCGCGGCTCAATTCCTGCAAAGCAGGTGGGCATTAAGTAGTTTCTTCCTCTAGATAATTTAAATCTTTTCCAAAGGTCTCGTCTAATTTACTCAAACTGAAATAAGCAAGTAAAATCAGGACAAATCCTATTATCAATGCCGCAACACCTGTTGTGCAAGACATTGAAAGTAAAAATCCGAATAAAAGTATAATAAGGTTTACCGAACCTCTTACAAAATTAGGAATGGTGTTAGCTGCGGTAGATCTGATATTGGTTCCAAATTGTTCCGCTGCAATGGTTACAAAAATAGCCCAATAACCAGTGCCTGTTCCTAAGAGAAAGCAAAACAAATAATAATTCTCAAGGCTAATTTGTTTAATGAAGAACAAGAAAATGAGGCAAGTTATTGCTGTAAAGCCTAGATAAATTTTCACAACTAGTTTTCTACTTTTCAGCCATTGACTTAAAAATCCAGAAATTAGATCCCCCAATGATAAACCAATATAGGCATACATTACTGCTTTTCCATTACTCACATTGGAAAGACCAAGCCAGGGACCAAAATCGTCTTTTGAATTCATTATAATTAATCCAATAACATACCAAATAGGAATGCCAATCAAAATACAATGAAGATATTTCAAGGTGTTTTTTCTAGAAGAGAATAAAATTTTAAAAGATCCTTTCTTTACACTTTCTTTGGTTTTAATGGTATTAAAGAAATTAGATTCGATGGTTCCTACACGCAAGAATAATAAGGTTAATCCCATTATTCCACCTAATAAATAAGCGGCTTGCCAAGGTGCAATTTGAATATTGGAAATATTTGAAAATAAAGTAGCTAAACCAGCGCCAGTTGAACCTACGAGTGAAGCAACTACTGCGCCTAATGCTCCAAAGGTTACTATAATCATCGTTCCATAGCCTCGTTTTTCTTTGGACATCATTTCGGAAACTAATGTTATTCCGGCACCTAATTCTCCCGCTAAACCAATACCTGCTACTATTCGAATCAAAGAATAACTAAAAGTGTCTGTTACAAAAGCATTGGTGATATTAGCAATAGAGTAGAGCAGAATAGAACCAAAAAGCACTTTTAATCGCCCTTTTTTATCTCCTAAAACTCCCCAAATTAATCCCCCAATGAGCATTCCTAACATTTGCATATTGAATAGGTGTTTGCCCATTGCCGCTTGTTCTAGTATGCTAGCACTTGGCATAATTGCTTTTAGACTGTCTGCTTTTACAACGCCAAAGAGCACTAAGTCATAGATGTCAACAAAGTATCCAAGAGCAGCAACAATAACAACAAAAATTATTTTTTTATTCGATTGATTCATCTGCTAAAAATAGGAAAAATCTTTGATTTGTTAAATTACATAAACTTTGTTAATTCTTAATTTAACTTGATTTTCTGACTAACTTTATCAAAAAAATCACTATTGATTATGGTATATAATTTTTCCGATCACGCATCCATATTGGGAAGCTATATTGCTGAAATTAGAGATGAACAAGTTCAGAAAGATGCACTTCGTTTCAGACTGAATATGGAGCGCATCGCCGAAATAATGGGCTATGAACTTTCTAAAAATTTAGCCTATTCCTCAAAGGACATTATTACACCTTTAGGTATTTCTTCTTGTAAAGTATTATTGGAGCAACCTGTATTAATTACGATACTGCGTGCAGGATTAGCGATGCATCAGGGACTCATGCGTACATTTGATAAAGCTGACAGCGCTTTTATATCTGCCTATAGAAAACATTCAAGTCCTGAAGATTTCGAAATATTTGTTGAATATCTTGCAGCACCTCCTTTAGACAATAAAATTTGGATCATAAGTGATCCTATGTTGGCGACAGGTAATTCCATGTTAGCAGTATATAATACGCTTAAGATCAATGGAACTCCGAAAAAATTGATTATTGTCTCTGCGATTGCAAGTTCGTTTGCTATTGAATCTTTAAAAAATCAATTGCCTCCCAATACAGAATTTTGGGTAGGGGCTATTGATGATGAGTTAACTGCACAGTCTTATATTGTTCCTGGATTAGGTGATGCAGGGGATTTAGCATTTGGCATAAAAGTATAATTATGAACTGGGGAGGAATTACAAGTACTTTTTTGTTGTCAACTGTCAAATTTTTATTTGCGCCGTTCACAGCGGTGCATCTCGGCATGCATTATTATGAGACTTATTTTGCTTCAGTTGCTGGCGGTATCTTCGGATCATTTTTCTTTTATTTTGGAAGTGATTTTTTATTAGCTTATACCGCCAAACGATACGCCAAAAAACTTCTTTGGGCAAAGCAAAATAATACTACCGTGAAAGTGAAAAAAAAATTCACTAAAATGAATCGATTTATACTCAAAATAAAATCGACTTTCGGGAAAATAGGAATTTGTTTTTGGGCTCCTTTTTTTCTATCCGTTCCGATTGGAAGTATCGTGGTTGCTAAGTTTTATGGCAATGAAAAGTTTACTTTTCTATGGATAATGCTAGGTATGTTTTTAAATGCAATTGTGACTACTTTTCTTTCTTATGTCATATTCAGATAGACATTTATTCTTTGATCTTGATAGAACGCTTTGGGATTTTGATGCTAATTCTGAATTTGCCTTGCGCACTATTCTTGAACAAGAAAAACTATTAGATGCCTGTCAAGGTTTTGAACATTTTCATAAAGTTTATCGCAATAAAAATGCGGCTCTTTGGAAAAAATATGGTCAAGGAAAACTGGCAAAAGAAGCTTTGCGTTATGAGCGTTTTCGCGCAACCCTTAAGGTCTTCGGATTACATGATGAGAATCAAATAAAAAGAATCGGCGATGCTTATGTAGAAATATCTCCTAGACAAACACGACTTTTTCCTAATGCCATTCAGGTTTTAACTGATTTGAAAACAATGGGTTTCACCCTCCATATTATCACTAATGGATTCACAGAAGTCCAATATGAAAAATTGAATAATTGTTTGTTAAGTCCCTTTTTTGATGTGGTAGTATGTTCGGAACACATTGGATATAATAAGCCCCATCAAAAGATTTTTAAACATGCCTTGGATTTAGCATGTGCTAAGCCTGAAAATTCTTTAATGGTAGGAGATGATTATCATGCTGATATAGCAGGAGCGTTAAGATCGGGAATGCAAGCCATTTGGTTTGAACCTAATTTGCGCAATACCCTTAAGTTTGAGCATAGAATATATGATCTAAATGAAGTGCCGCAAAAAGCTGCTATGTTATTGCGTTAATTGAAACCTGAAATTATTTTTCTTTGGTAAACATTACTTCTGCATCCTGACGCATTTTTTCATACATAACAATACCAGCAGCAACACTCACATTCAAAGAAGCAATTTCTCCTTTCATTGGGATTCTCAATCGAGCATCCGACATAGAAATAAGATCACTGGTAATACCACTTTCCTCTGATCCGAAAATCATGGCCACTGGTCCTCTTAGATTGATGCTTTGTAATGGAACACTTGCTTTTTCAGTACAAGCGATAATTCTTAGTCCACTTTGTTGTAAATAAAATAAGGTGTTTTTTAGGTTGTCTGTTTTACAAACTAATATTCTATTTAATGCTCCTGCAGAGGCTTTCATCGCGTCAGCAGTGACAAGTGCAGAACCTTTGGCGGGAATTAATATTGCATCGATTCCTTGACATTCAGCTGTTCTTGCTATCGCTCCAAAATTTCTTACATCCGTTATTCTATCCAATACGAGAACACATGGTTTCTCTCCTTTTAATAACATGTCGTCTATCACAACTTCAATATCTCCATATTCGATAGGCGACACAAAAGCAATTACTCCTTGGTGATTTCCAGAAGTTAAGGCATTTAATTTTTCAACAGGAACAAATTGTAATTGATAGTTTTTATCTGCTAGTTCGTTCTTTAATTCCATGAACAAATCTTTGTTCATCCCTTTTTGTATCAGAATTCTATTGATTTCTCGTTCTGCTTGAATCGCCTCAATAACCGTGCGGATTCCAAAAATCACATCTGATTTTTCCTTTTTAATATAGTTTCTTTCTCTTTCCATTTTATTCAAAAATATAATCAATTGCTACAACTTCTTCAATGGTTAATCCAACGGGACATTTTTTTCCAGCACTGACAACCGCATCAAAAGTAGCTTTATCCCAATGGTTTTCTGATAAATTAAATCGGATATTAATTTTAGCGATTTTTCTAGGAAGTGCGGACATGATTTTTTCCACTTTTGCAGTGCAATGCTCCATTTTAATACCATTCTGTCCGCAATATATACCCATTATTGTTATAAAACATGCCGCCAAAGAAGTAGCCATTAAATCAGTTGGAGAGAATGCTTCGCCTTTACCAAAATTATCTTTAGGGGCATCTGTAAGTATCTTCTCTCCTGAGTAATGAATACACTCAGTGCGCAAGTCTCCTAAATAATTAACAGTTGAAATTTCCATATGAATTGTTTAGCAAAAGTAAGGCTTTTTTAAGGAGGGATAATCTTACTCAAAAACAATTTGTTATTTATAGATGTTATTAGGTAACTTTTACGAATTTTGTATTCATAATGATAGAACTAAAAGAGGAAACACCTAGAATGAAAAAGCCAAGTTGGCTGAGGGTAAAGTTGCCTATTGGTGAGAACTACAGAAAAGTAAGATCACTAGTAGACGAGCACAAACTGCATACCATTTGCGAAAGTGGAAGTTGTCCCAATATGGGAGAATGCTGGGGAGAGGGCACCGCTACCTTTATGATCTTAGGGAATATTTGTACAAGATCGTGTGGTTTTTGCGCAGTGCAAACTGGAAAACCAGAGCAAGTAGATATTTTTGAACCAGGAAGAGTCGCCAATAGTGTAAAAATTATGGGTGTCAAACATGCGGTATTAACCTCAGTAGATCGCGATGATTTAAAAGATGGTGGATCTGAAATATGGGTACAAACCGTTAAAGCTATTCGTCAGCAATCTCCAAACACTACCATGGAAACCTTGATTCCAGATTTTGCGGGTAATTGGGAAAACTTACAACATATTATTGATGTGGCACCAGAAATTGTATCACACAATTTGGAGACGGTGCGTCGTTTAACCAAACAAGTGCGCATACAAGCCAAATACGATAGAAGTTTAGAATTACTTTTTCGCCTAAAGAAAGGGGGCATGAGAACTAAATCAGGTGTTATGTTGGGTTTAGGTGAAAGTGTGGAAGAGGTCATTGAAACCATGCAAGATCTGAGGCAAGTGGAGGTAGATGTCTTGACATTAGGACAATATCTTCAACCTACTCCAAAACATTTACCTGTAGAGGAATTCATCACGCCCGAACAATTTGCTTATTATAAAGATTTAGGTCTTTCCATGGGATTTCGCTATGTAGAATCCGGACCCTTGGTTAGATCCTCTTATCATGCGGAAAAACATTTATTTTAACCTAGAATAAATTATGATTAATTGTATGTCATTTAAATGTCAAAAAAAAATAAAAAAAGTGTTTAAAACCTATTCTCTCGTAAAAAAAATATCATTATCTTGCACGCTATTATATAGTGCTCTAATATTAGAATTATGAATAAAAAAGTCTATCTTATTGGTTCTGTGGCAATTGCAGTATTAGCTACAGCCTTTTATTTTTCACCTTTCGGTCAACTTGATTTGTTATCTCGATACCAATCAGCTGATTTAAGCATGTTAAATCAGCCTAAATCTGATGATGCAGCTGCTTGGATGAAAGCGCGATATATTGATGTAACTACCGGTGAAGCTGTTTCTGCTGAGAAATTAGCAATGATTGCAGATCAAATATCCAAAATGAAGCAATCAAAAACAATTAGCTTTGAAGAACAAGGTCCTGACAATATTGGTGGTAGAACGCGTGCTATTCAAATAGACCGCACGAATATCAATCGCATTTGGGCTGGTGGTGTTTCTGGAGGTTTATTTACCTCATTAAACAAAGGAAATTCTTGGACGCGTGTTCCAGAATATATAGCAGCTGGCGGAAATCCATTTATTTCAAGTATGGCGCAATCACCTGATGGTGTATTGTATGTTGCAACAGGTTCGAATCAAGAAGGGTGGAATGGAAATGGTGTTTGGTATTCTAGTGATTTTGGAACTACTTGGAATGCAATTCCAGGAACATCAAATTGTACAGAAATAATCAGCACCAACGCAGATAATTATGTTTGGATGGCAACTTCTTCTGGTTTGAAAAAATGGAAATTAGGTGATGCTTCAATGACTAATGTAACAGTAACTTCTGGCGGATGTTTTGCTCTAAAAGTTTCTTCTGACGCTTCAGTTATTGTCGCTTCGTTTGCTGCTAATAAAACTTATGTGTCTGTAGATGGAGGTGTTAGTTTTTCTGATAAAACTGGAACCATTGGAAATAATTTAGTACCTACTGGTGCAGGAAGAATTGAATATGCTATTTCTCCAACAAAGAGTACAACGACTAATCAATATTCTATATATGCTGTTCGAACAAACAGTAACTTATTGAGTATGCATGTTTCTCATAACAACGGTCAAACTTGGTATCAATTCGTAGGTGCATCAGCTCCTCCAAATGAATTTGATATTTATCGCGATCAAGGAACCTATAATTCAATAGTTTCTGTTAATCCTACAGATAATGAAGAAATTCTTGTTGGTGGTATTGATATTTGGAAATGGAATCAAGCGGTAAATAATCCTCCATCAGGATTTTTCTTGAAAGTGAGTCAATGGTTTGTTTCTCCAAACTCTCCAATTTATGCACATGCTGATAATCATGAAATGAAGTGGGATGCTAATAATAGACTCTATATTGGAAATGATGGTGGTGTTGGTATCTCAAATAACTTCGGTGGTACTTGGTATCCAGCAAATAGAGGTTATAATGTCACTCAATTTTACGGAATTGCCTTCGATAGAGATGGTGCTGTAATGGGAGGTACGCAAGATAATGGATCTTTGTATAACGACCATACAGGTTCAACTTTCCAGTCTTTTACAGAAGTAGGTGGAGGCGATGGTTTTGAATGTGAGATTTCATTCTTCAATCCTAAAGTTATGTTCTCCTCTGTTTATTACAATTCAATTGCTAGATCAGGAGATAAAGGTGCTACTTCATCTTCTTTTGTTCCTATTTTACCTGGTACATATGATCCTTGTGGTACTGATGGAAGCCCTTTTCACCCTTTCCATACTGAGTTTGTCTTGGCTGAATATTATGATTTGAATTCTAAGGATTCAGTGACTTATGTTCCAACAAAAAATTACAGCTCAGGAGCAATCATTCGTGTTCCAAGTTTGTCTTCTGGAGATTCAATTACTTATGTTGCTTCATCAAATTTATATTTTGATGACACCTTAAACTATACTCCTTCTTTGACAGTAGGTTCTGTTAACTACGGACAAAATCCTGCAACTGGTGAAACCTATGCTATGGGCACTGATACAGTAGCTTATAATGTTGCTTGGGATACCTTGAGAGTTCAAGATCCATATCAATCTTGGTTCCTTGTTTTTGTTAATGCTAACGGAGGTGAACTTTGGGGAACAAGAAATGCATTAAGATTGGCCATTACAAATGTTAATTGGGTATGTGTCGCTAGAGGAATTGGTGCTGGTACCTTTAACAATGTAGATGTAGAATTCTCCAAGGATTTAGAGCATTGTTATATCTCTGCTGGTTCTGGTGTTTGGCGCGTTGATGGTCTAGGAAGTGCTTATTCTACAGAGGCTAATTTCAAAGACAAAGTCGCTTATGTTGGAACAGGTGTCACTGGTACAACTCCAAATTATACGACAGCAACCAAAATATCGAATACGAGTTATGAAGGTTTAGCGGTCAATCCTAATAATGCAAATGACATTGTCTTATTTGCTGGATTTAACGGAACCAACAAACGATCACTGAATGCAACGGCATCTGTACCCTCTTACACTTCTTTAGGAAGTATTACGAGTCCTGGAGTTGCTTGTTATGACGGAATAATAGATAGAGATGATTCGGATATTATTGTAGTTGGAACATCCAATGGTGTTTTCGTTACTGAAAATGGCGGTGCATCTTGGGATTATGCTTCTGTTGGATTTGAAGGAACGCCAGTATACGAAGTGCGTCAATCATGGAGAACTTTCGAAGAAGGGAATAACCGTCCAGGTGAAATTTATATCGGTACTTTCGGTCGTGGAATTTGGAGCTCTGCTGCTTATTTAGGTTTAAATAATAATGGTTCCAATACAGGAGCTAATTTCAAAACGAATCTAAAGACTTATCCAAATCCAACCAATAACTCAACTACCTTAGCTTTCAATTTGGCTAAAGGTGGAAGTGTTCAAGCTTATGTTTACTCTATTACAGGTCGTTTAATTAAAACTGTAAGTGATAATTATATGTCTGCTGGAGAAAATACTTTATTCATTGACGGTGATGATATTCCAAATGGAACTTACATTGTTAAGTTTGTTTCAGGAAAACAAGTTGAATCTGTCAAGTTCATTAAAATGTAATTGATTTATTTAATCAAAAAAAAGGGTTCCATTCGGACCCTTTTTTTTTGCTTTATTCAGGCGCTTTGCAGCATTCCATTTTAGGATGTTGGTGTGTATTACTAACATCAGTGATACTTGGACTAATTAATGGTATACCTAAACCTAATCCTCTTAAGATAGTCAGCAGCGCTGCAATAATCAATAATATAGGTACCGCCTTCTTGAAGTTAAGCTTAGATAATAGTTTTTTCTGTTTAATAAAACCAAGTGTCAACATCGCTGGCAGGGTACCTAATCCAAAGGCAATCATGGCGTACATGGAAACTAGAGAATTGTGACTACTCATGGCGTTGAGTAAGCCAAAATAAACCATAGCACAGGGCAGGAATCCATTAATTATTCCGAATAAAACTGCTGGATAGGAAGTGTAACGAGGACCTGGAACATTATACTTTTCAATGGTTTCTTTATCAATCATGTACAAAAATACAAGTTCTAAAAACGCTAAAAAATGACGAAAATCATATTTATTTTCTAATGATAAAATGACTAGCTTTGATTCAATGAAATCAATGCTTGATGAATCGTATAAACATGTTACCTGCTCTACTTGTAAGTCGAGAGGTCATGGTTTATTTAATGGAATTTCGGGCGCTGAATTGGATACTCTTGAAGCTCAACGGGCTTGTAATTTTTACAAAAAAACACAATCTCTTTTTGTCGAAGGCTCAACGCCTAGGGGTGTATTTTGTTTAAATCATGGAAAGGTTAAGGTCTTTAAGCGCGGCGACGAAGGAAAAGAACAAATAATTCATATTGCCAAAGCAGGCGATTTAATTGGTTTTCGCGCCATGTTTAGCGGTGAATTGTATAAAGTTGCTGCAGAGTCTCTTGAGGATTCTAACATTTGCTTTATTGCGAAAGAAGATTTCCTAAATATGATTGAATTTAATCCTACCCTTAGAAATGGGATTATCAAAGAACTTTCTCATGAATTATCTGATCGTGCTGATTTTATTACCAATATGGCGCAAAAATCTGTTCGTGAACGACTGGCTTTCTCTTTGTTGATTTTAATGGATATTTATGGTGAAGATCCTATTAATCTATCTCGAGAAGACTTGGCCAATTTTGTCGTACCGCTACGGAAACATTAATTCGCCTTCTGAAAGAATTTAAAGAAGATGGTTGTTTGGAAATCGAGGTTCGTAAACTTAGAGTGATTGATAAAATAAAATTAATCTCTTTAGCTGGAAACTAATCCTTGGTTTCACAAAGGCTTATAAAATTTTCTATTAAAACTGCTCCAAAATTCCCAGACACCTCAGGGTGAAATTGCACGCCCATAATACTTTTAGTGGGATGCGACATGGCCTCATTTACGCAGGCGTCTGAGGTAGCAATCAATTCAAAATTAGGTGGTAAAGAAATACATTCGCAATGATCTTCCATCATTTCAAAGATAAGGGGCATGCGTTCGAATAAGGCGTGATTTGCGAGCACTTCAATTTCTTGCCAGTCTCTGTCCTCTCTCATTTTTGAACCATAGGCTCCAAACAACAATCCTATTAATTGGTGACCAAAACAAATCCCTAATACTGGAATTGTAGTGGTTTTTATCCATTCTACTTGATCTAAATAGAGTTGCATATCGACTTCTGTTATTTGAATCGGTGCGCCTGAAATAATAATCCCTGTGTATTTCTCAACTTCTTCTGGACTTATATCTAGGATCGAAATGGTTTTATAGTCCAAATGAAGATCAACTAACTCCTCAATAAATTGAGTTTTTTGGCTTCCGCAATCTATAATAAGCAACATAGTCTATGTTTTTAAGATACCTAATCCTTGTCTTATAATATTTATCTCTCCTTGTGAACAATCTATAATGGTAGAGGGAACATTATTTCCAGTGCCACCAAGTACGATTAATCCAAATTCATCTTCAAATTGCTCATAAATTTCATCTGGATCTGTAAAATAAGAGTCTGTATCCTCAGTGTCTTTGTGCAAAGAGGTACTTGCCAATGGATTACCCAATTGTTTTATGATTTCTTGAATTATGGTATTGTTGGGTATGCGCATCCCCATTTCACTTCGTTTAGATAAAAATAGTTTAGATACATTTTTATGTGCATGTAAAATGAAGGTAAATGGCCCTGGTAAATTTGTTTTTAATAAGCGAAATATACTTCTGTCAATCGGAGAGGTATAGGCAGATAACTGCGTAAAATCATTAAAAATCAAGGAAAATTTTAATTTATTTAGCGAGGAACCTTTATATGCTGCAAGACTATCTAAGCCCTTTTTATTATTCAGACTACAAACCACGGCATAAACGGTATCGCTAGGAACAATGGCAATTCCACCTTGATTTAGATAATTTACAATTTGAATAATTTGCCTTTGATCAATGGATTGAGGATTTAATTCTAAAATCATAGCTTCTCAATCTTACATGATATAGCCCTGTGGTCGCTTAACTTCTCGGAATGAACTTGAAATTCTGTGCTGTTCAATGTTGGTGTATGAAAAATATAATCAATTCTTCCAGCAGGCAATCGACCAATGTAGGTAGATCCAATTCCCCATGAAGAATTTCTGAAAGCATCAATGTATTTTCTGTTGAATTGGTTGTAGCAGTAGGACATAGGGGTATCATTAAGGTCGCCACAAATTACGCTTGGATAAGGTGAGTTTGATGCATGTTCAACCACCCTTCTTGCTTGATCAGCTCTTTTTTGATAGGCCAATCTTAATTTTTTAATCACTTTAAGGATGGTGGATTTGCTGGGCACGCGTTGATTTCCAATCCGCTCCGTTGTATAGTTACCTTCTTGTAAGCGAATGGATTGTAAGTGAACATTATAAATCCTAAATGTGTCTTTGCCTTTTACGATATCAGCAAAAATGCAATAATTAAAATCACTCGAACTCTGCGTATCAAACATTACATCTCCTTTTGCAATCATAGGATATTTTGAAAACATGGCAATACCAAAATTTTGTCGACCACTTATTTTATGAGCACTTCTTTCGTGATAATCAACAGCATGTACAGAGGACATTAAGGAATCAAATGTCTCGAAATTGGTGGGTTTGTCTTGTCGGTAATATTCTTGAAAACAGGCAACATCTGGATTTTCTTTTCGCAAGAAACTAAAAATGCCATCTCTATTTTGTATAGCGTTTGTTGGTTCGTAAATCCCAAATAAGCGAACATTATAACTTAACAATTTAAGTTTATTATCAGGATTTTCTATAGAATCTGAAGTATTGGTTAAATTATAGGCGAAACTACGAAAATGTAATTTTCCGCCAATTAATAGGAAAAAAAGGCAAAAAACCGCCCATTTTGACTTAAAAACGGCCCAAATCAACATAAAAGTGATTACGCCGCCTGCAAAAATAGGGTAGCTTAACCCGAAAAAAGGTAAAAATGTTATCGTGTTTGGATGAAAATAAGGAGATGCATATCCCATCAGCAATCCAAGAATGAAAATACTTGTAATTATTTTAGCTGAGGTACTGACTATCTTTTTCAAATGTTTATTTATTGCTTTGGTTAAAGAGAAAATCTTTTTCAGCTTTATTTAAAGACTCATATCCAGATTTTGCAATTTTATCTAAAATAACATCTGTCTTCTCTTGCTTCATCTTTTTTTCATAGTTGTAAGCCTCGTCACTTTTTGCACGAAAAGTCTTACCTGTCTTTTTCTTAGTGCCAAAGTTAATGGTACTTAGGTTTTTAAAGAGCTTAAGCGTGAAAGTAATAATATTCCTCTGACTATAAGTATTTTGAACTGAAATCACACCTAAAATTGCACCGCCAATATGAGCGAAATGGGCAATGCCATCTTCATGACCGATTCCAATTATATCTTTTAATAAAAAGAAAACAGCAAGAATAAATAAGCGAATTGGAAGAACACCAAAGAGCATTACTTTAGTATTGGGACTGTAAAAAGCGATTGCAGCAAATATAGCCATAATCGATCCGCTAGCTCCCACTACAAATGGGCTGTTGCTACTGTTATAAAAAAATATATAATGCGCCAAAAGTTCCACTAAGCCACCAATTATTCCACCGATTAAATAGGTTGCTAGTAATCTTTTTTGGTCAAAAATCGTTTCAAAAAACTTTCCTGCAAAATATAGAAACAACATATTAAAAAGAAGATGCCAAAGATCAAAATGAGAAAAAATACTAGTAATTAGTCCCCATGGTCTCATTAAAAATCCACTTGTGTCTAGACCAAAAATATTATTTATTAAAGAACCATCGGTAGACCCTTTCAAACGCTGAATTGCCATCAACAGTTGAATCAGGACAAATACTCCAACATTAATGATGATCAGTTTATTCGTCATTTTTCCATGACGAATTTGAAATTTAATTTCCTCTATAAAATTTTTATTCTGCAGCATCAGTAAAAATTATCTCTGTCTTTTTTCCTCCAAATCAAAACAATAATTCCACCTACAATGGCTCCACCAACATGCGCTAAATGGGCTGTAGAATCGCCAGCCTGATTTTGAAAAGCCTGATAAATTTCAAATAGGAAGTAAGCACCAACAAAATATTTTGCTTTAATGGGTATCGCAAAATACAATCTAAACTCTGTGTTCGGAAACAATATAGCAAAGGCAGCCATTACACCAAAGATAGCTCCTGAAGCACCTACCATTGGTGTGATACAAAGTGTAAGGTAGTTTTGTAAAGCTGGTTCAATTGGGTATTGGTGAATCATCATATAATTTTCAAGCGCATTACCTACATGTTTTCTATCTGTAGCAGCAATAATCGCATCAATTTGATCCATTGGAAGATAAGTACACAATCCTGCTCTTAGTTCATAGATTTGATAAATCCCGATTGAATTATGTAAAGCAAATGCACCCAAAGCAGAAGCAACATAAAAAATAAAAAACCTTTTGGGGCCCCAAAGATTTTCTAGATAAGCACCCAACATGATAAACAACCACATATTAAATAGAATGTGGAAAAAGTCTGCATGCATGAAAAAGTGAGTGACAATTTGAAAAGGTCTGAATTGAGGAGAATTAACATAATGTGTCCCAAATTGACCAATAAGATCAATATTTTGAGATTCTAAAATAAGGGACGCAACAAAGAACATGATGTTCAATATCAAAAGATTCTTGGTGACTTGAGGTAAATTTTTTAACATGATTAAAATTTAGCGGCTATTTCTTCTAATGTGATGGTTTTAATAATTGGTTTCCCTGATGGACAAAATGCATGCTCAGGCAAAGAAAAAAGTTCTTCAATCAAACGACTAGCTTGCTCGGGTACTTGAATTGTGGCCGTTCGCGCACTGTTGTAGGCTAAAACTGCTACTACTTGATGTGCTAAGTCGCCTTTGTCTATGGCACTATGAACCAAAAGGTTGATTAAGGCAGAAAAACATGTTTCAATTTGACTCTCATGCAAAGCATTTGGAGTACTTCCAAGATGTAAGGTGTTTTCTTTTAAGACGCCCGTAAAGCCAAGTTGACCCAATAAAGACTCGTGTTCTGTCCAAATTCTGATCTCATCCTTCGATAATTCTTTTTCTATTGGAAACAATAAAGCCTGATGTTGAATGGGTTCTTTTACAAAAGCAAGTAAAAGTTGTTCATATCGAATTCTTTCGGTTGCTCTTTTTATGTCAATTACCATAACGCCAGATTTGCAATTGGAAAGAATGTATTTTCCTCTGATTAAAAAGTTATTTCCAGTATCAAAGGATTCATCCAGTTCTATTTGACCTTGTCGCACTGATGTATCTTCCTTATTAATGGCATAGAAATTCTCCCAATCTTTATCGTCGGGTTGCTCTGTACCAAAGCCTTGACTGTGAATTCCTTTCGAATAATCGCCTTTTGAAGCAGTGTTCGCTTGCTTATGAAAAGGATTATAATTTGGATTTACAATGATTTGTGGTTCCACAAGTGGATTTTTTCTAAAGGAACTTGGTATGTCAAAACTAGTTTCAATTTCAAAGTCCAGTGTCGGCATAATATTATATTTCCCCAATGCTTTTTTAATACTGCTCAGTAAAATAGAATAAATAAAACGGTCTTCCTCAAATTTAATTTCCGTTTTTGTTGGGTGAATATTGACATCGATCTTGCTTGGATCAACCGTTAGAAAAATAAAATACGATGGAAATGATTTTTCTGGAACTAATCCTTCAAATGCTTTAGTGACCGCATGATTGAAATAGGCGTCTTTAAAAAATCGATTATTTACAAAAAGGTATTGCTCTCCTCTTGATTTTCTTGCAAATTCAGGCTTTCCAACATATCCTTCGATTTTAATAATGTCGGTTGCTTCTTCAATAGGTACAATATGCTCATTGCTCGACTTACCCAAAATATCAACAATTCGCTTTCTAAGAACACCAGAATTGAGATGTAATAATTCTTGGTCGTTGTGCATCAGAATGAATTTACATTCAGGATGTGCCAATGCTACTCGAATAAATTCTTCTTGTATGTGTCCAAATTCAACATAATCGGATTTCAGAAAATTTCTTCTGGCGGGAATATTGTAAAATAAATTTCTTATTTCAAAAGAAGTCCCTTTAGCACAAACAGTTTCCTCTTGTTTGCTAATTTTACTCCCTTCTATTTCAACTAAATATCCTAACTCAACTTCTTCTTGTCTCGTTTTTAAAACAACATGTGCTACTGCTGAAATAGAAGCCAATGCTTCTCCTCTAAATCCTTTTGTTTTCAGAGTAAACAAATCATCTGCGACCGTTATTTTACTTGTAGCATGTCTTTCAAAACACTTCAAAGCATCCGTTGGAAGCATCCCTTTACCATCATCAATTATTTGAATAGAGGTCCGACCAGCATCTTTGATGATTACTTTAATATTTTGAGCGTTTGCATCAACAGCATTTTCCATCAACTCCTTTACTACAGAGGCAGGACGCTGTACAACTTCTCCAGCTGCAATTTGATTGGCAATATGATCCGGTAGTAAATGAATTATACTCATGCAACATAATTTTTTAAGTGCATAAATATTTCATTTCCCTTAGGGTTTTGAAGTCTATTAAAGTGCTGTATTTTTTTCATAGAAACGCTTAAAACAAAAATAAGGATTATCCCTGAGAATAATCCTTACTTAACATATCTTAGCACATCTATTTATAAACGAATTATTGTTCCTTTATAATCTGATTTTTCTTTTTTCTCCGGATTCTGCAAACTTACTTTCCAAATGAATGCTTTATTCTGAGCAACCATTTTACCGTTTCTTTTGTCGTAACCATCCCATGAATTACTCGCGTCATTAGATTGAAATACAACACCTCCATCTGCTGGATCAATGATAACAAGCACGAATGGACTTGTTCTTTTGGTAAGTGCAAAAGGCATGAAACTATTTTTTCTATTATCACTTGAATAAGGATCAAAAGCATTTACTGCTAATAGATTATAATTTTCGTTTACACTTATTTCTTTTACAACAGTTGTTTTGCAAGAATGCGTATTGCTTGCGGTAAAACGAATTTGAATATCCCCTTTTTCAAATAAGTAGACATTTTGTTCACTTGAATTAGAGGTGATAGAACGATTGTCATATTGGGTTACAACCTCATCTTCATTAGTTCTGAATTTCACAGGTAAAGTTGGTAATCCATTATCATAGTTCAATTCTTCTGTCAAAACATCTAGAGCAGGAACATCATTAATGAATTTGCTTTTGTAGACATTAAAATTATTCGGTTCAATGTACCAACCAATTTTATAGGTTCCTTTAGATTTAGCCGTAATTAATGTTTTCTGATTGGCTAATAAAACTATTTCTTCACCCGTTGGAGTCTGCAACATTAGGTTAAAAGAATTTTTATTTTCTATCCATTGTTCTTCATTCACACAATTTATATCTATTTCGGGATAGAATACTTGCTGGTCAACTAGATTATAGTCATTATCGGAAGCATTCGTTTCTAATTCATTGTTAACTAGGTTTGTTTTTAGTGTTCCTTCTTCGTTTAAATTAATAATTACAGAGGCAATTGTTGGAATTTCTTCTTGCAATAGATTTAAAAGAGATTTGTTTTTTGTTTCTTTTTTAACCAGTTTTTCCTTTATTTGAGCAGCTTTTACTTCAGTTGAAATAATTTCAGTTTTCTTATTATTTGAAAGTAATTCAGGTGAATTTTTCTCGCCAGAATTTGCTTGTTGAGAAGGTTCAATAGCTAAGAAACCGCCGATAATGGCAACAAGAGCAGCAGCACCCGTTAACCATTTCCAAAGATTTGATTTTTTAGGTACTTGTTTTCCGTCTAGATTACTTTCAAAAGCTTTCCAGGCGTTTGCATCGTAAGGCATTTCATGCCCTTCAAGTGCTGATTTAAATATTTCGTTTATTTTATCGTCCATCATTATTGGATCTTTTCAAATTTTAAATTCAATTTTTTTTGCAAATTCAATTTTGCCTTAGACAAATTGGATTTTGATGTTCCTTCATTTATGCCAAGAATCTCGGCAATTTCTTTATGTGTATATTCTTCAAATACATACATATTGAAGACAGTACGGTAGGCGGGTGACAAAGATTGAATGGCTTCCATGGCGACTTCTGCTTTTATTTGCATAAAGGCTAAATCTTCTTGTTTTTCCATTTCGTTCTCTGCTACTTGCTTAAAATCGTTATCGTCACCACTCAAAAAAGGGTTTCTTTTGGCTTTTCTAATGGCATCAATTGCAGTATTTGATACAATTCGACGCAACCAACCCTCGATTGAACCGCGGAAATCAAATAATTCCAATTTTTCAAAGACCTTTATAAAAGCATCTTGGAGTACTTCCTGCGCGCTATCACGATCTTTTATGTAGCGCATGCAGACAGATAACATTTTCCCATAATACATTTTGAAGAATTCCTCCTGAGCGCGTCTTTCGTTTCTCAAACATCCTGCTACAATATGCTTTATTGGGTCAATCTTCTCCAAGTTTTTATATTTTAGAAACGCTTATTTAAGTTTAGGGTTGCCTCTTGGGTTTATATTACTTAAAAAGTTTATCAAATTAAAGAAAATTTAATCATTTGTATTAATTTTGCAGGGTAAAATAACAATAATAAATTTTTTCATATGAAAGTTACAGTAGTAGGAGCAGGTAATGTTGGAGCAACATGCGCAGATGTCCTTGCAAGTCGCGAAATCGCCAATGAAATCGTCCTATTAGACATAAAGGAGGGTTTTGCCGAAGGTAAGGCACTTGATATTTGGCAAACAGCGCCTATTAATTTGTATGATTCACGAGTAATCGGTTCTACAAGTGATTATGAAAAAACAAAAGATTCTGATGTTGTTGTAATTACTTCTGGTTTACCAAGAAAACCCGGTATGTCTAGAGACGATTTAATCGCTACCAATGCGGGAATTGTTAAGATTGTAACTGAAAACATCGTTAAGTATTCTCCTGATGCTATTATAATAGTTGTTTCTAATCCTTTGGATGTTATGACTTACTGTGCATTTTTGAATGCTAAAACGGATCCAAATAAGGTCTTTGGAATGGCGGGTGTTTTAGATACAGCCAGATACCGTGCGTTCTTAGCGACAGAATTAAATGTTTCTCCAAAAGATATTCAAGCAGTATTGATGGGTGGTCATGGCGATACCATGGTTCCTCTTCCTAGATATACAACTGTTGCTGGGATCCCAGTTACTGAATTAATTTCTGAAGAAAAATTAAACGAAATCATCGAAAGAACTAAGTTTGGTGGTGGAGAAATAGTAAAATTATTAGGTACTTCTGCATGGTATGCGCCAGGAGCTGCTGCTGCACAAATGGTGGAAGCTATAGTTCGTGATCAAAAAAGAATTTTTCCTGTATGCGCTTGGTTGCAAGGTGAATATGGATTAAATAATATCTATTTAGGTGTTCCTGTTGTTTTAGGTAAAAAAGGAATCGAAAGAATCATTGAGTTAGATCTTAATGAAGCAGAAAAAACTTTATTAAATGAGTCTGCAGAAGCTGTAAAAGGTGTTATGGAGGTTCTTGACAATATGATTGCCACTGCTTAATTTAATTATATTAAACAAAAAAAGCGTCTCAATAGGACGCTTTTTTTGTTTATAGTTCTACTGCTCCAATATCAGGCGGATTGTTTCTTGGGTTACCAAAGATATCATTCAAGACAGAACTTGCAAATCCTGCTCCAGTTAATGGCGAGATAGCCTGATATATAAAATCTCCCTGAGCGGTGTTTTCAAATAATGGATTGACATTCCAAATAATGTTCTGATAAAACGAATCATTATAAACGGTTTCTGAACGGATTAAACAGGATCTAAAATCAAAATTCAAGCTTACCCCATTCATTTGAAGTGTATCAATAGCCATCTCAGTCCCTAACTTACCAGCAATTACACAATTATAAAATTTTCCCTCATTTATGGAACCTACATTTGTTGTTCCTGTTATGTAATCATTGTAAAAATTACTTATTCCAACTGCAGGGGATTGTGAATTCCCATATCCAACTAAATTACAGTGATTGAAATTAAAATCTCCACCTTCTAAAACTAATAAAGCATGGGTTCCACATCTTGAAATAAGACAATTTTCCGCTTTGACTTTAGCGCCTGAATAAATAAAAACTCCATACCTCGAAGGATTAAAGATTCTTGTATTGGTCATGGTTAGAGTGTATCCTGGATTGCTTGGGTCATTGCCGAAAAGATGCACACCACTTGTCCCATTTTTCATTATGGCATAGTCAATGGTTGATGCTCTGGCTTGATGAAAATAGATTCCGTAATACTGTCCTGCTACCTCTTGATACATAGATTCTAATCGATCTCCCTGAAATACAACTTCATTTCCTAAAGTGCCATTGATGTTTAAGGTAGATTTGTAAATGTATAATAATGCGTTTTTATGCAAATAAACTTTTGTTCCGGCTTGGATGTTTAAAATCTTGGATGAATCTACCCCTGCATAACCATAAATAACATGTGGTTTGTCGTTGGGCCAAGTGCCCTCATTTAAATCTTTGTAATGAAAGTATGCGTCTTGTCCCCAAACGGTAAGTTTTACATATTGATCCACTCCATTGGTGCGAAATCTAATGGAATCCTCAATGATCAAAGGAAGTATTTGACTGTTTACATTCAAGTTGACTTCAACAAATGCAAATAAACTGTCATTTGCCCTAAGGGTTATATTTTTGATAAAATCCTTTGCCTCTCCATCTATATTTATGCTAAAGGGCGAATTGGCGCCTCCCATTAATTCTATCTCATCAATTTGGACAGGCTTGTTTTCGTTATTATAGATCTTAAATTGTTGAGTAGTGGATCCGATTGTGGTAAATACAGTATCAAAAACTAAAGTGTCAATCGAGAAATTGAGATGCCCTTTAGAATTTCCTTTGATTTTGGAGCAACTGGAATTTATCCCAGTGAGAAATAATAGTGCAGTTAATAATAGAAAAATGGAATATTTTTTTTTCATGCTCTTGTTCAACGCTCAAAACTAAGTATTATTAGTCAAATTACTTTTATTCAAGGCCTCTGTAATAAAAATAAATAAAATTGAAAACTATTAGATTTTATATATTACTTTTCAGATTCTGTCTTAAATGAACTATTTGTTTCGATGGATGTATATAAAATAAAATGACGGTTATGAAGTACTTTCTTCTTTTCTTCAGCTCCTTAATTTGCCTGATGGTGCAAGCGCAACCACCTGCGCAAAATAATAGTTTGAATATTCAATTCAACAGCAATCAAATTCAAGAGGAAAAAAATTCAACGATGGTATTGGATAGTATGGGCTATCAGAATGAGGAACTCGGAGAAAAAAGTGTTAAGTCAAAAACAAATCGGGAAAGAGAAAAAACTGAAAGCGCTTCATTTTCTAAGAAACTAGTAGTAAGTAAGTCCTTCACCCAACTTAAAAAATCAGCTTCTTCTCAACCTGAGTACCGCACCATCGAGCCTGCTATACAAGAAGAATTAGATAAAAAGGTTGTTGAACTTCAAGCAGATTCAACCGCCGAATTTGAGTATAATTTGTTTTATTACATGGCAGGAAATTACGATGTAGATCGCGCTCCTTTTCTTCAAAAAGCACTTGAGTTATCGCCTAATAATAGCGATGTATTGATCCAATCAATGGCAAATTCAATAATTATTGGCGACACTACGGACGCTAAAAAATACTTATTAAAGTTAAAAGATGAGGAACAAATAAGTGAAGAAGGCTTGAGTTATGCTGCAGATGTTTTATTGTCAAGTGCTGATTGTAATACGCTGATTACTTATGGTTTCTTAGATACCTATTGCGTCTTGTATGAACAAATAGTAAATAAGAACAGCAACCAAATCCCTGTTATTTCACTTGATTTCTTACAGAGTCAGCATTATCGTAATGCCTTAACTAAATTGGGGTATGCTATTCCGGGACAAAGGGAGGTTAATGTTGCTTTTTTAGAAGCGTTTTGTGCTATAAACCAGAATAAAAAATTAGCATTATCCCTAACGATTCCATCACCATATTTTGTCCCGCTGCAATCCAACTTGGTTCCTTTTGGTTTGATTTTTGAAGTTCAATTATCAAGAGAATTACCATCTATTCAAAAGCAAGAAGATTTATGGCTTACAATGAATAGAAAGAATATTACAAAATTTAAAAGTCCATTGAGCAATAATTTATCCAGTAATTATCTCCCGATGCTATTTTATTTGAAATCTGAATACAATCTTAATGTCGTCAAAGTTGCAAAAGTAAATACTGAATTACATATTCAGGAGATTGGCTTAAAATCGGGTAAATCTGCTATCATAAATAAGAAAAACTAATATGATTATCGTTAAAAAACGATTTGATTCCCTTTCTGATGAGGACTTGATGGTGCAACTGTCACTGGGAGAAAAGCGTGCTTTTGACGAAATATATTTGCGTTATTCTGGGGTTTTATTTGGTTATTTTAATAAAATGTTGTGGCAGGATAAAGAAAAAGCGCAAGATATGGTTCATGATCTTTTTGCTAAATTAATTGTCAATCCAACTGCTTTTGATGCCAATAGATCTTTTAAAACATGGATGTTTACAATTGCCTGTAACATGTGTAAAAATGAATTTAAAAAGATTGAGGTTCGTAAAAATGTCAGCAATAGCTTGGATCAGCATTACAGTCTAAAATCAGAAGATAATGTTCTGAATACGGTACAAGATAAATTTTTCAAAGTGGCCTTTGATGAAAGCATGGAAAGTTTGGACGATAAGCACAGAGAAGTTTTTAGCTTGCGCCATCTGCAAGGTCTGTCCATGAAAGAAATTGCAGATGTGTTAGTGATTAATGAAGGAACCGTTAAATCGCGTTTATTTTATGCGACCAAACAACTTGCAGAAAAATTAAAGGATTATCAATCTATTTTAATCGAAATATAATATGGAAACGATTTTTAAGAAAAATTCAATTAAGGATCTGAATGCTCAAGAATTGGAGCAAATTGCTTCTTTTTGTTCTGATGAAGCTACTTTTCTTTTGTTAAAAGAAACTTTTAATCATATTGAAAGTGAAAATAATGCAATGGAACTGCCTGCTGCATCTGTAAAGCAAAATTTAGACGATTTGTTTACCCAAACATATCCTAAAATTTCTCCTTCAGTGCCAGCTCCAATGCGCCAAATCCCATTGTATAAACAAGGATATTTTCGCGCCATTGCCGCTGTACTTGTTGTTGCTGTCATGACTGTTGTGATTAAAAACGCTCTTTCAGATCCTATTAATAATACGGCTCTTGCAAAGATGGAGTCGAAGAGTGTGAAGCAAAATAAGGAACCTAAGAAAACTGTTGAGCAGAAATCGAACATTGTCCCTATGGCTTCAGTCAAGAATTTAAATAAGGAAAATGATGTAAAAGTTAAATTTCAAAATCCTGATGATCTTGTCTCAACTGACTTTGAGGCTTTACCAAATACATTAGACGATACTAAATTAGTAAAGCTCCTTTCGGTAACGGAAGATTTGTCAGGTTTTAGAACATTAGACCTCCAATTGAGTTCTGCCAAAGACTTTTCGCAAACCTTTGAATGGACTCCGAGACAAGATAATGATAAATTTTCACCTCAGTCTGAGCAGATAAAGGCTACTTTACCTGATATGTTTGCAGTATTATTTGCTACCTATTAAAATTTTAATGTAAAATGTTCTTTGATTTGAGTGGGTCTTTTCATTAAGATTCCCATTTTGAAAAAGTCTATGCTTAATTGGTATTTTTCATTCTGAATCAATTGATTCCAGGCTATAAACATGTCCTTACTCCATCTGATATCATCCACAATAAAAATTGTCTGGTCGTTTGAATTTTTATCAAGTGCTTCCATGTATTCTAATAGCGCTGTTCCATTGTGATGTCCATCAATAAATATGAGGTCATAATTGGTTTTAGATTTTTCAATAAATTCTTTGAATAAGGTGTTTTCTATTTTAATTGTACCCTTTGGATAGATGTGGTCCTGAAGGTGTTTACTTGTAAAGGCGAAGGTATTCGGACATGCTTCGAGTGTGGTGATACTTGCAGAAGGATTTCCCCAATGCAAATGAAGCGTTCCAACGCCTAAGGAAGTGCCTAATTCTAGTATTTCTTTGTGCTCAAAGTTTTTGGAAAGCAGGTAAATTAATTTCGCATATTTTCCTCTCGTTGCACTTTGTCTAAACACATCGCTTACAATTCTTTGCCTATCCATTTTTTTGGAACCCGCACCAAATTCCTGAAAATTTATTTTTGTTTTGGATTTCTTTAAATTTCTGAATAGTACATTTTGTTGTAGCTTTACACTGTTTGGAACTTTTTGATTAAGTATTTCATCAACTAATTTATATACAAATGGAGAATGTATTCCATGTCTTCCTTTGGCAATCAGTTGATATTTTATAAATTCGAAGACAATATTCATTATGCAAAGAAAACAAATCGATTTTACATTACGACCATGATCTCTGAAATCATCGCGCACGAGCGAAAAAATCTTTTTGATGTCAGTCCTTCTTTATTGATTGAAGGTCCATGTAGAGTCGGGGAGGGGATTTTAAATTTGTTAGATACTCACCTTCATTTTTATGAATCTAAATTTAAGGCTGCTCAAAAAGAAGTTTGTGTGTTTATACCTGCCTCTGGTTCAGGTTCGCGAATGTTTGAGTTCATCCATGAATTTCTGCAAAATCCAAAAGACGAAAATCGTGCTTCGGTAGAGCGATTTTTTAGTCATATTTCTAAGTTCGCCTTTTTTGAACTTTTACCCCTAGAGATCCAAAATAATATCTTGAATTTCGAAATGGATTGGAAGGATTTTCTTAACTTCTTAATGGCTCCAGAAGGACAAGATTATGCGCAACTGCCTAAAGGTGTTTTTCCATTTCATTCTTATATTTCGGGTGTGAAAAACCCTATTGAAGAACATATTCTTCAAGCTTCTTTTCTTAACGCTTCAAAAGCAACTTTCCACTTTACCATTCAGGAAAAATATGAAGATTTAATAAAAATGGTCATTGCCAATGCGGAACAAAATGATCAAAAAAATTATGAAGTAGCCTATTCTTATCAATCTAATACTGCTGACGCCTATGTTTTTAATGAGCAGCAAGAAGCCTTGAAGGATTTAGATGGAAACTATCTCAGAAGGCCTGCTGGTCATGGAGCACTTTTGCCAAATCTTCAATCTATTCAAGCGGATTTAATATTTGTAAAAAACATTGATAATGTGCAACACCTTTCTCACGCTTCCTCTTCTAATCAGGTGTGGAGTGCATTGGCTGGTTTACTTATTGAAATTAGGGAACGATTACAGTTGATTCAAACTTCGAAATCTATTCCTGAATTGATAAAATTGAACGAAGAATTTCAACTCTATACCCATTCAGAAATATCCTCAATAAAAGATGAAGCAAACTTGATTTCGATCATTAATCGTCCATTGCGAATTTGTGGAATGGTAAAAAATGAAGGATTGGCGGGAGGCGGACCTTTTATGATTAATCGCGATGGAATAGTAACGAAACAAATTATTGAGAAGTCTCAAATTGTTAACGAAGAACAAACAAAGCATTTATTTTCGAGTACGCATTTTAATCCTGTGATGATGGTGCTTTGCACCAAAGATTTAGAAGGAAATGAAATTGATTTGAGTCAATTGGTTGATGCTAAAAGTTCTTTTAAGGTTAAAAAGACTTATTTAGGCAATCAAATAAATTACTTGGAACTTCCGGGATTATGGAATGGATCCATGTATTATTGGAACTCCATTTTTGTTGAAATTCCTAGCAATACTTTTAGTCCAGTGAAATCAGTAATGGATCTCTTAAATCCTTTGCATCAAGAAGTAAATTATTAATAGAAATCTGATGTCTTTAAAGCGTTTTATCATTCTTTTATGTATTGTTTGTTGCAGATGGGTCTCCATCTCTGCTCAATTTCAATTTAATTACGAAGATTCAATTCCTGTATATAAATTAGGAAGTAAATTAGATTTGGCTTGGGCTGGTGGAATTAACTATGCGCAACCCTCGGATATAGATTATGATTTTGATGGTGATTTAGATATATTCATTTTTGATCGGAGTAATAACCAAATCCGTGTTTTTCGTCATGATCAAGTAGGTGTGAATCATTTCTATACTTTTGATCCCCATGCAGCATCTTTATTTCCTTCAGATCTGCGTTATCGAGCTGCCTTGGTGGATTATAATGGTGATGGAAATAATGATCTTTTCACATATGGTATTGGAGGAATGAAGGTATTTAAAAATACTGGGAGCTTTTCTCAAGGTTTACAATGGCTTTTAGTAAAGGAGCTTTTGTATTCTGATTATAATGGTATGCAATTGGGTCTATATGTTAGCTCAAGCGATATTCCTGCTCTTGTAGATGTAGATTTTGATGGTGATATAGATATTTTGACCTATCATATTGGTGGTGAACATGTGCAATATCATCAAAATCAAAGCCAAGACATGTATGGAAATTCAGACTCTCTAATTTTTAAATTGAAAAATGAATGTTGGGGAGGATTTAGAGAGGATGTTACTTCTAATAGTTTATTTCTGAATGATCAAAATGGACCTTGTGTTACAGGGAATGTCCCAAACCCAATGTTGCCTCCTCATGACAATCCAAATGATGCCGAAAAAGCCCATTCTGGATCTACTCTATTGGCTTTGGATATTGATGGCTCAGGTGTACAAGATTTGATTGTTGGTGATGTTGCTTATACCAATCTCAATTTATTGATAAATGGAGGAACTGCTCCCAATACCAATTCATTGATGATCAGTGTTGATCCAGCTTTTCCATCCAATAGTGTATCTGCGAGTATGCAGGTCTTTCCGGCAGCGTATCGTTTAGATGTTGATTTTGATGGAATTAAAGATCTACTCGTAGCTCCTAATGCCAAAGGAGTGTCAGAGAATGAAAAAAGTATTTTATTCTATCATAATTCAGCAAGCAATTCAAATAGTAATTTCATCTACCAAGGAAATGCTTTCTTGCAAAGTGAAATGATTGAACATGGTTTGGGCTCTATTCCAGTACTTGCAGACATATCAGGTGATGGATTGGAGGATTTAATTGTCGCCAATTATTTTGCCTATAAACCCATATTAAATAAAGAAAGTCGCTTGGCGTATTATAAGAATACGGGAACTTTAACACAACCTGTCTTTACTTTTATTGATGCTGATTTAATGAATTTATCTCAAGCTAATCTGGGCTTGCATATTGCACCTACTTTTGGTGACCTTAATGGTGATGGTAAATTGGATATGCTCCTTGGAAAAGAAGATGGACAACTAGCGCTATTTGTAAATACAACAATTGGTAGCTCCCCTAATTTTGCTGTACCGAGTTCAAATTTACAAGATAATAATGGGATTGCGATTCAAGTGGGTCAATTTGCAAGTCCTCAATTATTCGATGTAGACCAAGATGGATTGTTAGATTTAATCATAGGAGAAAAAACGGGAACGATAATTTATTACAAGAATAGTGGAACTGCAACGCTTCCTCAATTTACTTTGACCTCTTCCTTTTTGGGGGGAATTGATGTCTCTACTACCAATCCTGATGGTTTTCCAATTCCACATTTTTTCAGTCACCTTGACACTACCTATTTAATCCTCGGTAATTATGACGGGACATTGCTCTTGTATGATGGTATTGATGGAAATTTGAATGCTAACTTTAATCTGAGATCCAATGGATTTTTAGGAATTAATGTAGGCGCTTATAGTGCACCATTTATCAATGATATTGATCATGATGGACAATTAGATTTATTTATTGGCCAAGATTTAGGTGGGGTATTTCATCTAGAAAATGATCCAAATAGCAGTCTTACTATCAATGAAATTCCATCAAATGATTGTGTAATTTATCCAAATCCTAGCCATGATAAATTACAAATCAATAGTAAAAAATTAAATATGAACTACTGTATCTTTGATGCAATGGGTCGAACTATGATTCAATTTTCTAATCTTGAATTAGAAACAACAATTGATGTAAGTAATTGGAAAAACGGAGTTTATTTTATTAAGATAAGCGATCAAAAAGTAATTCGATTTATAAAGCAGTAAAGAATTTTATTTTACTTCAATATTAAACATCTTTTGTCCTTCCAGAAAACCTTCTAATTGATCACCGATGGCTACAGGACCAACTCCTGCTGGTGTCCCTGTAAAGATTAAATCACCTGTTTTTAGGGTGATGAATTGAGAAATATAAGCGATAATTTGATCGATACTGAAAATCATCTCAGTGCTATCGCCTTTTTGTTTTAAAGTCCCATTTTGATAAAACTCAAACTTACTGGGTATTTTGTTTTCTTCAACGGAAATCCAAGTATTGGATACCACTGCACTATTGTCAAATGATTTTGCTTTTTCCCAAGGTAATCCAGCTTCTTTGCAAGCTTGTTGTAGATCTCGTGCGGTAAAATCTATGCCAATAGAAACTTCTTTATAGTAGTTTTTTGCAAATTGAACTGCAATACTTTTTCCTGGTTTTGAAATTTTCACCACCAATTCACATTCATAATGTAAATCTTTTGTAAAGGAGGGATGAAAAAAATATTTCTCACGCAATATTGCAGTATCAGGTTTCATGAAAAAAACGGGTTCACTTGGGGTAGCAGAACCCATTTCTTTAGCGTGTTCACTATAGTTTCTGCCAATACAAATTATTTTCATTTCTTATTAAATTTATCTAATAATCCACTTATTTTATCTTGAATTTCACCTTCTTTATTGACTTCCTTTTTTCTTTTTATTTCTTCCATCTCCTTGCGAAGGCATTGTTTTGTTTGATGCGGGAAATCTGCTTCTAACATCCAACCATAATAACCGGGTTCATTTTGCATTACTGCTGCAATGGTTTTCCCTTTATGTTTCCCAAAATTATAGACCACTTCTCCTTTGTCGTTATGCGCAAGTCGACCAGCAAAATCGACCATCGCATAATTGCTCTGCCTTGAGAAGCTTGCAAGGGCGTTAATTTCACTGTCCAATTCTGGATAGCGTTCTAGTTGCGCTTTCAATACTTCCCATGTTACTTGCGTATCATATAAAGCATTATGCGCATTGTCCATAGTTTTCCCACAATAAAATTGGTACGCAGCAGCAAGGGTGCGTTGTTCCATTTTGTGAAAAATATTCTGGATGTCTACAAATGATTTATCTGAAAAATCTACAGCAATACCGACTCTTAACAATTCCTCTACTAAAACGGGTATATCAAATTTATTTGAATTGTATCCCGCAAGATCTGCATCTCCTATAAAAGCTAGAATGGCTGGCCCTAATGTTTTTATGGTTGGAGCATTTTTGACCATCTCATTTGTAATCCCATGGATTTCTGCAATTTCATCAGAAATCGTAACTTCAGGATTCACCAATTCATTGTATTCAATTTCGCTTCCATCTTCCATGATTTTAACGATAGCAATTTGAACAATTCGGTCTTTTGTGATGTTGGTTCCTGTGGTTTCTAAGTCAAAAACACAAAGTGGTTTCTTGAGATTAATTTTCATTATAGTAGAAAAAAAAAGCCCAATAAATTGGGCTGTGTTAAATGTGAAATCAGTTATTTAATAATGATGAATTCAGTTCTTCTATTCTGTAGTTGTTCTTTTTCAGTACATGGAACACCATCCGCACAGGAATTAAGCAATTCAGTTTCACCATATCCTTTAGAACTAACGCGTCTTGAATTGGTGATTTTGGATTGAATATATTCCTTAGCAGTTTTTGCTCTTAAATCTGAAAGCACTTGATTATAAATAGCACTACCTCTTGAATCTGTATGGGATCTAATTTCAACCTTCAAGTTTGGATTAGCGTTTAAAACTTTGATGACTTCATTCAATTTATTTTTTGAAAAGTCTGTCAAATTGTGCTTATTAAATTGATAGTTTACATAGTATGTTCCTAAATTATTTGTTGCTACTGGAGTTAAATTGACATCCATTTTTAAAATTGAATCGTAAGCCAATACCGTTTTGATGGAATTTGAGTTTGATAAATAATCTTGAGCACTTGCTTCTGATTGACCATTAACCTCAGTCTCGTAATAAAGATTCTTAATAAGATTGGAAATATAGTTTCCATTGTTATCGGTATTCACTACATCAGTTTTTCCATTAATATTAATACTTACACTTGCATTTGCAATACCTAAACCTGATTTCTCGTCACGAACGGTACCTTGAACGGTATATTTAGGGAAAGGAAAGATGATTTTATTGTCGTCATCTATTAAGACCTTCTGAACTATTTCCTCATAGCTTGTTTCGCAATTGGTTTTAAATTGTGTAGTATAGTGCTTTCGGCTTTCAGAACCATAATAGTAGGACAATTCATAGGTCTTACATTTTTCAAGTTTACTTACAAATACACCATCTCTCATTCTTGGCGCTAGAATTACTTCTGAAGAATTATTGCAATCCAAGCATTTTAAAATAATATAAGATCCTTCTGGTATTGCTTTTCCTTTAGGGTTTATTATTTGACCGTTTAAAAATGCATTGTTGCTCGATGCGGACATTTCAAGAGCGTACAGATCAAACATTCCTTCCCCGCCTTTGCGGTTAGAGGACACCATTCCTTGTTTACCATTAGCAGTTAAAGTAAAGAATAGGTCATCAGCTGGAGAATTGAATGGAAAACCAATATTTACAGGTTTCGACCACATTCCATTCTCATCTCTTTGTACCATAAAAATATCGAAGCCTCCCATACTTTCAGGACCATTATTAGCGAAATAAAGTACATTATTATCTAATCCCATAAAAGGTGTTTCTTCATCAAACGCTGAATTAATCATGCCTCCCATATTTTGAGCAGCACCCCAAACGCCGTTTAATTTTTCAGCCATGTAAAGATCTCTTTTCCCTTTACCACCCTCAGCATTCGATACAAAATAAATGGTATTTCCATCAGGAGAGAGTGTGTAATGCGTATTCCAATGAATATAAGCACTATTTTCACTTGCGGTTTTAACCTCCTTAATCGGTGTTAATGGACCATAAACGCCATTTTGAAAAGTGGTATTAAATAAGAAATTTCCGCTATTGTTGTATACAAAAACATTTCTTTCGTCTTGTGTGATATAACTCAATCGTTCACCAACTTTAGGATTTGAAAAAGACATGATACTTGGCTTACTCCAAGCTCCAGATTTTTCGACAAACATCTGATATACATCATCTGGATAGGTATTGAACATAACATCTTTGGAAGCATCAGCTGCCTTGTCCGCCCATGGCCATTGACTAGAAAAATAAACAACTTTTCCGTCTAAAGAAATTTGAGCATTCCATTCATTTTGATTAGTGTTCAAACTTTTACCAAGATTCATTGGTGCTTTTCCTTGAGAAGATGCAACTGCTTTTTTAGCTACTTCACATTGTTTGATGCAGTTTTGAGCGCTTACATTCAATTCAGATTTTTTTACCGCCTTTTCAAGAAATATTTTATAATTAGAAATGGCTTTATCGAATTGTCCGTCTATTTGATAAGTTGCTGCTAAATAAAAGTAAGCATCAATGGAGGCTGCTTTTTCAGTAACGGAATAAATATCGTAATTGACTTGTGTTTTTTTGATTGCTTTCAATAAATGATTCATCGCCAATTCATTGTTCTGATTCATTGCCAATAAGATAAACCCTTTTCTATAATTGTAGTTCGCATTATCTTTATCATAACTGATTAACTTATCTGCAACTAAATCTGCAAAATGAAAGAAGTTTTCTTGTAATAATCTAGAGTTCTCACCTATCAAGTCCTGCTCAGAAGACTTGTTGATTACATTTTTAATTTCTACTTCAGTTTGTTGGCTGTAAGCCATTAAAGAGATGAATAATCCCAATGTTAATGTTAAATATTTATTCATAACTTCTATTTTTTATAAAGGTAATTTAAAAATTCTGTTCTGTGTCAAATTGTTCAAGATAATCAGCAACCCTGCGGACAAACTGTCCACCAAGAGCACCATCAACTACCCTGTGATCGTAAGAGTGTGATAAAAACATTTTATGACGAATTCCAATAAAATCTCCTTCAGGTGTTTCAATTACTGCAGGCATTTTTCTTATCGCTCCAACAGCCATAATAGCTACTTGGGGTTGATTGATAATTGGAGTTCCCATTACATTTCCAAACGAACCTACATTAGTCATGGTGTAAGTTCCACCTTGAACATCTTCTGGTTTTAGTTTATTGTTTCTTGCATTATTTGCCAGTTGATTCACTGCTTTTGTCAAACCAATTAAATTTAATTGATCTGCATTTTTAATTACAGGAACAATCAGGTTACCAGAAGGTAATGCTGTTGCCATTCCAATATTTATGTCTTTCTTTTTGATAATCGTCGTTCCTGATACGGAAACATTAATCATTGGAAAATCTTTAATTGCTTTAGCTATTGCTTGAATAAAAATAGGAGTGAAGGTAATATTCTCCCCTTCTCTCTCAAAAAACTTCTTTTTAACTTTATTTCTCCAATTTACGATATTAGTTACATCTGCTTCAACGAAAGAAGTAACATGTGGCGAAGTGTGTTTTGACATAACCATGTGATCAGAGATCAGCTTGCGCATTCGATCCATTTCAATGATTTCATCTGTTCCACTTGCAAAAACCATTGGAGGTTTTGGTACTGATGGGGTAGGGATTGTTGGCGTACTTGCAGCAACAGCAACTTGTACATTAGGCGCCGAACCTCTATTTTCTATATAAGAAATCAAATCTTTCTTAGTTACTCTACCTTCCAAACCTGTTCCAGTAACGCTATTCAATTCCGAACTACTCAGTCCTTCTTTTTGAGCAATACTTTTAACCAATGGTGAGTAGAAGCGATCTCCTGAATTGAAATTTTGTTGATTTTCAGTTGGAGTGATGACCTCCTCGATTATTTTTGTTTCTACAGCTGCTGCAATTGGTGTTTCAGCAATAACAGGAGCACTTGTGGCTGCTGCTACCGCATTCGAGTCTGTTGATATAATGGCAATTACATCTCCAACTTGCGCTACCTGATCTTTTTCAAATAAACATTTTATAAGCGTTCCAGCTGCTTCAGATGGTAATTCATTGTCCACTTTATCAGTAGCAACCTCTACCAAAGGCTCATCCATAGCAACTTTGTCACCTGGTTGTTTTAGCCAATTTGTAATTGTTGCCTCTGTTACGCTCTCACCCATTTTGGGAAGTCTGATTTCTATTTCAGCCATCTTAAATATTCATTTATTTGAGTGTAAAATTAGTCAAAATGTTAGATATAACAAGAATTATTAAACACGATCCAAATTTTTCCAATGCTTCATCAGAATGCCTAAATCTTTCAATAATGAATAATCTCTTGAGTAAATTAAATTTACTTTATCCATATTCTCATTTGGAAGGCCCAAATTTCCATCCATTGGATTTAAAATGCCTTTCCTAAGCTGAGGTAAATGGGTGTCTTTCACCTCTTCATTTCTATAAAAACCGACGAGTGTTTTGTTTCCTATTATGAGTTGCAATTGATTCTTTAAAAATTGTTTTTTGTTGTTAAATAGAAATATAAGAATGGGTGATAATGCTAAAGCAAGTCCTGCAAAAAGAACATCGAGTAATCTTTTAGATCGTAAGGTGCTAGTTCTGTTCAGAGTACTGATATTTAGCACATACATTTCACCACTGTTATCAATGGAATTACTTCCAATGATAAATTGGGCATCTGGTTGTGCAATTTTAAAATCAATTTCTTCAGATTTCACATCACCCATAATTTGAATAATCTGCCTGGCACTGATATCTTTTGCACAGAAAATTAATTCGTCTATTTTTAACTCTTGAATTACTTTTTCAATTTGGCGTAAATCCCCTATTGCTCCTGTAAAATGTTCGTGAACTGCCACTGCAGAAACCGATGATATGGCACTAAAAGTTTGATGTAATAAGCGCTCCACTCTTTTGACTTCTTCTTCATCTCCAATGATGAGGAATTTTCGTTTAACTTTTCTATTCAGGTGCCAACCTTTTCCACTCAAAAGATTCTTAAGTAATCTATTTAATATATTCCACAGAAAATACCAAAGGCCACCAATTAGTACATACAATCTGGAAAATTGAAGTTCTTTCGGCAACAAGGCATATAAAATAAGAATGAGTCCAGTTCCAATAATTACACCCTTCAATTGTTTACTTACCCTAAAAGGTTCGTCAAAAGCTCCACAGAGTAAATAACTTAAGGTCCAAATGATAAAATAGGTAGGTATCATCAGTTGGTAAGCTGCTTGTGGAAAGGTGATTTCTCGTTGTTGCCATTGATAGGTTAGTGCAAATAGTCCAAGCAGCAGTATAGCAGATTGAATTATAATTGGACCGAAAAATTTAATAAAGCGTTGTACAATCGCTATTCCTGCGCGTAAATAGATGGCAGCATTAATTGCTAAGGAAAACAATGAGGCGTTCTGTTGTGAAAAATGTTTTTTAGCAAAAATCACCATGGCCCGATAAAAAACAAATACATAATTCACAGAACTCTTCTTGGTGCTTTCTCCCTTGTAATGAATAATGCTTGTTTGAGGGAAATATAAATTTTTGAATCCTGCCTTTTGAATTCTGTAAGAAAGATCAATATCTTCTCCATACATGAAAAAGGTTTCATCTAAATAACCAATCTCTTCCAGTACCTCTTTACGCATGCACATAAATGCTCCACTGAGTATATCAATTTCATGTTCTTCCATTTCAGGAAGGTAGCTCAGATGATAACGGCCAAAGCGTTTTGATTTCTTAAAGAGTTTCGAAAACCCAAATATTTTATAGAAGGCAACTGCAGGGGTTGGTAATCCTCTTTTAGATTCAGGCAGAAAAATTCCTTTTCCATCAACCATTCGAACGCCTAATCCACCGATATTTTGATCTGCTTGCATGCGTTGAAAAACAAGACTCAGTGTTTGTTCTTCAATCACCGTGTCTGGATTGAGTAAGAGTATGTATTTTCCTGAAGCTAATGTAATGGCTTGATTGTTGGCTTTTGCAAAACCTAGGTTTTCTTTGTTTTCAATTCTTTTAATATTTTGAAATTTTCTTTCCAGCATTGACATGGAGCCATCAGAACTATTATTGTCAACTACAAAAACTTCGATATTTAATTTTTGCCGGGCTTTTTCAACTGAGTTCAAACATTGCTCGAGAAAAAACTCAACATTATAATTAACGATGATAATACTTAAATCAAAACTATTTGGATTCATTTTCATTTTATGGCAATACAAGAAATTTCAATTATGGCATCTAACGGAAGTCTTGCTATTTCTATTGTTTCTCTTGCTGGTGGAATAGTATTAAAATAAGTTCCATAAACAGCATTCATTTCTTGAAAATCTCCCAAATCTTTCATGAAGATAGAGCATTTTACTACATCGTCAAATCCCATATCAGCGGCATTTAATAGCGCCCCTAAATTTTCCATTACCTGTTGGGTCGCTGCTTTTATATCATCATTAATTAATTTCCCTGTCGTTGGATTCAAAGGAACTTGTCCGCTGATGTACAAGGTGTTATTTTTTAAAATCGCAGGACTATAAGGACCAATCGGTGAAGGTGCTTGAGGTATTTGAATGGAAATTTTACTCATTTTATTTTTTATTATTTTTTGCAAATTTACTTTATTCTCTTTGCTACTTTTGCAAAGTAAAAACAAAACCTCCAAATGAGACTATTAATCATCGATTTTTACGATTCTTTTACCTACAATCTCGCCCATTACTTCAAAAATTTGAATTGTGAGGTCATTGTGCTTAGGGAAAACGACTTAGATTTAGAAGCGTTGTTGTCATTTGATGGTATTGTACTTTCTCCAGGACCTGGTTTACCAAAAGAAAAAAAGAATCTATTTGAGGTGTTAAATATTTGCAAAGGTAAAGTTCCAGTTTTAGGTATATGTTTAGGAATGCAAGGTATTTCAGAGTTCTTAGGCGCTCAACTTGAAAATCAATTGGAAGTGAAACATGGGGTCAATGCCCAAGTGATTCAATTAAAACCTTCTTTATTATTCAAAGATTTACCGCAGGAATTTAAAGTTGGATTGTATCACAGTTGGAAAGTAGTCAATCTTTCTGAAGACTTTCTTATTGCTGAATCAATTGAGGGGGTTGCCATGGGATTGGAGGTGTTAGAAAATTATCAATTTGGGGTTCAATTTCATCCTGAATCAATTTTGACCGAAAAAGGTTCTTTAATTTTGAAAAATTATATGCATTTTTGTTTATCTTTAAAATAAAAAATTATGAAATCTATACTTTTATTTGCTTGTATTTTAGTTACTAAAATTACTTTCGCTCAAAGTTGCCTTGGGAATTGGATTACCATTGATGATAATACGGGCAAGAAAAAATCTGTCGTAGAGCTCTACAAAACTGATGGGGAATTATATGGAAAAATCATTTATTTATATCCAAGAGAGGGTAGAGGTCCTAACCCAAAATGTACCCTTTGTACAGATGATCGAAAAAATAAACCTTTAGACGGTCTGCAAATTGTTCGCGGATTAGAGTGGAATGGAAGTGAATGGGAAGATGGCACCATTGTAGATCCAGAGAACGGTAAAACATATACTGTTAAAATGTGGATCGATGCCTCAAAACCAGATAAATTAAATGTTAGAGGTTATATTGGACCCTTTTATCGTACGCAAACATGGACAAGAACCACAAAAGATTTCTAATTTTGTAAACAAGTTAAAATTTTATTTGTTTAACTGTTAAATTCTGTCATGAAATCCCTATCTCTTCTCTTTTTTATTATCATAATTTTTCTTTCTTTCAATTCTTTTTCTCAAAATGGATTGGTAAGGGGTCATGTTTTAAATGCTGCCAACAATGAAGCAATTGCCTTTGTAAAGATTTCTATTCTTGATCAGCAAAAAGGAGCTATTTCTTTAGAAGATGGTTCTTATGAAATAAGAGGCATTGCCCCGGGAATCTATTCCTTTAAAGCGAGTTGTCCTGGATTTAAAGATCAAATCATCAATGAAATTTTGGTTACCAATGCGCGTTCAATTGAGTTAGACTTTAATCTGGATTTTATAGTTAAAGACCAAAAAGAAGTTGTGATTAATGGGAATAGATTTTTAAGAAATGTAGAATCACCAGTTTCATTAAAGACTTTGAATTCAACTGAAATCGAAAGACTACCCGGCGCTAATCGCGATGTAAGTCGTGTAATTGCAGCGCTTCCTGGAGTCGCCTCTCGTGCTACTTTTCGAAATGACATCATCATTAGAGGAGGATCTCCTGGAGAAAATAAATTTTATTTAGATGGTATTGAAGTTCCCAACATCAATCACTTTGCTACCCAAGGAAGTAGTGGCGGACCTGTTGGATTGTTAAATGTAAATTTCATCAGAGAAGTTGATTTTTATGCAGGTGCCTTCCCTTCAAATAGAGCCAATGGATTGAGTAGTGTGATTTCTTTTAAACAGAAAGAAGGGAATAGTGATGGATTGATAACTAATTTCGCTTTGGGCTCTAGTGATGCTGCCATTACATTGGATGGTCCCTTGGGTAAAAACTCGAATTTTATCTTTTCAGCGCGTAGGTCTTATTTGCAATTTCTATTTGCAGCATTAAAATTACCGATCTTACCTACCTATAATGATTTTCAGTTTAAGTATAATTACAAGATTAATAAGAACAGTAAACTATCTGTAATTGGTTTGGGTGCCATCGATGATTTTAGATTAAATGCAAGTGCGAATGATAATGTAACAGATTCCTCTCAAATTGAATCCAATAATTATATCCTCGGGAATTTGCCGCTACAACAACAATGGAATTATACCCTAGGAGTTAATTACATGCATTCTAGTAAAAATGGGATTCAAAATATTGTGGTGAGTAGAAACATGTTAAATAATACAGCAACGCGTTACAAGGATTTTATAGAAACTCAAGCCAATAAAATCTTAGATTACTCTTCCTTTGAGGCTGAAAATAAGGTGCGCATAGAACATACTTATAAAAAAGACGGATGGCGTTGGAATGTTGGGGCTGGTTATGAATACGCCCGATATTTTAATTCCACCTACAACAAGATTACCATTCAAGGTCAGCCTGTAACCATTGATTTTAAATCGGATTTGTTTTTAAGTAAATACAGCGCTTTTTCGCAATTAAGCAAAGGTTTGTTTAATGAAAAATTAAATCTTTCTATTGGCTTACGAGCAGATGGGACCAATTATTCAAAAAACATGTCTAATTTATTAAATCAACTATCTCCAAGCTTTTCTGTGAACTATCGGGTGACTAAGAAAATTGCCATCAATGGAAATATTGCCCGTTACCATCAACTTCCTTCTTATACCATTCTTGGATACCGAGATGCGCAAGGATCATTGATCAATAAAGCAAATGACTTGAAATATATTCAAGCGGATCATTTTGTTCTGGGTGCTGAATATCTTACTGAAATTAGTTCTCGTTTTACGGTTGAAGGTTTTTATAAAAAATATAATTACTATCCTTTTTCTACAAAAGACTCTTTGTGTTTGGCGAATATCGGATCTGATTTTGGAGTAGTTGGAAATGAAGCCGTGCGTTCTCAATCCATGGGAAGATCTTACGGTTTTGAATTCTTGTATCAGCAAAAATTATTTAAAGGGTTTTATGCAGTTGTTGCCTACACTTTTGTAAAGTCTGAATTTCAAGACAAATTGGGTAACTATGTTCCAACGGCATGGGATAGTAGAAATATTGTTTCTCTAACAGGTGGAAAACGATTCAAAAATGGTTGGGAAATCGGAATGCGTTGGTTGTTCTCCGGAGGCTCGCCTTACACTCCGTATGATGTAGCTAACTCTAGCCTAAAACAAAATTGGGATATTAATGGTTTTGGTTTGTTGGATTACAATAAATTGAACACCATGCGTGAATCAAATTATCATCAATTGAATGTTAGGGTGGACAAGAAACTGTTTTTGGATAAGTTCAACTTGAATTTTTATCTAGACATTCAAAATGCATATGGGCACAAAACTATTTTGGCTCCAACCTTATTAGTAGTTACAGATGCTGCAGGCGCCCCAGTGACTGATCCAAATGACCCAACGCGATACCAAACTAAATACATCGAAAATGCATCAGGTATCGTTCAGCCTACCATTGGAATTATTATCGAATTCGCCGCTAAAAAGAAATTGCCTCTTGTTAATTAAAATGGCTTGGATATTTTTTTTCAAGCAGTTCAAATTGACTTTCAGATTTTAATTTTTGAACGCTATACTCAACAAATTCTGGACTAGCATAAAATATTTTTTCCATTTTACCTCTGTAAATCCTAAGTAAATCGTCCTTATTGACCACAAAGGCAGAATCTTTTTGTAATTCCTTTTCCCATCCCTTCATGAAGGCACTTGAACTTTCATGGTAATACTCTTGCCATTCAGGGGCAGCAAAAGCATCGGTCCATTTTTGAGGAATATTCATTTCTGGCGCCATTTTCAATACTGTAGGCACAAGAAGCTCATTGGGTGCTTTTTCAGTCTTTTTTTGAATAGGGAGTAATTGGGCAGGAACATTCGGAGATTCTTTAATGTCTTCCTCCACCTTTTTTTTGGCAGGAACAGTTGAATTATTTTCCTGAGACGGCGTCTTAATTTTTGATTTTTTCACTGTCTTGTTGGGTCCGCAAGCAGTAATAATTAACCCCGTTATGAAGAGCGCTGAGGTGATTAGTGATTTTATTTTTGTCATAATGATAAAATGAATGCTCTGTTTTAAGGTTACATTTTTAATATTCCTTATCTTTGCACCCAAATTTATAAGAAAATGGCGACGAATAGAACTTTTACAATGTTAAAACCTGATGCAATTGAAAATATGCATATGGGAAAAATTTTAGATATGATTATCCAGGCTGGATTTTCTATCAAAGCAATGAAATATACACAGTTGTCTTTAGAGGATGCGAAAAAATTCTACGAAGTACACTCTGAAAGACCTTTTTATGGTGTATTAGTAGAATACATGACCTCTGGTCCGATTGTAGCTGCTATTTTGGAAAAAGACAATGCAGTTGCTGACTTTAGAACCTTAATTGGTGCTACAGATCCTGCAGAAGCAGCTGACGGTACAATTCGTAAGGCATACGCTGAAAATAAAGGAAGAAATGCAGTGCATGGTTCTGATTCAGATGAAAATGCTGCGATTGAAGGTGCATTTCATTTTAGTGCAAGCGAGATTTTCTAATTTCAAATTTATTGAAATAAATTAAAAGACTGCCTGGGCGGTCTTTTTTATTCTTATAGCCTTATGCGCGACCTCGAACAAATAGAAAAAAGACGAACTTTTGGGATTATTTCCCATCCGGATGCTGGTAAAACTACCTTGACGGAGAAACTTTTGCTTTTTGGAGGGGCTATTCAAACCGCTGGGGCAGTTAAAAACAACAAAATTAAAAAAACAGCTACCTCCGATTTTATGGAGATAGAAAAGCAAAGAGGAATCTCTGTCGCTACCTCTGTTATGGCATTTCAATACCGGGACAAACAAATCAACATTCTTGATACTCCCGGTCACAAAGATTTTGCCGAAGATACCTTTAGAACTTTAACGGCAGTTGACAGTGTTATTCTTGTAATTGATTGTGCCAATGGTGTGGAGGAACAAACGAAGCGCTTGATGGAAGTTTGTAGAATGCGAAAGACTCCTGTAATTGTTTTTGTTAATAAAATGGACCGTGATGGTAAAGAAGCATTTGATTTATTAGACGAACTAGAACAAACCTTAGACATTCATGTGCGTCCTTTAACATGGCCCATAGGAATGGGGGATAGGTTTCAGGGAGTTTATAACATTTACAATCAAAGTTTAAATCTTTTTGCGGCAAATAAAACCAAGATAGCAGCTGAGGTCGTTGCAGTAGATAGTTTGTCTGATACCATCTTAGACAGCATTATTGGTGATGCTCCAGCCAAAGAATTACGAGAAGAAATTGAAATAATAGAAAGTGTTTACGATCCTTTTGATCGTAATAAATACCTTTCTGGTGATATCGCTCCTGTATTTTTTGGTTCGGCAGTTAATAATTTTGGTGTACGAGAATTACTGGATACCTTTTGTGAAATTTCACCTTCTCCAATCGGTCGTGATACTGATGTAAGAAGAGTGGAACCAGATGAAAATAATTTTTCTGGTTTTGTTTTTAAAATTCACGCCAATCTAGACCCGAAACATCGCGATAGAATTGCATTCCTTCGGGTTGTTTCAGGAAAATTTGAAAGAAATACCTTTTATCACCATGTTAGATTGAACAAAAAAATGAAGTTTGCCAATCCTACTTCTTTTTTAGCTCAGGATAAAAGTGTGATTGATGAAGCATATCCAGGTGATGTAGTTGGATTGTATGATACAGGTAACTTTAAAATTGGAGATACCATGAGTTCTGGAGAAATTATGGCCTACAAAGGGATTCCAAGTTTCTCTCCAGAAATTTTTCAAGAATTGGAAAATTTAGACCCATTAAAATCAAAACAACTTGAAAAAGGTATTCGCCAATTAATTGATGAAGGCGTTGCTCAATTGTTTATTCAGCAGCCGGGTAATCGTAAAATTGTGGGTACTGTAGGTCAATTACAGTTTGAAGTAATTAATTATCGATTGATTCATGAATATGGTGCTAATTGTCGTTTTGTTCATCGGAATTTTTCTAAGGCATGTTGGATTACGAGTGAAAACGCTGAGCAACTTGCTAATTTTAAAAGAGCTAAGGCAAATTATTTAGCAACAGATAAAGATAATTACACCGTATTTTTAGCGGAAACACCTTTCTTGTTGTCGATGGCTGAGCAAGATTATCCTGATATTGTTTTTCATACGACATCAGAATTTATGCTTTCAGGGAATAAATAAAATCAATTAAAAGTAAAAAATCCATTTTCTGAGAGTTGAAATCCATTCTCTGGAAAATCTGTTTTGGTTAAATTTCTAATCTCTTGAAACACACTTTTATTTGGATCAAATAAGGGTCCGCCTTCACCTTTTTGCATAGTAGGAATTACTTTCCCGGAAATGAACGATCCATCTTTCTTTAATTTGAGCTGATAAATCGGAGCGAGTCCACTGATCCCTTTTAAATTAAAACTTCCATAAGTACAGAAATTCCCCATAGAATAGGCAATAAATCTATTCTTATAAATATCCACCGCTCTTGTTACATGCGGACCATGACCCAAAACTACATCAGCACCTGCATCGATGGCAACCCTTGCAAATTTATAGACATCACCTCTGTTTTCGCCCAAGAAGATTTCTTCCATTTTGGGAACATGACTTTTAGAACTCCCTTCTGCACCGCCGTGAAAAGAAACAATTACAATGTCACAAGTCGCCGATAATAATTTTACAGTTTTTGTCAAGGTAGTATAATCTGTAATTTGCAAGCATTGGGTATTTGGAGCAAAGGCAGTAAACCCTATTTTAACTCCTTTTACCGTTAAGGTATCCCAAGGGCACCTTTCGAGTCCTGCAAACTTCATTTTGTTTTCTTTTAAGGTAGCACAAGTTGCCGCCCTGCCGATATCTCCAAAGTCGCCCAGGTGATTGTTGGCAATTGAAAATAAATCAAACCCTGCTGCTTGCAGCTGTTTCATAAAATAAGTAGGTTGTCTAAAGGCGTAACAAACAGCAGGATTAGAACACTTTTTTGGTGTTCCTTCTCCATCAAACATGGACCCCTCTAAATTTCCAAAGGTAAGATCACCTTCTTTTAAATATTGAAGAACTGAATCTAATAGATTAGTGCTTTTTGGAGGCAAGCCATCAGCGCTAGGATAGTTGGTTCCCATCATAATGTCTCCAACGGCTACAAGACTAAAAACAGAATCTTCCAAGTTATTTTTTGAAATTACTTTTTGTGGACTTTTGGTAGTAATTTGCTTTTTATTCAATTGATATCTAAGTCCAAAGCCAATTAAAGGAAGTAGAAATAGCGCACTGTAAATTATTTTTTTATTCATGGTTCTTGTTAGCATAAAAAAAGCGAGCAAGGCCCGCTTTTGTAAAGTTGATTTTTATATTATTTGATATAAACTCTTTTGGAAACATTTCCACCTTCAAATTGCGCTGATATAGTATAAATACCTGTTTCAATTCCTTCAAAAGTAATTGCAGTATTGATGTCAGTGATTTTCTTGGTAGATACTATGGCACCATTCATAGCAACCATTAGTATATTTCCACCAATTAAATCTGGAGTTACATTAATGTTGGCATTATTCAAGGTGGTAAAAATCGTTACTTTATCTTCTACTTTTACATTTTCTAAACCCACCATTTGACCAGCATTAAGCGCTGCATCTGCTGTTGCATTATAAGCATAATCATGAATGGTTAATTGATCGGCAAGTTGGTTGGCTGACAATTGCACCCATCCATAATGCGTAGCACCTGCAATGGCAAAGCGAGCACCTAAAAATTTATTAGAAACGCCTAAGAAATTCCCTTGTGTCACAGGAAATGTTCCTGCAATACCAGCATTAATTACAGCATTTAAAGCAAGTGCGTTAGAACTTGAAGCTCCGAAATTTTGAGCAGAAGAAATTGGGTCACCAGCATTTAGTGCTGTTAAATCAAACGCAGAACTTGATCCTGCAACTCCTATTAAAGCATTTCCCGCAGGAATTCCAACTACAGCACCATTTCCGATATAAGTAAATTGAATTCCACTTTGAGATCCAGAACCAATGAAATGTTGTGCACCAAAAACTAAATCAGGACTAGCATCATTATTGAAATCTAACATATAGGGTGCGCTCAAAGTATCTAATACAACATCGGGTACTAAATCAGTGTATACTATTTGAGCATTTACATTACTTCCAGCTATTACAGCTCCTGCAACTGCAGTATAACGAGCAAGTTTAGAAGATTTGTTTTGTGTAGCAGTATTCATAGTTTTAAGGTTTTAATTTTTTAAAATCTGAAGTTAAATTAATAAAAATAACTTAATTAAACAGTATAAAAAAAGTTTTTTAACAATAGCATACTGTCTTCTTCTTCCTTGACAAAGGTTTCTATATCAAGGTAATGGCAGGGTAAATCTGTTTGAGAAGCCATCCAAATCGTAATTTTTTCTTGATCTTTTCTCGTTTTTACAATTAAATCTGTTGGTACAACACCATCTAAAAATTGAGATTTATGTTTTAGTTTTAAATTGTTTAATACTTGGTCTTGCACATCATTCAAAAGAAGTAGGCGATATGAATAATTGGAGGGTAAAAAGGAAAGTAAATGACATGGAACAAAAATCATTTCATTCTTTAATTCGCTTAAAAATGCATTAGATTGGGGAAGTGTGCTTATTTGATCTCTAATGGTTTGAGAATTATTAATCTTAATTCCATTTTCGGCAAGCTTTTCAAAAACAGAGGTGGTATCAATTCCATCAACACTGGTGCAAATAGCAATACTGCTGACAATATTCTTTGCCAGAAAGTTATTAATTTCTTCAACTCTTGTTGGATTAACGATATGATCACGATATATAACTTGCAACCATTGATGCGCTTTTGTTAATCCTGGAGCTAAACGAATAGCCACTTCAAAGGCTTGACTTGCCTCCCTATATTGCCCTGTTTTAAATAGACATTCTCCCAAATGATAATGCGCTAATGGCATGTAAAAATCTTGTTCTATTGCCAAAAGTAATTCGTCTATGGCATTTTCATAATCATCTCTTCGCAATAAACTTAAAGCAAGTCCATGATGTGCTTTTGCACTCCTGTCGTCTATTGCTAAGGCATGAATAAACTGCTTTTCAGCTGCCGAAAAATTTTTCCGCTGGTTATGAATTTGAGCGATATTCATGGCAACCTGAAAGTTATTTGGGTTTTTTCGCTGTACCTCTTCAAGAATAGGTAAGGCAATTCTCGGTCTGTTAATAGCCAAATACAATAATCCTTCAATGTATTGTAAGTACATAGGTTCTTCTAATTCAGCATTTCCGAAGGGATCTTCAGTTTTCTTTCTAAGTGCTTGTTTTTCTTTATTCAATTCAATTAATTGTAACAAGATATCTTTTGCTTGTTGGTACTGTTTAAGCGCTAAATAGGTGAAGGCCAAACGATTTCCGTATCGAATAATCCGCGATGCTTTAAAGATTTCTTCTAATATTATTAACGCTTCTTTATAATTTCCTCCGTTGAGCATGTTTCGGGCCAAATAATACTGATTCTCCCTTTTTGATTTTTCAACTTCTTTTAATTTATCATCGTCCGGCGCGTCAATATATCCTAAATCAACCAATTGCTGTAAAGCATCCAGCGCTTCCCAAGGATCTTCGATTCTATTTTTGTCGTGCATTCCTGTATCTCCCGCTATCCCTTCCCAACTTGGAATAAATTCTACAGGCTTAGCGTTTTCAAAACAAGCATGTAACACTTTCCCATCCATATCTTCACCAACTGCTAGACCTAAGTAATGCAACAGGGTTGGTGTAACATCCAAAACACTTGCGCCACTTATTTCTTGACCTCCTTTTTTAATTCCAGGTCCTGCCATCGCAAAGATCCCATACGGACTATGTTCTACTGCAGGTCCGGCGGGTTCATTTGGAATATATAAAGGTCTTTGGTGATCTGTGTGAAATCCATGGTCAGAAACAATTAAAAGAGTGGTGTCTTCCTCTATTATATCTAATATTCGACCGAGCATTAAATCATGAAAACGGTAAGCCCCTTCTACTACTAAATTAAAATCATCATAATCTTTTTGATCAATTTCAGGTCTTTTAGGTGGATGATATCGCATCCCTATATGAGAAAAATGATCAATAGCATCATGATAAATAGCCATAAAATCCCATTCAGTTTCTTGCATTAAATAGGTGGAACATGCATGAACAGTTGCTGCATTGGCTATGGTTTTTAATACACTTAGCGTTCGCTTGTCTTTTCTTAAAGTTTTATCTTGACCCAAATTAGGTAAGAAAGGCAAAGCCATACTAAGGGTAATTTCATGCGGATGAACGCGTACCGCAGCTAAAGTTGCCTCTAGGGATTTCGGGTGCACGGATTCGGGACCAATTTCCCATACTTCTTCAAGGGGTTTGCTGGCTGTTTGAAATAAATTAGACACCATTACTCCATTAATAGGTTCTACCGGATTACTTGGCCACCATCCAACAACATTACTTTTGTATGATTTTTGATTTAAAATATTCCAAATGGCCTTAACTTTTCTTGAGGTAGAAGTTACTGGGCGCAGACTTTCTCCATCTGGAGTAGGTTCAATAAATCCAATAATTCCATGTTTGTCAGCACGCATTCCTGTTGCAATACTGGTCCATAACATAGGAGATAAAGGCGGATCCATCGTTTGAATTTTACCATAAACTCCTTTTTTAAGGAAGCGTTCTAGATTCGGCATCTTTCCTTGCTCCATTAGTGGATTAATCACTTTCCATTCCGCTGCATCCCAACCTAAAACAATTAGTTTTTGTTTATTTTTTGACATCTTTCTTCTTTGCTTTCAGGTTGTTTTCTGCCTCCATTGCGGCTTTCCATTTTATGATCCCAATATGACCTAATGCTAGTAAGCCAAGTGACCCTTGTGCTGTTACTTCAAAAACTTCTTTTTTCTCTTTAGACATGCTGTTGACGATAAAGTTGTGGTTTAATGATAGGTACTAAATCAGATGCGTTAATATTAAGATCAAGATAGTCGATTAATTTTTCAATTTCTTGATGTGGATTTTTGAGCAATGCTTGATGTGAGATAAATAGGATAGGCCAATTCATTTGAGTAATGAAGGCAATGGTTTTGTCAAGATGTTGATTGAATAATTGCTTGAATTTTTCTCTTTCTGTACTTTGATCTTTTCCAATCATTACTTCTTGTGAAGCCAAAACCTCTTGGAGGTCTCGTTGCATAAAAATAAATTTATAGGATTGACTTTTATCTAAAAATAGGGGTAGAGGTGCCACAATTTTTACGGCACAGCCTGTAGCTTTTTCTAAAAAACTATTGTCCTTTACGATTCCTTTTACTGCTGACAATTCATAATATCCTTCTGGGTTATTGCTGTCTTTTTCTCTAAGTTGATCGCTTAAAATTGGAATTTGCGCGGCTTCTAAAAGTTGCATCATCAAGGAAGTGCCTGATCTAGGTAATCCTGTAACGACAAGTATACTTTTACTCATGAAACAAAAGTAAAAAAATAAGGCCTAAGAATTAAAAATCTTTGAGGATAATTCTATTCCTGTGCAGGCTTATTATTCCTTTGTTTTCAAGTTGCTTTAAAAGTCTTGATATTACCACTCTTGATGAATGCAAGTCATCTGCAATTTCTTGATGGGTGTGGTGTATTTCTGTAGTGCCTAATAATTTTACTTGATCGTTTAGATATTTCAGCAATCGTTCATCTAAGCGCATAAATGCAATTTGATCTATCGTATCTAACAGCTCCATCATTCTTCCTTGATAGGATTGAAGAATAAATTCGCGCCACGATTTATAAGTATCCATCCATTTTTCCATATGATCCACTGGAAACATAAGTAATAACGAGGACTCCATTGAAGTCGCCTTGATCTGACTGTTTTGTTTTCGCGTGCAGCATTGTAAGGTCATGGCGCAAGTATCTCCACCTTCGATATAATATAAAAGTATTTCTTCACCATGTTCATTTTCTCTGGAAACCTTTATAGATCCATTGACAACAATTGGAATCATCTGCAGTGCGTCACCCACATGAACAATTATTTCATGGGCATGTGTTTCTCTAACTTTTGCAACAAGTAACATTTCTGCGAGAAGATCATCTTCCAGCAAATAGCCAAGGGTTTGGTCAATGAGTTCCTTCTTGTATTCTTGACTTAGCATTTGGATTGTAAGGAATAAATAAATTGGCCCAAATAATTTTGGATAAAGCAAAAAGATAAGGTGCTAGAATAATTGATGCACCAGCAACCAACCCTATTTGGATCCAAACATTTAGAATATTGAAAATTAAATTACAAGACACCCAAATGGTTACAAATAAAACTACTCCAAGTCCATAGGAAACATATAAAGCTCCTTGGTAAAAACCTGGTTCTTTGCTGTATTTTTGATTACAAACATCACATACTATTCGAACATCACCTACATTTCGTAGGTCATAAGGTGTAGAAACCAGAAAATCTCCCTCATGACAGGCTGGACATTTAAATTTTAAAATGCTGTAGATTTTAGTACCTTTTTTAATCGGGCTATTCATGAAACAAAGATAGCTACTATGAATAGATTAAAGGCAACTTAGGTTACACAAGATACAAGTAATTCATTTTTTTTCGCTGTAGTCGAAGTGCTAATTCAGTTATAACTTAAAATCCTTTTCTCAAGTCTAGATTTAAATCTCTTTTTTAATAAGCTTTAATAATCGCTGCAGGCAGTAGGGGGCATTTAAAAGTGACTAAAAAATATACAGTTATCCTACTTTTTTAAGGACTCCAAGTTCACTCATCTTTCATTCAGCTAGATACTTACATTCATGTTATGTTTATATTTAAATGTGATGTTATTCATTTTTTTTTCTTAATTTACCCTTACTAAAATGCTGATTATGATGAAAATCTACACTCTTTCCGTTTTTATGTGTTTTCTTTTTATTGCTAAAAGTCAATGCACAACAACGAATGCTACCTCGTGTGTTTGCGCAGATGGTTCTCAAAATTGTTTATTGCTTCCAGATATAACTGCTTCGTGGAAAGGCATTGTTAATAATGGTTGGATAGAATATCCCCAAAGTGGTGCGGGTACAAATTATGCTGGTCAAGGACCTGATGATGGCCGCATACGGGTTACGGGTTCAACGCCTAATATTGGTCACGGAAGTTTTACTGTTCGTGGACAAGATGCCAATGGAAAACGCGCTTTTTTATGTGGCAATGATACGGTGTTTAATGTGCCCAGTACTGGAACTTTTACTTGTCCAAATGGTGCGCAAAATCCTAATCAATTATTAATTCAACGAGTTTACAAAAAGGATTTAGGGGTAATGTCTTACATTGATACTTGGACAGGAAGTATGACATATCATCCTTCCCATGGTCATAATCATGTTAATGATTGGGCGGTGATGACACTTCGGATTCAAACTACAGATCCAAATCCATTGAATTGGCCAATCGTAGGAGAAGGAGCAAAAATTGGTTTTTGTTTAATGGATTATGGTCAATGTGGAACACCTGGTTCTACCTATGATGGACATTGTCGTGATGATAATACCGTTTATTTGGCGGGTAATACGATGTTAAATTCGAACTTTCCAAATTGGAATTTAGGAGGAGGTAATTATGATTGCTCTGTAGTTGAACAAGGTATATCATCTGGTTGGACAGATGTTTATGGCAAGCATTTAGATGGAATGTGGATAAATGTCCCACCAAATACTTGTAATGGATCTTACTACATTATTATGCAAGTAGATAAAAACAATAATTTTCAAGAGGAAAATGAGAATAATAACTACACAGCTGTTCCGGTAACACTTACTATGCAAAGTCCTGCAAATTCAAATTTATTACCAACTATTTCTTCCAATGCATCGAGTAATTTATGCACAGGTGGTTCTATAACCTTAAGCGCAACAGGTGGTTCTAGTTTTCTTTGGTCTACTGGTGCAACAACCCAATCAATTCTCGTGAATCAATCTGGATCATATAGTTGTACAGTTACCAATTATTGTGGTACAAATACTTCTTTACCATTTGTTGTAAATAATGTTTCACCTTCTTTGGCGATTGGTCAAGGAGTTACTATTTGTGCGGAAGAAACTGCAATCTTAACTGCAAGCGGAACCGGCCAATTAACTTGGTATGATGCACAGGGAACACAAGTGGCTGTTGGCGGAACTTATATTACGCCTATCTTAACGAGTTCACAAAGTTATTTTGTTACCAATACTCAGTCTTTTTCTGATTCGGTAAATGTCGAGCCACATACCAATGGAATTGGTGGAGGTGGTTATTCGTCTGTTAACCAATACGAGATTTTTAATAGTTATGAATCTTTTACCTTGAAATCTGCAAAAGTTTATGCCCTTAATGCAGGTAATATTTCAATTCAATTAGAAGCATCCGATGGTTCTGTATTGCAGAGTACGATTGTTAATGTTCCTTCTGGCGCAAGTCGTGTGAATTTAAATTTTGCTGTTCCTTTGGATAGTAATTTAAGATTGAAAACAACAAGTATGCCCACTGGTGGTTTGTATCGCAACAATAATTCTGCTGTTTATCCTTATGAAGTTCCTGGATTAGTTTCAATTACTGGATGTTCTGCAGGTGCCTCTTACTATTGTTATTTCTATGATTGGGAGATTTTTACACCTAACGGTATTTGTGAGAGTGCTTCTTCAACTGTCGATGTAATCGTAAATGGCCCAGTAAATCCTATCGTTACAGGGGATACGATCTGCGATTCGGGTTCATTAATACTAAGCGCAAGTGGTTCTGGGACAATTAATTGGTACGATTCTAATGGACTCCTTGTCGGAACTGGAAATAGTTATATTACACCAATTTTGACTAGTTCCCAAGTTTATTATGCACAAGTATCTCAGGGTTTATGCTACAGTGATAGCGTTGCTGTTACTGCTGTAGTTAATCCATGTGCAGGAATTGTTGATCCACTTATTTTCTTAAATTCCTTTTATGTATTTCCAAATCCAACTGAGGGCCATTTTCAACTTAAAATCAATCCTTTTGTCAAAGGTCACTTGTCATTTACACTAACTGATATTAATGGTAAATTACTTTATCAAGAGTCCATTAATGAAATATACGGTCAATCAGCAGTGGATGTTGACGCTTCTAATTTGACTACAGGATTGTATTTTGTGAACCTTACTTATGATAATAATACATACACTAGGCGAATAAGTAAAGAATAATGGTTTGTCCTCATAAGCTTACTCTTTCTTTAGTTTTATGTTTAGCAAGTGTTTTTTGTTATTCGCAATTGTCCTTTCAAGTGTACAATACATCGAATTCTGATTTGCCATTCAATACAGTTCGTTGTTTGAAAATGGATACTATCAACCAGCTTATTTGGGCAGGAACAGATGATGGCTTAGCCAGTTTTGACGGAACTTCCTGGGCTATTTTCAATTCTAGTAATTCATCCCTTACGGATAATGCCATTAGGTCATTGCAAATAGATGGTTTAGGTAAGGTTTGGGTCGGAACTACCTATGGAGGTTTATTTTCCTTTGACGGAACAAATTGGACAAATTACACCAATTTTAATAGTGGCTTACAGGACAATTATATTCGTGCGATTGAATTCGATTCACAAAATAATATGTGGTTGGCAACTACCGAAGGAATCAGTATGTTTAATGGTATTTCTTGGCAACAATGGAATACTTCGAATAGTGCTATGATGACTAATAATGTAACTTCGATTGCGATCGGAAAAGAAGGCAAAAAATACTTCGGAACAATTAATGGGGGAGCTGTGTATTTCGATCAAGTAAATAATTTAAGCGTATTTACCATTGCATCTTCTGGTATTCCGGATAATTCTTCTCGTTCCATTGCAATTGATTCCTTGGGAAATCCATGGTTTGCATCTCCCGCAGGTGGTCTTTTTTTAGACAATGCCTTCGGAGGACCTTGGACTAATTTCAATGTTTCTAATTCATTGTTGCCTAGTAATGGGCTGACCTCTGTTGTTATTAATCAAGACCAAACGGTGTTTATAGGTTCTGAACAAAATGGTTTGATAATCTATTTTGGGAATAACTGGTTTAATTTTGATGTCATAAATTCCGGCTTGCCCGATTCCCACCTATTGTCATTAGCGGTTGAAAACAATAATACATTATGGTTAGGGACCTATAATCAAGGCTTGGTAAAAATGGTCGGGAATTATGCCGAAATCACAAATAGTATAAAGTCACATAATTTTAATGTTTACCCGAATCCTAGTCAAGGAATTATAAACATCGATATAGGAGAATTACAGGATTTAAATTATCAACTATTTGATTCTTTTGGGAGAGAAATAAAAAATGGTTTGTTACTAGGAGGAGATTTTTCTATATCCATTGAAAATCTTGAAAATGGCTTTTATTATTTAAATTTTCCCAGTCAAATTACCCCAATAAAAATAGAAAAGATAAACTAACAATCAAACTCAGGTTAATAAAATACAAAGATTCTCAGTTTCGCTCTAGCGATTAAATTCCTTGAAATGAAAATCTGAAGTGAGTGTACAATAAGCATCCGAATAAGAATTATCTTCATTACGAATTATCAATAGTTCGTTAAGCACTTCCTTTTTTTCACAATTAAAGCAAAGTATATTCCTTGACAACTTATTTTTTTTGCTGAAAATATTGATTTTTTTTGCAACATACAGACCTGAATCATAAGCCATATCAATAATTTTTTGACTGGTTTCACTGGGCCAAATCATCCAAAAATCCCCTTTTTTTGTCAGCAGATCCGCTATTTTATTCAACCAGCTCTGAAGCGCTTCAGGTGTAATATGCTTGGTTCTTTCATTAGATTCGCTAGAGGAATTATTGGTTAAGTAATAAGGTGGATTGGTAAAAATAAGGTCGAATTTTTGCTGAAAATCGTATTGAGTAAATTCGGCATTTATAGTTTCTATTCGATTAAACCAAGGAGATATTTTAACATTGTTTTTGCATTCTTCAGCACTTTTTTGATCTATCTCAACACAAGTAATTTTAATGCTTGAATTTCTTTGAGCAAGCATTAATGCCAATACCCCTGTTCCTGCTCCAATATCTAATGCGATTTTATTATTAGAGGCATTGATTACTGCTCCTAACAACATGGAGTCTGTGCCAACCTTATGTGCATTAGCGAATTGGTTTAAAACAAACTCATTAAAGTAGAATGTAGACAAGGATTAATATGCTTTGGCAAAAACTGCTCGTTGTTGTGATGGAGCGCCAGTTACCATACATTTTCCAACTTCCTCTTCTGCATCTAGCAGCAAACAGCGAATGGTAGCTTGTGTTTCTTGTTTTATTTTTTCTTCAGTTTCTATAGTCCCATCCCAATGCGCTAAGAAAAAACCTCCAGCATCTATTTGTGCTTTAAATTCTTCGTAAGTATCTACCTTCTTCATGTTGGCAGTTCTGAAATCCTTTGCTTTTTGAAAAAGGTTGGTTTGAATGGCCTCTAATAGTAATTCAATATTATTCTCGATTCCTTCCCAATTGACAATTTCTTTGGTTTTTAAATCTCTCCTTGCCAATTCAACCTGACCATTTTCCAAGTCTCTTGGTCCCATTGCTAGTCTGATAGGAACACCTTTTGATTCATATTCAGCAAATTTCCATCCTGGACGACGGTTGTCATCATTATCATATTTGAAACTGATGCCTTTTGCTTTTAATATTTTACCCAGTTCCGTAAACTTTTCGGAAATCAAGGCCAATTCTTCATCATTTCGATAAATTGGAATACCAACAACATGAATAGGTGCTAAAGCAGGAGGTAATACTAATCCTTCGTCATCTGAATGAGTCATAATTAATGCACCCATCAATCGTGTTGAAACACCCCATGATGTTGCCCATACATAATCCAATTTTCCTTCTTTATCTGCAAATTTCACATCAAATGCTTTGGCGAAATTCTGTCCAAGAAAATGTGAAGTCCCTGCTTGTAAAGCTTTTCCATCTTGCATTAATGCTTCAATACATAAAGTATCTTCAGCTCCAGCGAAGCGTTCACTTTCTGATTTTCGTCCTAAAAGAACAGGCATTGCCATATAATTTTCTGCAAAATCAGCATACACATGAAGCATTTGTTCAGCTTCTTCAATAGCCTCTTTTTTTGTAGCGTGGGCTGTGTGTCCTTCTTGCCAAAGAAATTCAGCAGTGCGCAAGAATAAACGAGTACGCATCTCCCATCGAACTACATTGGCCCATTGATTGATTAATAAGGGTAAGTCACGGTAGGACTGAATCCAGTTTTTATAGGAATTCCAAATTATGGTTTCTGAAGTAGGTCTTATGATTAATTCCTCTTCAAGTTTAGCAGTTGGGTCGACAATAACGCCGCTTCCGTCTTCTGCATTTTTAAGTCTATAATGCGTTACTACAGCACATTCTTTTGCGAATCCTTCCACATGACTGGCTTCCTTGCTTAGGTATGACTTTGGAATTAATAATGGAAAATAGGCATTAGAATGCCCAGTTTCTTTAAACTTTGCATCTAAAACTTCACGCATTTTTTCCCAGATGGCATAACCGTATGGTTTAATTATCATACAACCCCGCACATCAGAATGTTCGGCTAAATCTGCACGATAAACGAGCTCATTATACCATTTGGAATAATCCGCTGCGCGACTTGTAAGTTTTTGTGACATAAGGAAATTTATAACGAATGCAAAGGTAATTTAACTTGCGAAATAGCACAAGGATTAAAAAGAAGAATAAGTGTGATTTTTAATTTAAAATTTAATCTCAGACTTAGTGGTTTCTAAACCTTTAACAAAAACAGTGAAAACAGTATCTACAGGCCCCGTTTTAGTTTGACTAACATAACAATCTAGCGTCATGCCTCCATAAGATCCTGATTTAATATAATTATTCAAGTTAAATTCAACTAAACCATTTGCATCTGTATAGTCTGCAATATCCAAAGTTGGTGGATTTACAGTGTTTACACCATATATGCGGACTTTTGCATTTATTTTCGGCTGACCATTCTTTGCTACATAAACGCGGAAAATAGTATTCTCATTTTTATTGCAGCTGGCTACAGTAAGCAGTAAAAATAATCCTAAAAATAACAAGCCTCTTTTCATAATATTTTTGTTAGTATACCTCAAATATACAAAATTGTATTTCTTTTGTATACAGATAACATCAAAAACACTATTTTAGAAATAATTATGCAGGATATCATTACATGGTTTTCAAGGATTGACCCAGTTTTAGCAGCCTTATTAGCTACCACATTTACTTGGTTAGTAACCGCTTTGGGGGCATCATTAGTTTTTCTGTTTAAATCGATGCATCGCGGCATGTTAGACGGAATGCTCGGATTTACGGGTGGGATTATGGTAGCTGCAAGTTTTTGGAGTTTATTATCCCCATCCATAGAAATGAGTCCGGGCGAAGGGTTTGTAAAAGTTTTTCCAGCAGCAATTGGATTTGCTCTTGGCGCTATTTTTATTTTTGGCTTAGATAAACTACTCCCGCATCTACACATTAATTTTAATGATAATGAATCGGAAGGGGTAAAAACACAACTGCATAAAACTACCCTTTTAGTTCTTGCAATTACCTTACATAATATTCCTGAGGGACTTGCCATTGGAGTTTTATTTGGCGCAGCAGCGAATGGAATGGAAGGTGCTACTTACGCAGGTGCTATTGCTTTAACGATAGGTATTGCCATTCAGAATTTCCCTGAAGGATTTGCCGTAGCGATGCCACTCCGCAGATCTGGAGCAAGTAGGTTTAAAAGTTTTTGGTACGGTCAGATGTCAGCGATTGTTGAACCAATTGCGGGAGTAATTGGAGCGGTGGCGGTTATTTATATGCAATCTATTCTGCCTTATGCACTGGCATTTGCAGCAGGCGCCATGATTTTTGTAGTGGTTGAAGAAGTTATCCCCGAAACCCAAAGAGATAAATTTACCGATGTGGCAGTTCTTGGATTTATAGGGGGCTTTCTAGTGATGATGATTCTTGATGTAGGTTTGGGATAGAAATCCCTAATTTTATTTACAAATTGTATCTTCAGTCGCCTTCAAAATTTCTCTAACCTCTTCTAATGTTGGAGCTTCAGCATAGGTCCTAAGAACGGGTTCAGTGCCCGATGGTCTGATCATCACCCAGCGTTCCTCATCGAAGAAATATTTAAATCCATCTGTTGTTTTAACTTCCTTAACAGCGTATTTTCCAAAGTGAGTATAGTTATTTGCCTTGCAATTCAAAATTATTTTTTGTTTCAATGCTTCTGTAATGTGCAAATCATTTCGCTCAAATTTAAAAGGACCTACCAAGGCATAAACTTCATCAATTAATTCATCTAATGTTTTCCCTGATTTAGCCATAAATTCCCAGATAATTAATCCCATCCAGATGCCATCTCTTTCTGGAATATGACCTTTAACTGCAATTCCACCAGACTCTTCTCCACCAATTAACACATCTTCTTTGATCATTATGGAAGCAATCTCTTTAAATCCGATTCTCGTGGTCTCAAGGCTTAATCCATAATGCGCACATAATTTTTCAACTCTTGGTGTAACACTGAATGCAATGACTACTTTGCCTGTCATTTGTTTGTATTTCACCAGATAATGAATTAACAAGAGAATGATATGATGAGAATCAATGAACTCTCCTTTACCATTATACAATCCAATTCTATCCGCATCACCATCCGTTGCCAATCCACAATGAATATTTTTATGATCCGTAATATATTTAGATAATTCCTGTAAATTTTTAGCGATTGGTTCGGGCGCTTGTCCCATGAAGGAAGGGTTGTAGTCACAATGTAACAAAGCGACATTAGGTAAAATCAAAGGCATTACGCCTTGTCCAGCACCATACATGGCATCATAAACTAAGTTTAATCCGGAATTATTTATGGCATCAAGATCAAAATTCTTCTTTACATGGTCAATATATCTTTCTGCAATTGCCGCAATTTCTATTTTGCCTTCTTCAATACATTTATTAATATCAATAGATTGATAATCTATACTGCATTGATCCGGTATGATATCTTCAATTGCTTGAACATTTTCTGGTTCTAAAGGTCCTCCAAAGAAGGCTTTTAACTTATAGCCATTGTAGGAAGGAGGGTTATGGCTTGCGGTAATGATTACTCCAATTTCACAATTAAATTGATTAGCAGCAAGGGAAATCATTGGAGTAGAAACAAATCCACGAGCCATGCGCACAGGAATTCCTTGAGCAACAAAAACTTTCGCACTTGTTTCCATAAATAATTCACCTGCAAAACGACAATCATGTCCAAGGATTACAGTTGGATTATCATAATTTTGTTTCAACCAAATTCCTGTTGCTTCGGTCACCCGTGCAACATTTTCTACGGTAAAATGTTCGCCAATAATAGCGCGCCATCCATCTGTTCCAAACTTAATTTTATGTGCCAAAATATTATTTTTTTATAAAATTTCTTACTGTATTATCAATAATTGAAATGCATTCCATTAACTGTTCTTTTGTCATAGTAAGTGGAGGAGCAAAACGAATAATATTTCCATGAGTTGGTTTTGCCAACAAGCCATTTTGCATTAATGCAACACAAATGTCCCATGCAGTAGAACTGTCAGGTGAATCATTCACAACAACGGCATTCAAAAGTCCTTTACCTCTAACATGGACCAATAGATCACATGATTCTATAATTCTTTGCATTTCATTGCGAAATATATTTCCTAATGCGCGAGCATTTTGAATCAAATTTTCATCTGCTACAACATCCAAAGCAGCCATGGCAACTTTAGCAGCGAGTGGATTTCCTCCAAAGGTTGAGCCATGTTGTCCTGGTTGAATTACCATCATAATTTCATCATCTGCCATTACCGCGGATATTGGATAAATCCCTCCTGAAAGTGCTTTCCCCATGATTAATATATCTGGTCTTACATAAGTTGCTTGTCTTTCACACGCTTGTTCGCAAGTGCAATTTCCACAAACAGCCAATAAACTTCCAGTTCTTGCGATACCGGTTTGAATTTCATCAGCAATAAATAAAACACCATTGTCTTTACACAATTGCTGTGCTTTGAAAATATAATCGCTTGCAGGAGTATAAACACCAGCTTCACCTTGAATAGGTTCTACTAGAAATCCTGCAATATTGGGCATTTTCAAGACCTGTTCAAGTGCCTCTACATCATCATAAGGAATAGAAATAAATCCAGGAGCGTAAGGGCCGAAATTTTTATTTGAATCAGGATCGCTTGAGAAAGAAATAATGGTGGTAGTTCGACCATGAAAATTTCCTTCACAAACAACAATTATGGCTTGATTTTCTTCAATATTTTTCTTTTCATAGGCCCATTTTCTGCAGAGTTTGATGGCAGTTTCAACCGCTTCAGCACCTGTATTCATTGGGAGTATTTTATCAAACCCAAACAAATTACTCATGTATTCTTCATATGGACCAAGAGCATCATTGTAAAACGCACGAGAAGTTAAGGTTAACTCTTGCGCTTGATTGGTTAATGCTGCAACTATTTTGGGGTGACAATGACCTTGATTGACAGCGGAGTATGCTGATAGAAAATCATAGTATTTTTTTCCTTCAACATCCCACACAAAAACACCTTTGCCTTTTGATAATACCACTGGAAGTGGATGATAATTATGGGCGCCATATTTGTGCTCTTGCTCAATGTATTGTGCTGGATTGTTTGTCATAAGGAAATACTAATCATTATTAATTAGGCAAAGATAAAGAATTAACATAAGTTTTGTTAGCTCGAAAATCACCATTTACAATTTTTTGTAAGTTTGTCTTGTGAAGCATCTTTTATTAAGTACTTTCTTGGTTTTTACAGCAGTATTTTGTGTTGCATTTAGAAGTTTAACTCAAAAAATGATTTCAAATCAAAGTAACGCCTGGGTTTTGTATACTGGAAATCATAAAATAAGCAAGAAATTTGGTCTCCATTCGGAGTACCAATGGCGCAGAGCTGATTTCTTTAACGATTGGCAACAATCTTTAGCTAGGGTTGGGCTTGATTATTATCAAAATCCAAATGTTTCTTTCACTGCTGGATATGCTTCCATTATTTCTTACCAATATGGCGATCAGCCTATCAGTCACCAAACCACTGAAAATCGTATTTGGGAACAGGTAAATTTAAAGGCTAAATATGGTCGTTTTGATCTGCAACATCGCTATCGGATGGAGCAACGATTGATCGATAATTGGAGTAATGCTTCAGGTTCTTTTGTGCAAGGAAAAGATACTTATCGAAATCGAGTTCGATATCGCATGATGGTAAATGTTCCTCTGAGTAGAAAGGAAATGGCGAATAACACCCTATTTTTAAATGTCAATGATGAGGTGTTCTTAGGTTATGGAAAGGGTATCGCAAAAAATATATTAGATCAAAATCGATTTATTACTGCTTTGGGGTGGAGGTTTAATCCAAATTTTAATATCCAATTGGGTTATTTAAATCAAATGGTATTTAAAACTGATGGTATTAAAGTAGAACGCAATCACACACTATGGTTATCAACCACTTATAATATTGATTTCACAAAATTCAAGA
>CANLAQ010000005.1 GCA_947488235.1 Flavobacteriales bacterium | reverse complement strand
TACCAACCATTCATCAACCTGATTTTGATTTGTAAATTTGCTTGAAACAATTTCTAAAACAAATTCCCATTGTTTCTTAGTGGATTTAGAATCAAATTGTTTCTGCGTACTTATTGAATTGAACGTTTTTGGTGCGTGCGATTTTTCTTCAGTGGATTCTTGACATCCAAAAAGTAAAAAAAATAGTGTGATCGGAACTAACTTGATAGAATTCAGAGCAATAAGTAATTTTTGGAGATTCTTTTTCATTGAGAAATTTAATGATTTTGATCAAGTGATTAACTAATAATTTTACTTTCAAATTTTCAATGTGCTAAACCTTAACATTACAATTGTATAATTTGATTTTTACAAAATAACAAAACTAATTCGGATATTTATAGTCTGATCAATTTATTGTCTTACAATCGGACAGCCACAGAAAGTCTTTTTTTATGTTCAGGCTTAAATGAATTCACCAATTGATTAAGTTCAATTCCTAACGAGACCACAAAACAGAGTGACCCTTCGATGAACTCAGGGCGAGAAGTTTAGACTTAATTTGATGTTAAAAAAAATACCTGAATTATTTTGATTATTTAAACTAAGTTGAAAATTATTTGTTTAGAGTTTAAATAAATGTTTTCAAATCTCATGATAGTAGGAATTCCAACTGAAATTTTAGGCAATGAATCTCGAGTAGCTGCTACCCCACAAACAGTCAAACGATTGCTCAAACAAGGTTTTAAAGTAGTTATCCAAAGTAAGGCAGGAGAAAAAGCTGATTTTTCAGATCTTCAATTTCAAAATGCAGGAGCAACAATTGTAAATGACACTATTGATGTTTACAATAATTCAGCTATAATTTTGAAGGTAAATGAACCAACATTAAAGGAGCTAGAAATGCTGCAAAGCGGAACGGTCCTTTTAAGTTATTTAAGACCAGCGCAAAACCAGGAGCTGCTACAAAAATTAGCAGAGAAAAATATAAGCTCCATTGCAATGGACGCGATACCTAGAATTTCTAGAGCTCAAAAAGTTGATGTTTTATCCTCTATGGCAAACATTTCAGGATACCGTTCTGTAATTGAAGCTGCATTTTATTTTGGTCGATTTTTGAATGGTCAAATTACGGCTGCAGGAAAGGTAGAACCGGCTAAAGTCCTGGTAATTGGCGCAGGTGTGGCAGGATTAGCGGCGATTGGAGCAGCGAATTCTTTGGGAGCAATAGTAAGAGCTTTCGATACACGCAAAGAAGTTGCTGAGCAAATACAATCTATGGGTGCTCAATTTCTTACCGTTGATATCAATGAAGATGGAGCAACAGATTCTGGTTATTCGAAGGAAATGAGCCAAGAATTTATTGATGCAGAAATGGCGCTGTTTAAAGCACAAGCTGCAGAAGTTGATATTATTATTACTACGGCTCAAATTCCAGGTCGTGAAGCGCCAAAATTAATTTTAGAAAGTCATGTTGCCGTAATGAAACCTGGATCTGTAATCGTAGATTTAGCTGCCTCCTCAGGAGGAAACTGTGTTTTGACAAGAGATGGTGAGATTTTTAAAACAGAAAATGGTGTTACCATTATCGGAAAAATAAATCAGTTAGCAGCACAATCTTCTCAACTTTATGGCAATAATTTATGCCATATGTTGGACGATATGGGAAAAGCTGAAAATTGGAATATTAACATGGAGGATGCAATCATTTCACGAGCAATGGTAACGCACAATGGTAAAGTAAACTGGCCACCTGAACCTTTACCGGTTAATTCAATTAAACCTCAAGTTCAAGAACTTAGTCAAGATAAACAAAAGGAAAATATACAAAATAAGAATAAAAACAATGGCTTGTCGATGATCATCAAACTAGGATGTGTCGGTTTGTTGTTATTAAGCTTAGGACAGGTTGCACCTTCAGAATTCATGCAGCATTTTACTGTTTTTGTCTTGGCTGTTTTTATAGGATGGCAGGTAATATGGAATGTAGCCCATTCATTGCATACACCTTTAATGGCTGTCACCAATGCCATCAGTGGAATCATAGTTGTCGGAGGTTTGCTCCAAACTAAAGATAACATTAATTTGAGCGGTGTTTTAGCTTTTATAGCTATTTTCTTTGCCTGCATAAATATAGTTGGAGGGTTTTTCGTTACACAGCGAATGTTAAAAATGTTTAATAAATAATCAATCATGATCACAGGAATACAAACAGGAGCATATGTTTTCGCAAGTATATTATTCATTCTAAGTTTAGGTGGATTATCTTCCATTGAATCATCCAAGAGAGGTGTTCTTTATGGAATTCTTGGAATGATAGTGGCTGTAGCTGCAACCGTTTTTGGTAAGTATGTACAAGGGCACATCTATATTATTGTGGCTATAGTAGCTGCATCCTCTATTGGGATTGTGCTAGCGAAGCGAGTTAAAATGGAATCAATGCCTCAATTAGTTGCTTTGCTTCACAGTTTTGTGGGTTTAGCTGCCGTTCTTGTTGGTATAGGATCATTTCTTGATGTCGGTATTAAAGAAATAACAAATACTGAAAAAACGATACACCTAACAGAAGTTTTTATTGGCGTATTTATCGGTGCCATAACTTTTACAGGATCGATTGTAGCATGGGGAAAGCTTGATGGTAAAATTTCGAGTAAATCCCTCTTATTTAAAGGCCGTCATTTTCTTAACATTTTTTTAGTGCTCGTTTGTGTTGTCTTGGGGGTATGTTTTGTGATTTCTTTAGATAATCTTGGATTAAATTATCTTATTGCAATGACTTTTATTGCTGGGCTTATTGGATATTTTTTAGTCATGGCGATTGGAGGTGCAGATATGCCAGTGGTAGTTTCCATGTTAAATTCCTATTCAGGATGGGCAGCGTCTTCAGCAGGATTTATGCTTGGAAATGATTTGTTAATCATTACAGGAGCTTTAGTTGGAAGTTCTGGTGCGATTCTTTCAATAATAATGTGCAAAGCAATGAATAGGTCATTTGTATCTGTAATTCTTGGTGGTTTTGGGACAGTTTCTAAAAGTTCAGAATCTGCCGTAATCGAAGGGGAAATTACCGCTTTAATGCACGATGAAGTGTCACAATTATTGAAAGAAGCTAAATCAATCGTAATTGTTCCGGGTTATGGAATGGCGGTTGCCAAAGCCCAATATCCAATTTATGAAATGGTTAAAGAATTACAGAAATCAGGTAAGAAAGTTCATTTTGCAATTCATCCTGTAGCTGGAAGACTTCCTGGGCATATGAATGTTTTATTAGCCGAAGCAAATGTACCCTATGATATTGTAATGGAAATGGATGAAATCAACGATGATATGTCAAGTACAGATGTCGTTATGGTAATCGGTGCAAACGATATTGTAAATCCGGGAGCGGAAGACGATCCTTCAAGTCCCATCTATGGAATGCCCGTAATTAAAGCGTGGAAGGCGGAACATGTAATCATAATGAAACGGTCTATGTCTACTGGTTATGCAGGTATTGAAAACCCTCTATTTTACAAAACTAATGCTCATATGCTTTATGGAGATGCAAAAGAAAGCGTTGATAGAATATTAGGATTTCTAAAATCAAGTCAATAAGCCTTCTGAAGTTTTAGAAAGAATCAATCAATTAAAGGAACCGCTATTCGAAATTGAAGCTTCAAATTCCTTAATTACTTCTTAATTTGATCTAAAGAAGCAAAAAATTGTTCCGCATTTAAGAGATGTGCCTCTCGTTTTTCAAGCGCCATTTTATCGTACATATGCACCAACATTCCTAATCGCGGGTTGGAAAGAAAGAACTTGCGCTGTTTGTCCATAAAATACCAGAAAAGACCATCCCAAATGGCTTGCCAATCACCTTTTTCGTAATTGCCCATTTTCATCAAATAATTACTGCCACTGATATAGGGTTTGGTAGACATTAATCCTCCATCCGCAAATTGACTCATGCCATAAACATTAGGAACCATCACCCAATCATAGGCATCAATAAAGAAAATCATGAACCATTCATAGACCTCATCAGGATCAAATTCGCATAAAAGCATGAAGTTTCCTAGTACCATCAAGCGCTCTATATGATGACAATAACCTGTTTCGAGGACTTTTTTAATAGTGATGTCAATCGGTGGAATACCTGTGGTTCCATTCCAAAAAGACGGAGGAATTTTCCGCGTGAATCCCCAATAATTTCGGGTGCGCTCCTCTGCCCCTTTGAAGGCATAAACCATTCGTATGAATTCCCTCCAACCGATTATCTGACGAATAAATCCTTCTACTGAATTAAAGGGAACATTGTTCTTGGCAGCAAAATTCAAGGCTTCATCGACCACCAACTGCGGTGTTAATAATCCAGTATTTAACATGGGTGTCAGGACACTGTGATGCAAAACCAATTCATCTTTTACTATCGCATCTTCATAGGTACCAAAATCTGCAAATCGTTCTTGCAGAAAACAATGTAACCATTCTTTTGCACCTTCAAAATTGGTCGGATAATGAAAGGATTCTGTTAATTTTCCTGGATTCTTTGAGAAGAACTTTTCAGTATATGCAATAGCTTCTAAATCGTATTCATTCAGAGCAGGAAGTACCAATTCCGGGACGATTCCATTCTTTGGAAACCTGCCTCTATTTTCTTCATCAAAAGACCATTTTCCACCAAGGGGCTGAAGATTGGTCTCCATTAATATGTTGCGTTGAATGCGTTGCTGCTTATAAAAATCGGCTTGGAATAATTTCTTTTTGGAGGCGTATTTCGTTGCTAATTCAATTTCATCATTTAAAAACATGGGGCTGGGATGCATTATTAACTTTAACCCTTCTGTTTCGCAAGTTTTTTTAATTCGTTTTTCAAGCCAATTGTCTGTGGTGTCTATATACGAAATCTGAGCAACTCCCTGCGCTTTCAAATGAGGAATCAATAGAAGAATATCAGAAATTGCTTCTGAACTTGAAATATATTCGACTTTCTTGTTTTTAAGCGATAACCAAGCTTCATATTGCTTCATGGAACTTCGATGAAAAGCAATTTTTCTTTTGTGGAAAGGAAATTGTTGAAAGTACAAGTGCTCTTCCACCAGATAAAATAGATCACATTCAGAAAATAATGGACTCTCTTCAAACAGTTGATGCGGAAATACAATCCCTACTTTCACAATTGATTTTTATTCGTTCGACATTTATCACTACAATATTTAACTTCATCCCAAACCTTCTCCCATTTTTTTCTCCAATTGAAGGGGCGCTGACAGCATAAGCATACTTTTTGGGGTAAATCTCCTTTTTTCCGTTGCTTCATTTTCGTGGATTGACATGTTTTTTCACAATGCGTCTAGCTTCTTTTTTTACCGAAAGTTCTTTTCGGAAGGACCACACCTCTTCACTCGAACTTTTTTGTGTTTCCTTGAGGTCAACAATTGGCTTTGGATAATCAAGACCTAGGCGAAAGGAATAAAGTGTTTGTTCCATTTCACTCAGCAGCCAAGGTTCATGAATGAACTCATCTGGAATCTGTGCCAATTCTGGAACCCAAGTTCGAATAAACACTCCTTGTGGATCGTGCTTTATTGAATTTTTGATTGGATTGTATATTCTTATAATATTTGCTCCCGTTAAGCCAGCTTGCATCTGAATTTGAGGGTAATGAATACCAGGTTCATAATCCAAAAATAAGCGTGCGAGAAAATGCAATTCACGCCAGTCTTGACCCAGATTAAAAACATAGAATGAAACCAACATCGCACGCATCCGGAAATTAACATAACCAGTATTCATTAAACTTCTCAAACAAGCATCCACAAGGGGAACACCTGTTTTAGCAGAATGCCAAGCATCTAAATAAAGCTCATTTTTTGGCTTTTCTTTACCGATGTAAGCTTTGTTCAAGGGTTCAAATTCAATTCGGCATTCATCTTCGAATTTCTGAATAAAATGACAATGCCAATGAAGTCGAGAAATAAACTGTGACAAAGCGCGCTTGTGAGACGAATTTTTATAATGCTGCATCGTATATTGGTAGGCCATCCGCATGCTAATATTCCCATAACTTAAGTAAGGAGAAATCCGACTACAACTTTTGCGACTCAATTCAGGTTTGGAGATGTGATTCGAATAATTAACACTTCTTTTTTTTAAAAAACTGTCCAAATATTTCCATGCAAATGTTTCACCACCTGGTTGAAAGCTCGAATGATCATTGGTGATTTCAGTAGCTAATGCATCCCCTTTAAGTCTATGATATTCTGTCGAAGGAAGCGATAAAAAATTCCAATCTGTTTCAGATACCAGAAATGGTTTTTGCATCATGATGGATTCCCATCTTTTTTCCCAATTTACTCTTGAATTACCCCCACGCTGAACAGCATTGTGCGCGTATTCATTCCAAGTAATCTGTTTGTCTGTAAAAAATATTTTAACCTTCTTATCTCGTTCATAGGTGATTTGATTTCCTACTTCCTGATGAGAAAAAATCGTTTTAATTTTATACAATTGTTGCAATTCGTTCAACAAGGAAAGTGCTTCTGAATGGAATAAATAGATCTGAGCATGTAGTTCTTGAAGTTTTTCATTCATATCTCTTAAAGACTGATGGACAAAACGCCAATGACGCACATCACTATCGTGATATTGCATAACAGAGGGTTCAAAGCAATAAATTAAAAGGATAGGCAGCGACTGATTTTGAGCACGAAATAAAGCCTCGTGATCGGTAAAACGCAGGTCTCGTTTGAACCAAACAACAACAATTTCAGGTTTATCTACAACTTGCTCTGTCATTTCAATAGTTTATTTACTTTCTTCACAACATCCAATGAGATGGCCCATGTCGCTGTAAAAAAGTTGAATTGCCCAAAATAAATGGAATCACTAATCATTTGGATATCTGTTTGGCAATAAGTTCTTTATTCAATAATTTCCAATAAGCAAAGAAAGACGGGTAATATCCTGTTACTGCTATTGAGATCCAATCTCGAGGCTCCTCTACTCCAACATATCCATGATTTAATGGATGTTCTTTAAAATGCATTTGGTTCAATAAATACTTCTCTTTCAATTCTGAAAAAGTCCCAACGAAAATCTGCAAGTTTTCAATATTCTTTCCAAGTTCAAACATAAAATTGATGCAATTAGAACTGACAGGATGTTCCGCAAAAAAGGAAGGGTCTAGCAATAAAATACGATTACCTACCTCATCTTTATGCCAATTGGGATCTAGGTTGTAATAATTGTAAACGAATGTTGGTAAAGATGAGTTTGATTGAATTTCGACCGGATTTGGAAGCTCGGTTTCTAGATTCATTTGACTCGTTTCTATTAATTCCTTCGGAATCTTTTTAGGCGGCAAGGATTCGTAAGGAAGATCTAGAACTGTACCTTGTTGTTGTGTGGAAGTGAAGCGATTAATATTCTCTTGATTTGCAAAATACTTCTTGTTGCTATTTGCTCCACAAACCCATTGCCAACTACAACGATTACTTGCCCAGTCGCCATCTAACAAATGAAAATACATCCATTTTGACGGCAATAACCAATGAGATTTTCCAATATTGGTCACGAGTGCTGCGGTGTACATGCGCATATGATTGTGCATATAACCGTTTGCGTACAAATCTTGAATCGCATGATCTATCACATGAATTCCTGTTTCAGCATGGATCACAGAAATAGGTATCTGCAAATTTTCTACTTCTGATTGAGGGAATTTAATTTCATTATCTAAATTTCGAACTTGTCCCAAGCGCTGAAAATAATCACGCCAGGACAATTCTTTGACAAAACTTTCAATTTCCTCTAATGGATAGCCTTTCGCAAGAACGGTATCTAAGACCAACTTGGTGCTGATCACACCTCTTGAAATATAAGGAGAAAGGTAGGTAACCGCTCCATTCAAGTAATTTCGAGTCTGACCATACTTTACAGGATCTATCTCCTGAATTCGCTCAAGAATTTCACTGTATTTGGTGGGAAAATTCATTTATCGCTTACTGATTTTGTTCATCGAAATATTTGTTTGACGAGAACATTTAAAGCGGTCAATTTCGGGATTTCGTTTTTTAGCATGTTTTAAACTTACACCACTATTAACACGATCGCGCCATAGAATAAAACTACTGCGTTTTAATTCCTTGCGCATCAATGCAATAACCTGTGTTTCTGTTTGACCAAATTGCACCAAAATAGCTTCAAAAGGCGTTCTGTCTTCCCAGGCCATTTCTATAATACGATCTATGTCTTCTTGTTCCATTTAACTGTAATTTCAAACTACAGATATTAAACACGAATTGGCACTTTTTGTTTATTTGGATAAGGAAATTGCGATTGTTAATCTGCCTATATTTTATTATATTTGATTTAAATAGAAGCATTTAAGATTGTCAACTTAATAACGAATCTATTTTTAAAAACTAAACAATAATTATTAACCCTAAAATAGGTGTCTATCATATTACAATAGGGTCGTATAGAATACCCTTCATTCATCAATAAAAAAGTTTAAGATAATGAAACACAGACTATTTTTAATCCTCTTTATTTTTATATCCCAAAATATTGTCTTTGCACAAAGTATTAGTTCGGAAGAGCAAAAACTATATAATGAGATAATGGAGTACCGAAGAATGAAGGGACTTGCTAGTATACCATTGTCTGGATCTCTCACTTTTGTAGCACAAACTCATGTTAAAGATTTGCAAGCAAGTAAGTTAGAAAATAACTCATGTAATATGCATAGTTGGTCCTCAAATGGGACATGGACATCTTGCTGTTATACTGATGATCATGCAAAAGCATCTTGTATGTGGAATAAACCAAGAGAGTTAACTAGTTATCAAGGCAATGGTTATGAAATAGCGCATGGAGCTTATGGAGCTTCAGTTACAGCTGAAAGTGCATTAAATGGTTGGAAAGGAAGTCCTGGACATAATGCCGTAATTATAAACCAGGGGATTTGGGCCAATAGTAATTGGAATGCAATTGGCATTGGAATTAGTAATGGATACGCAGTAGTTTGGTTTGGTAAAGAAATTGATTATTCATCTAAGCCAACTCTTAAAATGGATACACCAATAATAAAGACTGATGCTCCTAAAACTACTTGCGGAGGCACCAAAGTAATAAACAATATTGAAAAAGTCAATGAAGACGAATTAACAAACTTAAAAAATAAAGTTGCACAATTAAATTCAGTAGTTTCAGAAAAAGAAGGGACGATTAACAAATTAAACCGTGAAATATCAACCCTTAAAAATGAAAACTATCAATTGGAAAGCGCAAGAACTAATTTAAGCAATTCGGTAAATACTATACAGCAGCAAAAAAATGACAAAGAAACACAGTACAACAAGTTAAGTTATGAGTACAATATTTTATCTGATCGAAGGACTACGGTTAAAAAAAGTAAATACAATGCAGATGAGTTCCATGCTTTAACTTTTAAAATTGGATTAAACACCTTTTATACAAGCATAAGAGATGGCCAATTTGGAAAGTTTGATCCTTCCTTTTTAAGTTTTGGAGCAGAATCCATGATTGGATTTAATTTTGGGGAATCTTACCGAAGGAATTCGATTGGAATTACCCTTAGGGCAAATCAAGCAAATCGCATGCTGACAAATTCATTAGATTCCAACGCAACGCAAGCTATTCAATTTTACGATGCTGAACTAACAACCTTAATTCGCGAATGGTTATCCTTCGGACTTGGTGCAAATTTAATTACTTCCTATGGTTCACCAAGCTATCAAATTAATCCTTCTGTTAGCTTAGGCCTCTGTCTTGGACCCAAAAACTGGAAAATTCAAATCAACCAGCAAGCAACAATGAATTCAGATAAGAAAATATCCGGAAGAGCATCTCTTGGTTTAGCACTGCGTCTTTAAATTCTATCTGCCAGAAGAAACTTTACGAAATAATTATCTACCGCAAAGAACATTAAGGAATTTTCAATACTTGTCCAATTCTGATCATGTCAGAACGCAAACCATTCGCTTTCTTGATTTTTGCGACTGTTGTATGGTACTTGTTAGCAATTCTGATTAAACTGTCTCCAGATTTAACCTTGTATTTGCGTTGAGGTTTCACAAATACTTTTTTAACTCCAGGCAAACTTGCACCTTCTGTATTACAAGGATAGCGTATGGTATATTCTTCCAATGAAATTGCAGTATCTATTTGAGTATCATAATATTTATAAAAATGCTGGCGAATATTAACAGCGCTACAATACGAATTGAGTTGGGTCCCATTCCAATCGTAACATTTGACCACATTTTCATTAAATTCAAGCAGCTTTGTTGCAGTAAGTGTTGGATATAAGCTGTGCATGGTATTCAATTGTTTCTCAACAGCGGGCACTCCCCCACCCGCAGAACCACGACTATCAAAACGAACATAACATTTCCCATCTGTACTTGGTCCAACAACGGCAATCCAATGAACCGTTAAAGTAAGAGGGTCTATTTGAATGTAGAGTTTTTTTACATCAGATTTAAATCCTTTTTTGCGGATATCTTCCAGCCCTTTGTTGATTTTTGAATTGATATATCCGCCGAACTTATCCATTCTGCGCGAATTAAAAGAATGCAAAGCATCATATAAAGCAGGCATACCAGAAGCGCAATAAGAATCACAAACCAATTGATCATGCTCACCCAATTGAATGGTATCTGGATGAATCAATACAAAGGGAGCTAATGAAATCGAAACTTTAGCAGGAATGCTGACCGTATCCACCACAAGAGAATCATCAAATTCAATTTCAACATCAGTTTGTGCGCACAAGCTATTATTGAAAAGGGAAATCAATCCAATTGCAGTAATTATTTTTAAAGAAAAACGAAATAATTTCACAGCTTCAATAACTATTTTAGGCAGCAAAGTTACAACTTTTCAAAGTATTAATTTTGGTTAATTGAAATGCCTAAAATTAATAAAGTAACCAATTGCTAGGTCAGGGATTAAACCTAGAAAGGGACTTAAGATCTTTGCAATTCCTCCATTTATTATCTTTTAATTTATTTCTTATGAAAAAAATAATCAGTTTAGCTTTCTTAAGCTTTAATTTACTCGCTATTGCACAATGTAACCTAAAGTTAAGTTGTGGTGAATTTGCGGTTTTATTTACAGGATATCAAAATAAGGTAGAGGTGGTCTGTCCCGACATGAAATCAAATAGTATCAATGTTTCAGGTGGCACCGCAACAAAATCGTCTTGGAAAGACAAAAATGGTATAGATCATTCAGGATACTATGTCACAGTTGATTCAGGTGAAAAATCAGTTTCTATTACTCTTACAGGAAAGGATAAAAATGGGCGGTCTGTCAATTGTGGAAGTTATATATACAATGTTAGGCCATTTCCATTGCCTCAAATTACCAACACTACAATATCCAAATCTCGAGGAATGACAATAAATCTAAGTTTAGGTGAATATAATCCATGTATTGGCGCTGAAATTTCAGTTTCTGGTTCAGGAATTATTATTAATGAATATGAAGTAAGAAATACTGGAAATACTATTGACCCATCCGTTATTAGTGAAATTCGGAGCGGAAAAAAGGTAGCAATAGAAGTTTTTTATACTCGAGATGGTGTGCAACAAGGCCCAATAACTGCAATCCTAACTGTAGTTGAATAGCATCATGAGTAGTTAAACTTTGATAAAACAAGAATAAAAATTTTAAAACTATTGTCCCTCTAATAGGATCTGTCAACAACCTTTTGGAAGCGCCGCAACAGGAATCTTGGTGGGATTAGTTGATTACTAGACTTATTGCTTTACGATAATATGCATCAATAAATTTCCAATAAAATAAAAGTGAAATTGCCAAGAGAAAATGACTAAAATCATTTCTATCAAACCAAGGATGGATATTAATTTTAAGACCCTGAAATAGCAAAGAAGGCAATGCAACAAGGGTGCTCATCCACAAATATTTGAATGATTCATGAATTTTTTTGTGATAATAAAATCCTAATACACCAAGAGAAAATCCTAATCCAATAGTAGAATTTATTGCAGGGAAAACAAGTCCAATAGAAGGGTCGTTAGAGATATCAACATAAATAAGCAATAGAATCTCCAGCAATATCATGCTGATGAACTTAAACATTGAAATCTTATTTAGTAAGCCTTGTGTTTTTTGATTTGGATGCAAAGAAATCATTGCCTTTTCGACAAAAAATGCAACAAAAAAAACGCCGAACCAACTCGCATATTTTCCTGGAATTGCCCAATAATTAAAGAGTAAATGTCCTAAACCACCCATAAAAAAGCTGAGACTATATAGAATTAAAAAATTCCTAAAATTTATGGAAAAGTCTGATCCACTTTTATATTTCCCTATCTTGGAAGCTAAAAATAACGCAATTAAAAACAAAATTACATCACCAATAAAAGCATTTGGTTCCATCAAATGAAATCCTAAAAAATCAAACTTTATTTTTTCAAAATCAGATCCAATCCTCATCACAACTCCTTTTTTTTGATTGCCAAATATAGTGAGATTAATTTAAGAGTAAATTGAAATCATCAAAATAGCATTTATACTTATATCAGCATCACACAATCTTTAATCTTCAATCGTCGCTAATAATTTTTCAGCTCTTGCTGCGAATCGATCTTTAATACGATCTACTACATAATACATCATTGGAACAACGATGATTGTTAAGAACATAGAACTTGTTAATCCACCAATAAGTACCCATGCCAAACCATTTTTCCATTCAGCACCAGAACCGGTAGCAATTGCAATTGGAATCATACCAATTACCATGGATATAGTAGTCATCAAAATCGGACGCATTCGTTCACTAACAGACTTGAGTAAGGCATTGTAAGTAGACATGCCCTCCTTCTTCAGTTGATTGGTAAAATCGACAATTAAAATGGCATTTTTGGCTACTAGTCCCAGCAGCATGAGCATTCCGAGCATGGTAAAGATTCCCATACTGGAAGAAGTTAGATTCAATGCAAGAATAGCACCTACCAATGCAACTAAGATCGAGAATAATACAACGAAAGGGTAAATATAACTATCATACAAGACCACCATAATTAAATACACCAAAATCAAACCAATTCCCATAGCTGTTCCTAGAGCTCCAACCGATTCTTTTTGGCGTTTAACCTCACCACCCCAAAGCATTCTTACATTTTCATCTAAGGGAGCTTTTTTCAAATAAGTTTCAATATCCTTAGAAACATTTCCGGAGGCAGTGCCTTGTACATAACATCTAATGGTAGTATTGGAAATTCTATTTTTGCGTTCCAAAGATCCTTCTCCATTTTCAACAGAAAGATCTGCAAATTCAGTCAAAGAAACTTGTTTGCCTTCATTATTAGTGAAGGTCATTTTCTCTAAATCCTCTACATTTTTGCGATCGAACTTATCCATCATTACATTGATGTCGTATTCTTGGCCTTTGTCATCGTATTGAGCATCATCATTTCCGGTTAAAGCATTTTGAAGTTGCAAACCTACCAAAGCAATTGGAAGTCCAAGTTGGCCCATCTTCTCTCGATCCAATTCAATATGAACTTCTGGAGTAACATCATCTGTTGAGATTGTTGGGTCTTTGGCGCCCTTAGTTTCCAACAGCATAGTCTTTAAGCGTTTTGCCTCCTTCATTAGCAGTTCATGATCATCAGAAGAAAGGAAGATTTCAATGGGAGCCTCTTCAGATTCAACCATTCCTATGTTGATTGCCTTGACCTCAATTCCTGGATATTTATCTTCAATTTTCTTGCGAATTGCATTCATATAAGGAATGGTAGGGATTTCCTTTTGTTTATCCTTGATTAATTTAACCGTTAATTCAGATTTATTTTCTGATCCAAAAGAAGCAGCGCCCATTCCAGAGCTAGGACCACCAACATTAGCAAAAACAATTGCAACACGATCTTTTTGTGCAAGAATCATTTTTTCAATTTGAAGTGTAATCGCATTATTCTCTTCAAAGGTGGTACTCTTATCAAATTTCAATTTAATTACAAATTTTCCTTGATCCCCTTGAGCAACAAATTCTTGTCCAACGATACCTAAGCCCATAGTTGCCATACTGGAGATAAATATTACAGCTACAGCAGAGAACATTATTAATTTATGCTTAAGAGACCATGCAACCAATTGCACATAAGAGGAAGTGAAGATAGCAACGCGTCTTTCAAACCATAACAAAAATGCATGGAACCAATTTTTGGGATTTAATTTTATTTCTTTGGCTAACCTAGAAGCCAACCAGGGAGTCAAGGTGAAACAAACAAATAGTGACATTAATGTTGAAACAACCACAACAATTGAAAACTGTTTAAGAATATCAGAAATAGTACCTTCAATAAATACCACTGGTGAAAATACAACAACATCAACAAGAGTTATCGCTAAGGCGGTAAACCCGATTTCATTTCGACCATCCAAAGCGGCTTGTCTCCTATTTTTACCCATTTGCAAATGGCGATAAATATTTTCAAGGACAACAATTGAATCATCAACCAAGATTCCAATTACGAGCGACATAGCAAGGAGTGTCATTAAGTTGAGTGTATAACCCAGCATATACATAGCGATGAAAGTAGAAATCAAGGAAGCGGGAATTGCCACCAATACGATAACTGCATTGCGCAAAGTATGTAGGAATAATAACATCACAATAGCGACTAAAACGATGGCTAATCCTAGGTCATGGAGAACCGCATCAACAGATTCAATGGTTGGAATCGAGGTGTCGGTTGCAACGGTAAAATGGATCCCTTCCTTCTTATATTTTTCCTCAATTATTTTAAAACGCTCTTTTGTAACATTCGACATATCTACAGCATTGGCATCGCTTTGTTTTTTAATGCGAAGACCGATACCATTTTGTCCGTTTAAGCGACTGATTGCGATTTGGTCATTGGAGCCATCAACAATTTCTGCAACATCGCGCAATTTGACAGTTGAAGCAGCATTAGAGACAATAATAAGATTTTCCAAGTCCTCAATACTTGACAATTTTCCCGATAAACGAACGGTCATTTGACTGGCATCATTCTTCAATTTTCCTGTAGGAAATTCAACATTAGCGGCAGAAATTGCCTGATTGATATTGGCTAAGGAAAAGCCATAAGCTTTTAATTTTTCTTTATTTACATTAACCCTGAATTGACGCTTTTCACCACCAATCACTTGCACTTCAGAAACCCCTTTTGTTTGTTTAATTTGAGGTAAAATCTGATCTTCCATCAATACCATAAAGTCTCGATCGGACATATTTTTGGCGACGGCACTTACTTGAAGTACTGGAGAAGCATTCGGTTCAATTTTTGAAAGAATTGGTGTTTGCGCTCCTTCTGGTAGTGAATTTTGAATGTTATTTATTTTTCGTTGAGCATCTTGAACAGATTCATCCATATTGGCGGAAGCCTTAAATTCAAGTAAGACAATACAAGCGTTGTCCAAAGAAAAAGCAGTAACCTCATTAATATTTTCTAAACCACTAAGGGCATCTTCTAAAGGTTTGGCAACTTGACTTTCAACTGTAGCTGGAGAAGCACCAGGATAAGTAGTCGTAACCATAATTAAAGGCGGAGAGAAATCAGGTAATAACTCGTAGCTCAATTGATTATAGCAAAGCATTCCACCACCGATTAAAATTGTAAATACAACAATTATAAACGAAGGTCTTTTAATCGATAATTCTGTTAAAGTCATGGTCTTATTCTTATTTATTCGTTTTTACCGGAGCATTATTCGTTAAATTCACCTGTCCTTTGATAACGATTTTATCGTTTTTAGACAAACCACTTACTACTTCGATAAATTCACCATCCGCAGTTCCTGCATTGAAGGAAACCAATACCGCTTTGCCATTTTTTATCACATAAACCTTGGGTTGTTTGGTAGATCCAACCAAAGCTTTTCTAGGAATTGAAAACGCAGAGATACTGCTTGAATTAACCAAACTAGAAGTGCCATACATGCCGGCTCTTAAAATTCCTTTGGCATTATTTACCAAAACTTGAACTTTAAAATTGTGGGTTTTATCAGCTTGAATTCCGATAAGACTCACTTTACCTTGAAACATTTCACCAGGATAAACATCTATAGAAACATTAACCAATTGATTCATGCTGAATTTCATGATGTCACGCTCAGGAACATTAACCGTTAATTTTAGTGAAGAAACATCTGTAATTTCAACAACCGGCGATCCCATACCTATTACGGAACCTAAATCCACTAATTTTTTAGTGACTACTCCAGAGAAGGGCGCTTTCAGAATTGTTCCTCTTAATTGTTTTTGCAATTGTTTTTTCTGAATTTCAGAAGATTTCAAACCCAATTTTGTTTTCTCAGCTTGAACTGCAGGGATAGCAGCATCTTTTGAAAGAGCCGTGTAACGATTATCATCATTTTTTTGACCTTCAATACTTACCTCTAAATTATCAATTTGAAGTTGAAGCATTTCATCATCTAATTTGGCAATTACACCCCCTTGCGCTATTCTGTCACCCTCTTGTACATTTAAGGATACTATTCGGCCCTGACCTTCGGCACCAATTATATTTTGTCTATTGGGTTCAAAGGTTCCTAGATAAGAAAATTCACTTTGGAAAGTATGCATTGAAGGCTGAATGGACTCCACTAAAATGGGCTCATTCACATCATTAATGAATATTTTTTTTTCGACTGCGTCTTTATTTGAAAATAATTTTGCGACAATTAAACCCACAAAACCTATGGCGATGATACCAACTACAATTACTTTTTTATTCATTACTATATTTTTAACTATTATTTAATATTTCCTATTGATCTTAAAAATGTCAATTCTGCCTGACGCAATTGAATATAGGTAGCAATAACATTTGTTTGTGCTTGTTGCAAACCATTATCCGCTTGAATTAACTCATTGGTACTAATAGTTCCCAAATTATATTGAGCAGTAGATTGATTGTATACCCGTGTAGCTAGAACCAATTGTTCCTTAGCGATATTCAATGAACTGGTTTGAATTTCGATTTGATTTTTAGCATTTTCAGTTTGAAGGTTTAACTGTTGTGTAGTTAAATCAAGTTGATTGTTCAACTTATCCTTATTCATTAAATTCATTTTTTGTTTGTTATATTTCTCAAAACCGTCAAACAAAGTCCAATCTAATCGCAAACCTATAAATGCTGAATTAATTCCCTTACGAAAATCATCAGCAGGTTTCATGTTATAGGTATAATTATAAGATCCATAGAAGGTCAAATTTGGAAGGTAAGACATACTAGTACCTTTTCTCTCCTCTATATTCATTTCTTGTTGAGATTGAATCAATAATAATTCCGGTCGTGAAATGTTTGTTTTATCGATTAAAATAGACTTTTCAATCATTTCATCAGAAAGTAAAGAAATAGGAGCGTCATTTTTTAAACCAATTAAAATGCGCAAAAGACTTTCCAATTGAAATTTAGTAGCGTTCAAGGATTGCTGATTGTTCAATAGACTTAAGCGACTTATCTTTAATTTATCTACATCCGTTCCAATGACTAAACCTTGCTCATATGTCTTTTCAAGATTAGCAATTAATTTATCCATATTGGAAATATTTCCTTCAACGAATAAAATTTGACGACCTACCGCTTGCAAATTAAAGAAGGTACTAGCAACCTGTTGACGCACTTCTTGAGTACTTAATTGATTTTGAATTTCAACAATTTTTTGATTAATATCCAAAGCAGATAAGCCATAATTAACTAGTGGATTGTATAGAATTTGAGTCAATTGAACCGTATTGCTTAAATTATAAGGAACCCCAAATTGTACTGTAGTGTAAGTACCAGGAGCACCGCCAAAAAACGCGGCTGGAACTACTTGTCCCGGGATAATTGCATTATACTTGTAATCACCTGTCGCAGTAATTTTAGGATAACGAGATGCTAAATAAGCATTTTTCTGTTTCTGATTGATTTCAATATCTAAACGCGAATTTCTAAGCGTAATGTTCGCAGAGTCCGCCATTTTAAAACAAGTCGCTAGATCCAGAGTTTGTGCCTGAATAGCAGCAATACTAAGAATTGAGAAGATTAAAAATAAGTATATTTTCATGGTAATTAATTTACAGTTGGATTGGGAAATAAAAAAGTTAAAATCATTTCAGTGACATTTTTTTTGTGAGTTTCCAGATATTCGAAATAATCTTTATCTGATAAACCGTGCATTTTTTGAAGCAGCGACTTCGCTATAAAAGGATACTGGCAGTTGGATGTGACTAGTAAGGAAATGCCAATAATATCAATTTTTCTCATTTCACCTATTTGTTGCGCTGCTTCTGCTTGCTTCATAACACCAGAGGCTGAAATTTTGTTCAGCAATTCTACCACCTCAGAAGACTCCTTGTTTTCTCTCGACAATTCATTGATGATAAAGCCTGGAATTTCAGGATTTTTAGAAATGAAATCATATTCTCTTTCAATCAAGATTCTGATTTTGTCCTTCAATGAAGCATCTGACGAAAAAACAGAATACATCGATAGCATAAATTCTTCGAGTACTGCCTGGAAAATAATTTGAAATAATTTGTCTTTAGAACGAAAATAATAATTCACTAATGCTACATTCATGCCTGACTCACGCGCTATTTCACGAGAAGTACAACCTGAGAATCCCTTTAGGATAAAGACCCGCTTAGCAGCATCTTTTATTTTATCTTCGGAAGAGGAACAATCTATCATTTTTGCAATTTCGATGCAAAGGTAGCTACTTTATTTAAACACTTGTTTAAAACATACAAATAAATGTTAATTTATTTAAAATAAAAGTCAAAAAAAAGTTCCTATTCAAAATGAATAGGAACTTTGACAAACTACTTATGCAGTGATCAGTTTTACTTTTCTTTAGTCAACATAGATTGAATTTGCTTCATAGTTCTTTGCATCCCTTCCGCACTTCCATCGAGAAAAATAGTATTTCCTTTACCGTATTCTGCAAAGTTTTTGATTGCTTCTGTCCACATGGAAAAAAGAATCACATTGGTATCTAGATTAGCTTGTTGCATTTGTTCAGCAGCTTCAGACATACCTTTAGCAACTTCTTGTCTAAACAAGGCAACTCCTTGTCCACGAAGCATTGCAGCTTCCTTCTCAGCGAGTGCTGCGATTTTTATGGCATTACCATCAGCTTCTGCTGCTTTTGTTTTTGTAATCAGCAAAGCTTGTCCCTCATTCTCGGCAGCTGCCTTCAGATTGTTGGAGGCAACTACCTTGCTCATACTTTCTATAATTGCTTGATCAAATGTTATATCATTGATTTGTAAATCAAGAAGATGATAACCCCAAGTTTCCAGCGTATGGTCAATTTGATTCTTTACACTATCCACCAACTCATTTCTCAAGCCTAAAATTTCTGATTGCTTTTGACTTGCAACATAAGCGCGAATTGAGCCTTCAATGGTTCGAATGAGTGCTTGCATTAAGTCCTTTTGACTGATAAATTTAAAAGCCACTTTTTTAATCGTTTCTTCTTGCTCATCCATTACACTGTAGAGCAACATACTTTTGAAATATACATTAGCTTGATCGATAGTCACTGCTTGAAATTCCATTTCAATACTTTGATTTTGAATTGAAATATGCTTGTACACTTTTTCTAAGATTGGAATCTTCATGCGAAGACCTGGATGTAAGATTCTTCTATACTTTCCGAAAAGCGTTATCACAGCGACACTTCCTTGTGTAACGGTGAGTAAAGAGCTGTACACAACAATTGCGATGAGCGCAAAAGGAAGATAAATTATTATATTATTCATAAATTATTTTGTTAAATTAATGTTTTGGCGCACCTTATTTTGGGCGCAATTACAAGATTTACTACTTGAACAAGCCGTTACAATTAGTATTAAGATTAAGAAAATTAAATTTGCTTTCATTAGTATGGATATTCACCGATATAATTACCAGAGGGGTCATAATTACAAACAAAAAAATAAGCCCCACTTTCACTTTTTGCACAACCGCAACCTACTTGAGTTGTATTTTTCCAAATCACTTGTGTGTAGTGACCAATAGCACTAAAATTAGAATATGAAATGGCAGAATAACGATAATCAGATTTCTCTTCATTCCAAAGTTCAACTGGATAAGCTGCATCGAATGCATGCCCGGAAAAAAAAGCGATATTTTCTCCATAAGGATCATCTCCGCTTGGTCGATGAACAAGACCGTTGTCCTCCTCAGCTAATTTCACTGCCCATTCTTGAGCGTGATCTGCTAATACTGAATTCCAAATTAAATTTGGTGAACCCACGAGCTTGCGTTCTTGATTATGGGCTGAAAGAATTAATTTAATCTCTGTTGCACCTAGATCAACCACTGATTGAGCAGAAGCACAACAAGAAATAAAGAAAAAGCAAGGGAAAATAAATTTACTAAACATAAAGACTTATTTAATTCTCACTAAATGTAAGGATAATTTTTTTGTAATGGCGACATCTACGCAACAATACTATTCAACATAAATCATTAATTTCGCGTCAACCTGCAAATCAGCATATGAAAGCAATTATTTTTTCATTACTAGTATTTACTAACCTATCAGCGATTGGTCAAGTGAATAGTCAAAAATCAAACCAATTTTTAGCGCCCAATCAAAAGGGAGGGTTTTATTTCTATTGGGGATGGAACAGAGACGCTTACACCAAGTCAAATATTCGATTTCAAGGAACTGATTATGATTTCACTTTGTCAAAAGTAGTAGCCACTGATAGACAATCGGCCTTTGATCCTAAAATTTATTTTAGTCCAGTGAAATTAACCATACCACAATACAATTTTCGTTTAGGATATTATTTCAAGGATCATTATGAAATTTCTCTTGGTGTTGATCATATGAAATATGTGATGGTTGTCAATCAAGAATCTCATATTGATGGTTACATAAATAATAGTGGTACGAGCTACGATGGGGTCTACTCCAATCAAGCCTTTACGATAGCGCCCAACTTTTTATTATTTGAGCATACAGATGGGCTCAACTACATTAATACAGAATTGCGGCGTTCAGATATTTTATTTCATAGGAAAAAATTTCAAGTTAGTGTTAACGAAGGGTTTGGAATTGGCGGCCTATTGCCTAGAACTAATACTACTTTACTAAACAATCCACGCTACGATCAATTTCATTTCTCTGGATACGGATTTGGAATTGTAAGTGCCTTACACCTGAGCTTTTTTAAATATTTTTTCATTCAAGGTGAATTGAAAGGAGGGTTTATTCATATGCCAGACATTAGAACAACCATGCATATTGAGGACAGAGCATCACAGCATTTCTTTTGGGGACAATATAATGTCGTATTCGGGGGGCAATTCCCAATTGGACAAGGGAAAAAGTAATCTTTGGCTTATAGAAATTATTTAATCCAAGAACCTCCAACAGAAATTACATTATTTAAGGCTAAATAATCTTTATGTGTTTCTTCAGTTATTCCGCCTGTCGGACAAAACTTTAGATTCGGAAAAACCTGACCATAAGTTTTTACAGCTTCTAGGCCACCAAACAAATGCGCTGGGAAAAATTTAAAAGTATCCCATCCAAATTGCAAACCAGAGATAATATCACTTGGAGTAGCAACTCCAGGGATAAAAGCAATTCCACTCTTTTCCAAATCATCTGCTAAGCCAATGTTGAGTCCAGGACTTACCATAAAATCAATCCCTAAATCAACTGCAGCATCAATATGTTCTTTTAAAACAACGGTACCCATTCCAACATCCATTTGATCACCATATAAATCAATTACTTTTTTAATAGCGTCATAAGCAATCGCTGTTCTAAGTGTAATTTCGATACAACTAACATTTCTTGAAAGCAGCATTTCAATTTTTGGTCCAACCTCTGCAAGAGTATTAAAGGTAACTACTGGAATCACTTGATGTTTTGACAGGACTTCTCGGATGTTGTTTTGCTTATTCATTTGGTTTCAATTATTATTTTAATAGTAGAAGAAAAAGGATTAATGGCTTGATAAATCATATCAATCTTATTTTTAAGATCCCCTTCTGGACATATTTGAAGCAAATTTAAGGATCGTTCTTGTAATTTACCTTTTGGAAATAGTTTTTCTTTAAGCTGATCAATTTGTTTAAGTGCTTTATCATGCTTTGTTTTAACGGCACGATCCATACTGTTAACAGCAGCAATAAATGATTTCTCCATACGAACAAGTTCTGCTGCAGTAGAAGACTTAAGTTGAGGATCTATCTCAATTGCCTTTTCAATAATTTGGTTTTTTAAATTCTCGAAACCAAGATTTAGAGCATTATAATCAATCGATTCCGCCTCATTTTTTTGAAGGTATTTGGAGATAATGTTCTTTTTATCCTCAAAGAAATCCAAACTGTCTAAACCTAAGTTTTGCATTTTTAAATGGCTAGGCGCATCAATAAATAGAACACTAGATCGAGTTTGAATCATGGGGAAAGGAATGGATGCCACTTCAAAAACTCTTTTAAGTTGCAACCAATATTTTAATTCACCCACTCCACCAACATAACAAAGATTAGGAAGTAATACTTCTTGATATAAAGGCCTTAAAATTACATTTGGAGAAAAAGATTCGGGATTTTCCTCCAACATTTTCAAAATTTGCTCTTTTGAAAGCAAGTTGTTACCCAATTTAAATCCATCTTGTTCAGGGATAATTCTTTCTCTTGAATTATTCTGAAGATAAAATAAATTAATTTCTCTTGGAAACACTTGAGGTTTAACCCCAATTTCCTCCAATTCTAGAGTAGTTTCTTGAACAGCATGGAAAGAAAAAGAGCTTTCAATCTCCTGTTGCATGAATGGGCTAAAGGATTGTTTAAAAACCTTTTGATCTCCATCCAGAATTACCAATCCTTTATCCCCAAACAGCCAATGAATCAAATTAAAGAAAGCTTTTCCATAAGTTGGTGCATTCAATGAATCGAGTGCTTTAAAAACATCCGAATCGGGGTGATTTTGGAAAAAAGAAGCAATTTGTTCTTTCACTTTTGACAAGCCATCAAGTGGAAATCTACCCACTGCTCCTTTTGCGTCACTTTCCCAAGTGAGCAATTGATTAAACAAAGAAATCGATTGAATTTCCTCAAAATCATGATCTTCAGAGGCCATCCAATAAACAGGGACAAAATTATATGCTGGAAATTTTATGGAAAGTGCTTCTGCTTGTTTAATAACATGCAATATTTTAACAATGAAATACAAGGGGCCTGTCATCAAGCTTAATTGATGTCCTGTTGTAAGGGTGAAGGTATTGTGTAATTCTAATTTTTTAAGTGCATCTTGAACCGAAGGAGTTAATGAACCGGCGTATTGTAATTTCAAACTATCGCACAAAATGCTTCTTTGCTTAGGAGAGAAGGCATTCGATTTTTCAATAATTTGTGCTTCAAAATTTTCTAAATCAAAAGTTCTATTGAGAAAACCCTCTAATTGATTTTGATTCTCAGACAAGGAAAGTTCAATGTCCGAAAAACAATTAGAATCAGTCCTAGAAATTTCTTCGATTTGCATTTACAAATTTACACTTTAAACATCCAATAACTGCAAACTAACCAAATTAGCATATACCCCTTTCTTATCCATCAAGACTTGATGAGTACCTTCTTCTTCTATTTGTCCTTGTTGCAATACTAAAATTTTATCCGCTTTACGAATAGTGGAAAGACGATGTGCAATTACAAGAGAAGTCCTTCCTTCCATTAAAGTACTCAAAGCATCTTGCACTAATTTTTCTGATTCAGAGTCCAATGCAGATGTTGCTTCATCTAGGATAAGAATCGTAGGGTTTTTTAACAAAGCACGAGCAATTGCGATGCGTTGTTTTTGTCCACCAGACAATTGAATCCCACGATCACCTACTTGAGTTTGCATGGTATCAGGAAAAGTAGAGATAAATTCCCATGCATTTGCTTTTTTAGCTGCCGCTTCTACCTCATCATCACTTGCATTTATTTTTCCAAAGCGAATATTTTCTTGAATTGTTCCGGAGAACAATAATACTTCTTGCGGTACAATCGCAATTTGCTCTCTCAAGAAATTCAGATCATAATCGTTAATATTTATTCCATCCACTTCAATGTCACCTTTATCAACTTGATAAAAACCAAGTAAAAGGCTGGTTATGGTTGTTTTTCCCGAACCACTGGCTCCAACCAATGCAAGCGTTTGATTTCTTTTAACATTAAAATTTATTGATTTCAGTACTGATAAATCAGCTCGTTGTGGATAGGAGAATTCAACATTTTTAAAGGAGATTTCACCATTTACATGAGATTTAGAAACCCCAGTACGCAGTTCCACCTCTGTTTTACCTTGGATAATTTCCATCAAATTTTCTGTAGCTCCGATTGATTTTTGAATACTTGCGTATAAATCTGGCAAAGAACCAACAGACGCACCCATCATAATCGTAAAGAGCACAAATTGATAGAAACCTTCTTTGCTCAATTCTGGATGAGCACCTTGCGTCATTAACAATCCTTGCCAAACGATGAATACTATTGCTCCAAATAGACAGAAGATTATAAAAGAAACGAACAAACCGCGCCACACACCACTTCGTACATTCAGATCGCGCATTTCTTGCGTGTTTTTTCGAAAGCGATTCAAATTAAAATGTTCATTTGTGAAGGCCTTTACATTAGCAATACCCGTCAAAGCTTCTTCGACAATCGCATTTGAATCTGCTGAAAAGTTCTGAGCCTCCTTACTTAGACGACGAATATAGCGTCCAAAGAAAACAGCAATTAAAGCCATTACAGGAACAGTTCCCAACATGATTAAGGCTAATTTCCAAGAAATGAAAAATAAGAATGCAATCCCACCAACAATAATAACAACTTGTCTAAAAAACTCTGCAATCGTAGTTCGTAGTGTTTCTTGAATTTGGGTAATATCAGAGGAAACGCGACTTGTCAACTCGCCAACTTTATGTTGATTAAAGAAGTCCATTGGCATAAAAACCAATTTAGAGAAGGCATCATTTCTTAAATCTCTAAGAGAATTCTCCGTTACATTATTAAAGATTACTACTCTGAAAAAAGAAAATAAAGCTTGCACACCAAAGAGAATAAAGAGCGCAAATGCTACCTCAGAAACATTATTTAGCGACAAAAAGCTTTTGGTATCCATAACCGCCGATGGATTAGCGCTAGTGCCTAGGAGTTTTCCCATCAAATAAGGAAAGATCAATCCAGCGGTAGTTGACAATACTAAAAACAACCAACCTATAAAATATATCATCCCATAAGGCTTGAGGTATTTGAAAATACCTTTGGCACTACCCATACTTTTTTTACTAATCTTTGGGGCCTTTACTTTTTCTTTTTTCGATCCGAACATTTCAAATATTTGATACAAAAATAGCTTGTCTATTGGTTTATTTGAGTTTTTTATTTTTTTTTACAGAAAGAATTTGATTTGTGCAAAAAATTCCTATCTTTGCATTCCTAATTTTGAACAGCATTAAGGATATATAAGATGAAAAGAACGTTTCAACCATCGGTAAGAAAAAGAAGAAACAAACACGGTTTCCGCAGTAGAATGGCTAGCAAGAATGGCCGTAGAGTTTTGGCGTCTAGACGCCGCAAAGGAAGAAAGAAACTTTCGGTTTCTGACGAAGGTCTACACAAGCGTTAAGATATATTAACCTCGGTTAGCCGAGGTTTTTTTTTTGACTATTGAATAGTTCCTGCCGCTAATGTGGCATTATTTGATAGGTCTATCAAAATAAAACTCCCCAATTCTTTAGAAAAAAGATAGTTGTCAAATGCTATGATTTCTTTGGTCTGAATTTCTACCGCTACTATTTCATTGAGTTGAATTTCATTTGATTTCTGATGTCCATTTATTTTTTTAATACAAGCTATCACTTTAAGTGAGCCCAATTGAAGAAAATATTCCTGATCAGTCACACCATTATTTTTAGACATCCAGCATAAGGTTGCTGTAATTTTATTAGAGATCTTAGGCGGAAAGACTTTGTCATAAAAGACAGAACCTCTATTCACATTAATATGCTCCTTTAATTTTAACGCAATAGGCATTCCTGCGTAGGCCTTATCAATGTCATTAAAATTGTTGATGATCTCCTCGATGGTAACACTTATCTCAGCTGCACCTACTAGAATTTTTTGTCCAACAGCGACACTACCAGCAGTAAGCTCACCTAAATATATATTTGAGTCTTTAGTGGGCAAAACATGTTGGACTTGAAAACGAAAACTTGAAGATTCATTAAATTTTTCTGTAGGTGAGAAATTGCTGATTTGTTCCAAGAGCGTTCCGCCATGATACCATGGCATTTTTCCCGTTACGAAGGTTACTTGTTCACCATTGAGGGCTGAGAGAGGAATCAAACGCACATCAACAAGACCTATTTCTTCAGCAAAGGATAAATATTCACTGGAAATCTTATCAAACACATCTTCATTATAATGAATGAGATCCATTTTATTTACGGCGACAATTACTTTGGAAACTTGGAGTAATGCTGCAATCTTGCTGTGGCGTTTGGTTTGTTCGGTGATACCTGTATTTACATCAATTAAGATAATTGCAATATCACATAATGAGGCTCCTGTAAACATATTTCGGGTATATTCAAGATGACCAGGAGTATCCGAGATAATATATTTATGGGAATCGGTAGAAAAATATTTATAGGCAACATCTATGGTAATTCCCTGTTCTCTTTCGGCACGAAGTCCATCTGTAAGATAAGAAAGATCAAAGTTTTCATGTAAGGTTCTACTGTTTTTCAATGCACTTAAACCCAATAGAATATCTGTTGAAATAGCGCCAGAATCAAATAGCAGTCTTCCAATGAGGGTGCTTTTTCCATCATCAACATTTCCGGCGGTAAAGAGGCGAATCAATTTTTTATTTTCCATATCCATTAAAAATAACCCTCCTTTTTACGGTCTTCCATTCCTGCATCACTTATTCTGTCGTCGATTCGTGTAGCACCTCTTTCAGAAATTTTAGCATGAATCAATTCTTCAATTACTTCAGATACTGTATTCGCATCACTTTCAATAGCAGCGGTGCAAGTCATGTCTCCAACCGTCCGATACCTTACTTTTCTTGTTTCAATTACATCCTTATCGTCAACTTTCACGAATTCATTCACACACATCAAGGATCCATCTTTTAATTGGAAACAGGGACGCGAATGTGCAAAATACAAAGAGGGAAGCGTTATTTTTTCACGCAAGATATAGCGCCAAACATCAATTTCAGTCCAATTCGACAAGGGAAAGACCCTCATGTTTTCACCTTTCAAAATCGAACCATTCAAAATACGCCAAACTTCAGGTCCTTGGGATTCAGGGAGCCATTTACCTTGAAGATTTCGATGAGAAAAAATTCTTTCTTTAGCGCGCGCTTTTTCTTCGTCTCGGCGTGCTCCACCAATACAAGCATCAAATTCATATAATTCAATCGCTTTTAATAAAGAAATGGTTTGAAAGGTATTTCTAGAAGGAAATTTTTGATCCAAATCCACAAGTCCATTGGAAGACATATCCTCAGCAACGAAGCGTATAAATAATTTAAGATTTAAATCCTGAACCAAGGCATCTCTATAATCCAATGCTTCCTGAAAATTATGTCCCGTGTCGATATGAAGCAAAGGAAAAGGGATTTTGTGAGGGAAGAATGCTTTTTTAGCGAGATGAACCAAACAAATACTATCCTTTCCCCCGCTAAATAATAGCACAGGATTTTGAAACTGCGCAGCTGTTTCTCTAAGAATATAAATGGCCTCTGCCTCTAATTGATCTAAAAAATCCATCATTCAAAAATAACGATTTTTAGTAAAGCAATGAGCAAAAAAAAAGCTGCCGAAGCAGCTTGATTTATTAGGGTGTTGATTGATGAACTAAACTAAAACTTTAGGGGCTGCTGCCAATATCTCAGCGCTTGTTTCAGCAGCAAATTTTTCAAAATTAGCCACAAATTTTTGCGCCAAATTCTGTGCTGTTTCGTCATAAGCATGTTTGTCTGACCAAGTATTCCGAGGATTCAATAATTCACTAGGAACGCTATCGCAAGTAGTAGGGAAAGACAAGTCAAAGAAAGGCATAGATTCGTAAGAAACATCATTTAACTTACCTGTTAAAGCAGCAGTAATCATTGCTCTAGTGTAAGATAATTTCATTCTAGAACCAGTTCCATAAGAACCACCGGACCAACCTGTATTAATTAACCAAACTTTAATATCTGTTCCATGTAATTTATCACCTAACAATTTCGCGTACTTTGCGGGATGTAAAGGTAAAAACGCAGCACCAAATCCAGCTGAAAAAGTAGTAGTTGGTTCTGTAATTCCAACCTCAGTTCCTGCTACCTTCGCTGTATAACCAGACATAAAATGATACATGGCTTGTTCTTTAGTTAGAAGAGAAATTGGAGGAAGTACACCAAAAGCATCTGCTGTTAGAAAGAATATATTTTTTGGAGCGCCACCAATAGAGGGAACGACAATATTATCAATAAAATGAATTGGGTAGGACACCCTTGTATTTTCAGTTATGGTACCATCAGCATAATCAGGACTTGAAGATTCTGCCTTAAAACCTATATTTTCTAATAAAGCACCAAATTTAATTGCGTTATAAATCTGTGGTTCTTTTTCTGCTGACAAGTCAATTGTTTTAGCATAACAACCACCCTCAAAATTAAAGACAGTGTTTTCGCTCCATCCATGCTCATCGTCTCCTATTAACTGACGGTTTGGATCTGAAGAAAGGGTTGTTTTACCGGTTCCTGACAAACCAAAAAAGATAGCAGTATCACCATCTTTTCCAATATTTGCTGAACAATGCATTGATAAAACCCCTTTATCATGAGGTAAAATAAAATTCAAAGCAGAAAAAATTCCTTTTTTAATTTCACCTGTATATCCAGTTCCACCGATTAGAATTATTTTTTTAGTAAAATTCAGAATTGCAAAATTAGCTTGACGGGTTCCATCAATCTTTGGATCTGCTAAAAAAGAAGGAATACATACAATATGCCAATCAGGTAAGAAAGTTTCAATGGTCTCATCATCAGGACGCAAGAACATATTATAGGCAAACAAGCTAGACCAAGCCAATTCGGTAACAACACGAATATTCATTTGAAAATCAACATCAGCACATGCTTGAGCATCTCTCACATATACATCCTTACCATTCAAGTACGCTAGCATACGATTGTAAAGAGCATCAAATTGCGCGGGTGTGAAACCAATATTTACATTGCCCCACCAAACAGCATTTTCGGTAATCTCATCTCTAACGATGAATCGATCTTTAGGAGAACGGCCTGTAAACTCACCTGTCTCAATAGCAAGGGCTCCAGTATCTGTAAGCATTCCTTCACCACAAAGTATGCAGTCTTCAACCAATTCAGCAGGGGAAAGATTCCAATATTGACTGCCTAAATTATGCATTCCTAGTGAAGCAGATAAATCTGCGTTTTCACCAAATTTTCCGACTAAATCCATAATGTTATCTAATTTAGATTCTCAATAATATTAGAGCAAAATTAAGGGCATGTTAGGGATTTATGACTATTTTGACTCAACTATTTACGAACAATAAGAAAATAGGCTGTTGAGAAAAAATTTAGTTTTTTTGAAAGTTTTTACTTACCTTATATTAGTGTATAAATGACACTATCTTATTTTTAGGAATAAATCATTAGCAAGTTGTTTTTTAACTTCAATAAATAACATAGCCCATAACTTTTATTTAGATTTGTTGGAGATTACTATCACTATGAAAAAGAAACCCTTTATCTATCTTATACTGAGTATTGTATTATTTTCTTTTTGCATGCAGCAATGGAAGGGAAATCCGAATATGCCGTATCCACCAGTGCCTAAAAATTGGTTAAGTGAGCCATTAAAGAAGTCACAGAACCTATCTACAACAGAACAATTTTTGGCTATTGAAAAAGAGTTGGTGCTCTTAAAAAATGATGCGCAAGTATTTCCTTTAGGAAAGCTTGATCGAAAAATTGCACTTTTAAGTATTGGGGGCAACAGTTCAGAATTTAGAGCAACGGTATCATTATTTGCTCAGACTACTAATTTCACCTTTCACAATGCGGAGCAAATACCAGATTCTATATACAGTCATCTTGGACAATTTGATTTATGTTTAATCTCCTTCCATGCTGACAGTACAGAATCACTTACCATCAATAAACAGCAGCATATTGTTTTAGAAAAATTACCAAAGGGCCTTGAGAAGATTAGTATTATATTTGGAGAAGGAGAGATTTTTAAAAGCAATCTTCATTCACATTGCAAGGCTATACTTTGGGGACGGGAAAACCATTGGATGGCTCAAAACAGAGCGGCGCAATTACTATTTGGAGCGATTGGAACCAAGGCAAGATTAGATCATGATCTCGGGCATCTATATAAAACCGGGCATGGATTAGTCACTATTCCTAATGGGCGTTTAAAATTTGGAACTCCTGAAGAACTCGGTATTGATCCAAATAAATTAAAAAGAATTGATGAAATTGCCCTAAAAGGTATTAAAGACGGAGCTTATCCTGGCTGTCAAATTGCTGTTGCGGTGAGGGGACAATTTATTTACCGAAAAAGTTTTGGCGCACAAACCTATCTTGATTCCAGTATCAAGATTAATAATGAAGCTGTATACGACATTGCATCTATCTCTAAAATAGCGGGATCTACGCTATTAGCGATGCATTTACAATACAAAGGTTTATACAGTTTAGATAAAAAATTGAAAGATTACATTCCAGAATTAACAAAGGAAACCAACTACAGCAATATTGGATTAAGAGAAATGATGGCACATCAATCTGGACTAACACCATGGATTGCGTTTTATAAAAAAACACTGAAAGGTGGACAGTTAAATCCGAGTATATATGCAAAGAAAGCAGGAAATGGATATGAATTAGAGGTTGCGGAAAATATATATATGCGCACGGATTATGTTGACAGTATGTACCAGCAAATTTTATCGACACCATTAGGCGCAAAAAAGTATGAATATTCTGATTTATGCTACTATTTCACGCAAAAGATTTTCGAGAAACTAATTGGGAAGAAGCAAAATACCTATTTAACAGAAACGATTTATGCACCAATGGGATTAAGATATTTGCGCTATTTACCTAGGTCTTTTTTCCCTTTGACACAAATTGTTCCTACTGAAAGAGATCAAGCATTCAGAAAGCAATTAATCCATGGTTATGTGCATGATCCAGGAGCAGCAATGCTAGGAGGCGTTGGTGGACATGCAGGAATCTTCTCCAATGCTACAGATCTTGCCAGTATCATGCAACTCATATTAAATCATGGGAAATATGGTGGGGAGACCTATTTCAACGAAGCCATTATGCAAGAATATACCAAAGCGCAATTTGCAGGAAACAGGAGGGGTGCAGGATTTGATAGACCGAACGCAAGTGGCGGTGGGACATGTGATGAATTGGCATCTTCTTTAAGTTTTGGACATTCGGGTTTTACGGGAACATTAGCATGGGCAGACCCAAAGGATGAGGTAGTTTTTATATTTCTTTCGAACAGAGTTCATCCGGATCAAGACAACTGGAAATTGCGAGACTTAGGAATCAGAACACAACTTCAACATGTTGTTTATGAGGCTGTAAACAGTAGAAAAAAGTAGTTATTTTACCCTGTTCAATCCCATTGCTTTCAAAATAAATCTTGGTAGCGACTTTCCCGGCTTTCTGTTTTTCAGATTTATATACCACCCAATCTTTTTAAGAACGGGAACCTTATGGGTTTCTACAAATTCAATTAGCGTTCCATCTGGATCTTCAATATAAGAAAAACGACCCCCTGCTTCACCCATGTCAAAAGTGCTACCACTATCAACTGTAAATGGAAAACCTAAAGAATCACATTGCTTTTGTAAGGCATCCATTCCTTGAACATCAAAACAAAGATGAATAAAACCCCAATCTCCCCACAAGCGATTCTCAAATATTTTTCGGCTGGTATTATCCTCTAAAACTTGAACCAATTCCATTGAAGACGCGCCCAATAAAGGTGCAAAAGGACCTTTTCGATCTGCACTATGCGAAAGACGAACACGCCTAAAAGTACGATTACCTCCATTCAAGTCCTTAAAATCTTCAAAAACACCTGTTTCATCATAATCAATAAGATCATAGTTTAATATATCTCGATACAAAACCAGAGATTTATCCATGTCTGAAACACCAATAATTGAACCAGCAACACCTCCACATTGTGACTTATGACCTGTTTGACCAAACCAAGAATTGGATTCTACCACTTGAAAAATATTTCCATTAGGATCTAATAGAAAAAAAGAAAGCGCACCATTTGGATCTTTTCTTGGTTCATTTAAGATGGTAACCTTATTATTCTTTAGGAATTCATAAGAAGCTTTAACATCTCTAGATTTAATTTTACATGCCAGTAATCCAAAATCACCCATACGGACATCAAAAGAAGCTTTCTCTGTATTCCGAGAAGTAAATTGCCAAATTTCGAAACCTCCTCCCCCATTCATACTCAATGCAAGAGTGGCTGTTCGAGACTGTACCTTATCGGCAGTGTAATCTATCATCAAAGGAGCTTCTGCAGCCTCTTCAAATATCTTTACATCCATACCAAATTGCACCCTGTACCAAGCCCAAATTTCTTGTACATTAGGGACACCGATACCCATTTGTTGAATTCCACAAATGATTTTCTCCATTTTATTTTTTTTACAAAGATAATTAAAGGTCGCTATCGAACTGCGCGTTCATTAAACAAAACATATCCGTAACTAATTTGAAAGGCTAAAGGTCGGGCTTGTTTTGGGAAATAATTTAAAGTTGCTCGAATAGGCCCTAGGACTGTATTATAAATTAAAGACGATGATGCCAAGAAAGACGCTGCTTTATAAGGTTTAGCATATTGAATTGAACCATCTGTATTTTTAATTAATTGAATGAAGGGCTGATAATAATACGCATCGAGTCGGTATTCGAAATTCTTGCCAATGCCATAAACGAAGTTTAACCCAGCGCCCATATGTTGAGGAGATCGATATTCAGGAAGGAAATAAGTTTCCATATCTGGCAGAATTGCAAAACTAGGAAGCGATAAAAGACTTGCCGTATAATTGGAGAATAGTGACTGAGAGTTGAACATTGCTTTTGAATGAATACCGATATGGATTTTAGAATTAATTTCAAAATAATGTTGAAATTCTGCTGTTAAATTGAACCAATCATGTTGACGGAACGAAATCGTATCTAGAGGTGAAGTAGATCCCGGGACGGTATTTTCTTGAGCTGTAACAAAACGCATTTTAACATCAATCAATGAACCTTTTGAAGCAAATTGCTTGCGATTGAGTGTGTTTTGCACTAACTGATAACTAATGGTTGAACCAGAAAGAAGTGTCACATCAGTAGTGTCCTTATTCGTAAATTGTTTAATTTGGTAATAATCATCACTCAAATTAAACATACGGTAATCTAAAGTCCCTTTAGAATTATTAAATATTGGATGTTTCAATTTCACTCCATAATACACTTCATTTTGAACCAAGAATGAAGGTTGAACATCTTCAAAGAAAGTAGCAAAACTTCTAAAGTAATCCCAACGATTTAAGACTAAATAAATAGAACCCGAAATTGGGAAAACAGATGGGATTTGTAGGGAAGCTTCTAATTTTCCTGCGCCATAAAATTTACCGAAATAAGATTCAGCATGCAATCCATAGGCTACCTTGCCTAATCCTTGATAAGTGAGCCCAAGATAACCTGTATTTACGGCACGAGAACAAACATGTCCACCAATATCAATTCTAAAATCCTTAGACTTCCTGAGTTTCAAATCAAGATTATAACTAGAATCCTTTTTCAATTGAAAAGTAGGATACACAAAGTCAATTTGCGGTGTAGCATATAACCTGAAATATCTTTTTTCAAGCAATTCATTTGATAAGACCTCCCCTTTTCTACCTTTAATCATGGAGGATCGTGCAAACTTTAAATCCTTCTTTTTACTATAATTATTGGTGATGGAAGAAACAGTTATAGGGGTTGTTTGTGATTTAAATACAGCTCTTTTTTGAGCCAAGGACAAAGAATCTTGATGAATTGTAATGTACTTCGAAATGGAATCAAGCATTAAACTAGCTGCGAGATAACCATCTTGAATGGCCTGTTTCACCTCATCAAATTCAAAGAGTCCAACATTTGATTTGGGATTTATAATAATTCCTTCAGCACAAGGAATCGAATAATCTGTAGGTGTAGCCATCATATTTTCTAACATGCCAATAAAGTCTTGCTCATCGGGAGCCTTAGCATTATCAGAAACATTACTACCAATAATAAAATCAGGATGGAAATCATTATACATAATATTGACTGGAAAGTTGTTGTAAAGACCACCATCAAAATAAACAATTCCATCAATTCTAATTGGATTAACATAAAAGGGATAAGTCATTGACGCTCGAACCGCTTGATTTAGATGTCCAGTAGAGAACGAAGTGCTTTTTTTATTTACTACATCAGAAGCCACGCATCTAAAAGGAACAAATAAACTATCAAATGAATTGAAATGACTTGCGCTAACGGTTCCTAATAAACGCGCCATTTCAAAATCCAGATAAGATGGCGTTACTAAATTAAGAGGAATCGATTTTCTTAAAATACTATCCTTGGAGAATGAAAAATTAAAAATAGAAGCATCATTATCTCTTTCTTGAAATAAAAATCTTTTATCTGCTTCAAGTTTACCATTCGTCATTAATTGAAACGATTCACTTAAAACATAATTTTCAATTTCTTGTGGAGAGAAACCACATGCGTACATACTTCCCACCAATGCGCCAGCAGATGTGCCGGTGATATAATCAATTGGAATTCCTTTTTCCTCTAAAGCTTTTAATACACCAATATGCGCTAAACCTGTTGCTCCTCCCCCACTTAAAACCAATCCGATTTTTTGTTGGGCAGTACAATTTACCGAGATAAATAAAAATACTAAGAAAAAGGAGCTTAGAAACGATTTCAATTTTGTTCTTTTGTACAAATTTAGACGCATAATTGATAAAAATGAAATCTCTCGATAATTTAACAAAAGATTCACTCACCATAACCTTAAAAAGTTTTTTTGGATTTGAACAAGTTTTAGCAGACGAACTAACTGAATTGGGCTATGAAAACATTGAATTGTTAAATAGAGCAGTTCAAATAAAAGGTACTTGGAGAGATGTATATTATTTAAATCTACACAGTAGATGTGCGATCTCAATTTTAGTTGAATTGGTAAGTTTTAGGCTATTTAATGAAGATGATTTATATAAAAAATCTGCCCAAATCGATTGGACAACGATATTTAATAGCAAGCAAACCTTTGCAATTAAGGGAGCTGTAAATTCGGCATTGTTCAAAAATTCACATTATCCCTTCCTCGTTGTTAAGGATGCTATAGTAGATTGTTTTCGGGACAAAGATCTTGATCGTCCGAACATTGAATTAAAAACACCAAGTGTACTGATAGATTTATACATTAGAGAAAATGTAGCTACAATATCCTTAAACACCTCTGGTGCGCCATTATTCCAACGCGGTTATAGAACAGAAACAGGTTCTGCCCCATTGAATGAAGTAGTGGCAGCTTGCCTTATCAGACAATCAGGATGGGACAGAAAAACAACTTTTTTAGATCCATTTTGTGGTTCAGGAACAATTATTATTGAAGCGGCATTATTAGCAAGCGGAATACCTTCAAGTATAGAGAGACAACATTACACCTTCAAAAACTTAAAAAACTTTGATGCCAAGATGTGGGATGAAATCTATGATGCAGCACCAAGAATCGTTAGAGAATTACCATGTCGTATTTTCGGATCAGATATAGAAGATGAAATGGTCTTGAAAGCAAGGAGAAACCTAAGAGGAATGAGCTTTAATAGGAATATTTTAATTAGCGTATTAGACTATAGAGATATCCCACATCAAGAGGAAGAAATCTTTATTGTAACCAATCCTCCTTACGGGGAGCGTTTGGCAGCTGACATTGTTGATTTATATACAGGAATAGGCGATTGGTTAAAAAACACTATGAATCCTTCGACTACTTGGATTCTCACCTCCAGTGAGGATGGCGCAAAATCTATCGGACTACGCCCTGGAAAAAAGTTTAACATTTATAATGGCGATATTCCTTGCACCTTTAGATCTTACGAAACATTTTCTGGAAGTCTTAAAGAATTTAAAAGTAAAGGAGCACAAGAGTAATAGCATTTTTACATCATAAAAAAAGCGCTTGATTAAGCGCTTTTTTTATGATTAATATTTTGGATTATCTAGCAGAAATAGGCACATAATCTCTTGAAGTCTTGCCGATATAAATTTGTCTTGGTCGACCGATTGGTTCTTTATTTTCAGTCATTTCTTTCCATTGCGCTATCCATCCTGGAAGTCGACCTAATGCAAACATCACAGTAAACATTTCTGTATTAATCCCTAAAGCTTTGTAGATGATTCCAGAATAAAAATCAACATTTGGATATAAATTTCTTGCCTTAAAGTATTCATCTTCAAGGGCAACTTTTTCAAGTTTTTTAGCAATGGCTAATAAAGGATCATTAATGTTTAATTTTTCTAGTACATCATCACATGCTTTTTTGATAATATTTGCTCTTGGGTCAAAGTTTTTATATACTCTATGACCAAAACCCATTAGTCTAAATGGATCTTCTTTATCTTTCGCTTTCACTACCCATTTGTCAACATTTCCTCCATCGTTTTGAATTTGTTCTAACATTTCAATAACTTCTTGATTGGCACCTCCGTGAAGCGGACCCCATAAGGCAGAAATTCCAGCAGATACCGTAGAGTACAAATTGGCTTGAGAAGAACCAACAATACGCACTGTCGAAGTCGAACAATTTTGTTCGTGATCAGCATGTAAAATCAATAAAGTGTTTAATGCTTTCACAACCACTGGATCTACTTTATAATCTTCCGTTGGCATGGCAAACATCATGTATAGAAAGTTTTTACAATAATCATACTCATTTCTTGGATACATAAACGGGTGACGCATTGAGTTTTTATAAGCCCATGCGGCAAGCGTTGGCAACTTAGCAAGTAAACGGTGAATGGTTAAATCCTTAGCTTCTTTACTTCTATTAGGATCTAGAGATTCTGGATAGAAGGTTGAAAGTGAAGAGATCATAGAAGATAAAACCCCCATTGGGTGGGCTTTTGATGGGTACGCTTCGAAAAATTGTTTCATATCTTCAGCAACCAAAGTATGTTTTTTGATGCTTGATTCAAAACCATCTAACTCAGCTTGCGTCGGTAATTCACCATAAATTAACAAGTAAGAAACCTCGATAAAAGATGCTTTTGAAGCTAATTGTTCAATTGAATAGCCACGATAATGTAAAATACCCAATTCACCATCCAAGAAAGTAATGGAACTTTTAGTTGCCCCAGTATTTTTGTATCCTGTGTCTAGAGTAACATATCCAGTTAAATCTCGCAATTTAGAAATATCAATTGCTTTCTCATTTTCTGTACCTGTAATAACTGGCAATTCATATATTTTACCGTCTAATTCAATCTTTGCAACTTCGCTCATTTTATACTTTATTTTTCATTTTTAAAACTAAGGTCTAAAATACGAAAAGAAATTTGTTCTTTGTTATGGCAAAGTCTTATTTTTTCAGAAAAAACAATAAAATAATATCTAATTAGCATTAAAGATTTTCTTCCACATAGTCTAACATCATATTAAACAAGTGATTGCGGGTATTTCCGCCATAAATTCCATGATTTTTATTTGGATAGGCAAAAAAGTCAAATTGCTTATCTGCTTTAACCAGCGCATTAATAAGCGACATAGAATTTTGAAAATGAACATTATCATCTGTCACTCCATGAATAAGAAAAAACTTTCCTTTCAGTTGATCGACAAAATTAATAGGGGAATTTTTATCGTATCCATCTTCATTCTCTTTTGGGGTGCGCATAAAGCGTTCGGTATATATGTTATCATAATAACGCCAATTGGTAACGGGAGCAACTGCAATTGCCATTTTAAAGACATCAGCACCTTTTGTTATTGCAAGGGTTGCCATAAAACCCCCATAACTCCAACCCATTATTCCAATCCGATTGGGGTCAACATAAGATAAAGCCTGTAATGCTTTTCCGGTAGCTATAATATCTTCCGTTTCTAACTTACCCAATTGCATGTAGGTTGATTTTTTAAACTCAGCGCCACGATACATGGTTCCTCTCGGGTCTACACAAACTACAATATATCCTTTTTGAGTTAAAAGTTGATGGTACATATAATCTTGACCATCCCAGGCATCAGTAACTTCATTGTGACCAGGTCCACCATAAACCGTCATGTATACTGGGTATTTCTTAGTCGGGTCAAAGTTAGTGGGCTTCATCATAGTTGCATTCAAGTCAAAGCCATTTACATTGAAAGAAAGAAATTCTTTTTTACATAAATTCATTCCTGCCAATTTCTTCTTCAAGTCATTATTATCCTCTAAAGAATGTATAAAGGAACCATCATTTTTGTTCAAACTAATCTCTGGGGGAGTATTTGCATTGGAATGTGACAAAACAAAATATTGCATCCCTGTCGTAAAGGAAGCATCATTATAACCCTCTTTTGGACTAATCAAAGTAGTATTTGTTCCATCTAGAGAAACAGAATGAATTGTCTTAGAAATAGCAGCATACATGGCTGAAGAGAAATAAATTGTATTGGTGTTTTCATCTATCCCTAGCATTTCAATCACATCCCATTTTCCTTTTGTGATTGGTGTGGAATTTCCATTAAAATCTAGACGGTAAATGTGGTTATAGCCGTCCATTTCACTGGTTCGAAGAATAGAATTTCCATCTTTTAAAATCAATAAATTATTATCGATTTCAACATACGATTTAGAATTTTCCTCATAAATAACCTTATGAGCAAGAGACTTACCTGTTAAATCAACTAAATGATATTTCAACTGATTTTGATGTCTATTTAAAGTCTGCAGAATGAGTTTGTTTTGTGAGCCTGACCAAGATAATCGTGGAATATATTCATATTCACCCAAATCAATGTTCTGAATACTTGGTTTCTTAACGCTAACAATATGGGCAGTAACTTTACTGTTATCTTCACCCGCTTTCGGGTATTTATATTTATAATTTTCAGGGTACAAATCATTATAGTAAGTCAAGTTGAATTCCTTAACTTCCTTTTCATCGAACTTTAGAAATGCGATATATTTAGAGTCTGGCGACCAGCAATAAGCTTTAGTGATACTAAACTCCTCCTCATATACCCAATCAGTGGTTCCATTGATGATTTTATTTCGTTTTCCATCAGTAGTGAGTTTTGTGATTTTACCTGTTGGTAGATATTTAACAAATAAATCATTACCAGCAATATAAGACACTGAATTTCCATCAGGTGAATATTCTGCAAGCGTTTGCGGACTGTGTGAATCGTCCAAAATTTGCAAGACTTTAGTTTTAAGATCATATAAATAATACACCGCAGAATAGCTTCTTCGATAAATGCTCTTTATGGAAGTTTTAAATAATATTTTACTTTCATCCTTGTTAAATTCAAAGTCATCGTATGCTATCTTTACTCCATTATACAACAGAGTTTTACCTTCTAAGATACAAATTCCCTTATCCTCAGAATTTAAAATACTATACTTAAAGATAGAGCCCTCTTCATCTGTTTTTGTATAAAAGTTTCCATCTGCCATTGATTTGAAGTCTTCCACTCCCTTGGCGATATATTCATATTTTTTCCAAATTTTCTCGACACTTAAGTCTTGAGAAAAAACGGTAAAGCTCAGTAGAGAGAGGAATAAAAGTAAATTTTTCATAAAAAATAATTTAGATCACGAAGGTAGAAGAATTAGTTTATTTAATTTGGAGGTAATAAAAAATTAATGTGCCTCAACTAAAACACAAAAATAATTAGAAAAATAAAGTATATCTTTGTTAGGATTAAATAAAGAAAATTATGAAAACACTTTTTACCTTATTCACTATATTATCATTAGGTTCGGCAATTGCACAAACCAACTGCTCACAAATATTCATTTCTGAATATGTTGAAGGATGGTCAAACAATAAAGCTTTAGAGATTTACAATCCAACAAGTTCAGCAGTAAACTTAGGTCAATTCTTTGTTGCTCGTTATTCTAATGGATCAAATATCGCGACGGTTGCAAATGCTATTCAATTATCTGGAACAATTGCTCCACATTCAGTATATGTTGCTGTTTTAAAAAAATTAGATCCACTTGGAGTTGGACAAGAAGCTCCAGTATGGGATTCTTTACAATCTAGAGCTGATGGATTCTATTGTCCTGACTATGCCGTTTCTAATTGTTTTTATTGGAATGGTAATGATGCAGTAATGCTTGCAAAAGGAACTTTACCTGCTACAGCAACTACTTTAATCAATGCAGCGAATGTAACTGGATTTCAAATTATTGATTTAGTTGGAAAAATTGGTGAGAATCCAGCAAACGAGACTGGAAGTACTGCAAATAATGATGGTGCTTGGTCTAGTCAATTTCCTTATTCTACTGGTTTGGGAACTTTAATAACAAAAGATCATTCCATGATTCGTAAATCTACGATTCAGAAAGGAGTTACTATGCAACCCTCTTTCTTTGATCCATTATTAGAATATGACTCTATTCCTGCAGTAATCGTAAGATTAGATGCTAATGGAGATACTTTATTTGGAACAAGTGGAAATCCTATTCTTGATGGAAACTGGAATTCTTTGGGTGTTCATGATTGTTTATGTAATCCTGCTGGAATAGATGAAACTGAAAACCATGCACTAGTTGTTTATCCAAATCCAAGTACTGGTCTTATTAATTTAAAAAATTCTCAAGAAGTTAAATCAATTCAATTGATCAATGCTCTTGGTCAGCAAGTAGCGGTTTACAACAATTTAAATAAAGCGTTCATCACACTTGAATTGGACGGAAACAAAGGCGTTTACTTTTTGAAAATCAGTATGAAAAACGGAAGTTCAGAGATTCGTAGAGTAATTCTGAAATAAAATAAATTATCTAATTTTAAGAAGGTCGGTAACGGCCTTTTTTATTGCAAAAAACTTTTAATGAAAATATTTTACACCCTACTTTTTTCCTTAATTACTATTGTCACCTTAGCGCAAAGCAGCGGAAGTATCAGTGGAAAAATTATCGATAATGCGAACCAACAAATTGTAGTTGGAGCAAAAGTGCAAGTTTTTACAAAAGGTTCAAGTAAAGACATTATTGGAAAAAGTTTAAGTGCTTCAACTGGTGAGTATTTAATTACCAACTTACCCTACGGAACCTATTTCATAAGTGTGAGCATGTTAACTTTTGAGACAAAGACATTAGAAATAACCATAGATAAGAAGCTTACTAGTAAAGACATTTATTTAGGATTAAATCAGGAGTTTGAAGAAATCAATGTAATCGGCAATCTGGTTAAAGAAGGAAGGGTGCCAATTGCTGTAACCAAGGTTTCCGCTCAAAAAATTGCTGAAGAATTAGGCTCAAGAGATTTACCAATGCTTCTAAACGGAACTCCGGGTGTTTATGCTACCACGCAAGGTGGCGGAGATGGTGATGCACGCATCAATGTTCGTGGATTTGACCAAAGAAATGTTGGGGTAATGATTGATGGTGTTCCAGTAAATGATATGGAAAATGGAGCCGTCTATTGGTCCAACTGGTTTGGTTTGGATGCAATTACGGCACAGATGCAGGTACAACGAGGTTTAGGGGCAACAAAAATTGCCATGCCGTCGATTGGTGGAACCATAAATATTATTACACAAGGAATTGGGAACCGTAAAGGAGGAACCATTAAACAAGAATTTGGCACAGGTAATATGTTGCGAACGAGTTTTTCTTACAACACTGGAATGAGTAAGAATGGTTGGGGTCTCACTTTTTCTAGTTCATATAAACAAGGGGCAGGTTGGGTTTATGGAACACCAAGTCAAGGTTTTTTTAGTTACTTAAAAGTTTCAAAGAAAATAGACAAGCATTTATTAACACTTTCTGGTTTTATGGCTCCTCAAAATCATGGCCAACGCTCCTATAATCAATCTATTCAATATTGGGACAGCGTTCAAGCAAGAAATAATGGGGCTATTTTGGATACTAATGCACTATTTACAGACATGGGAATCCGTTACAACCAACATTGGGGATATCAAACGGTCAATGGTAAACAAGAAATATTGAATGAACGATTAAATTTTTACAACAAGCCACAAGTTACCTTAAAAGATTTTTGGAAAGTAAATGATAAACTATCTATATCCAATATTGCATACCTATCCGTTGGACGAGGTGGAGGGACGGGTATTTTCAATAGCTCAGCCATACTTAGAGATTCAAACAACTTAATCGATTGGGATCAAATGATACAGGTAAATAAAGTGAATTCCTTGTTTGGAACACCAAATGTAGATCCTATTTATTCTCCTACATTAATTAAATCCAGTCAAATATTAATATCCAGTATCAACAATCACTTTTGGACTGGATATTTGGGTCAATTCAACTACGCTTACTCTAAAAAATTAGAAATTTCAGGAGGTATAGATGCAAGATATTATAAAGGAAGTCATTACCAAACGGTTGCGAACCTTTTGGGTGGAGATTACTTTGTTAGTGCTGCTGATAAAAATGATGCCAACCCTATGCAAAAAGTAGGTGATAAAATAGCAAAGAATGCCTTTAATGCGAATAGAGATGGATTGGTGAAATGGGCTGGCGCTTTTGGTCAAGCGGAGTATGCAAGCGATAAATGGGCCATGTTCTTGAATGTTTCTGCAATAGTAAGTGGTTATAAAGGAATTGATTATTTTCAAAAAAAGGTCTTGACTATTGGTGACTCTGTATTTAGAATTGGAGCAAGCGATACGGTGCAATATGATGGAAAAACCTATGATAATAGTTCTCCAGAGTTGACCTATTTTCAAACTGCATGGAAATATTTACCTGGATTTACTGTAAAAGGTGGTTTAAGTTATAAAATCAATAAAAACTTAACCAGTTATGTAAACCTTGGTTATTTAAACAGGACTCCACAATTTTCTAATGTAATTGATAACAATTCAAATGCTTTCTTTACTGAAATTATGAATGAAAAAATACTTGCTTCAGAAGGTGGTGTGAATTACGCGAACAAAAATTTTGGAATTAACTTCAATGCCTACGCTACCAATTGGAAGAACAAACCTTTTCCTTATGGTGTAGCGGTACCTGATCCCAATGATCCGACAGAATCTATTCGTGTAAATATTAATGGAATGGATGCTGTACACATGGGAGGTGAGGTTGATTTTGCTTATAATATTTCAAAGAAAGTTACCGCTGACATGATGTTTTCTTATGGAAATTGGATCTGGAACTCCTCTAAAACTGTTATAATTCCTCAGTATGATTCGCTTAATATCAGTTTTGATGCGAAAGGTGTGCATGTTGGTGATGCTGCACAGACAGCCATTGCAGGATCTATTCGATATGAGCCATTCAAAAACTTTTATGTGAAAATGCAATGTCAATACTTTGATCGCTATTATTCTAATTTTGATCCGTTTACTTTGCAAGGTGTTAACGGAGGTAGAGAATCATGGATGATGCCTTCTTATTTATTGATTAATTTTTTCACGGGATACAAGTATTCGTTTGAAAAATCAACTTTAATCATGAATGCATCGATTACCAATATTTTAAATTCAGTTTATATTGCAGATGCAACTAACAATGGTAATGGAATTTATAATAACTTTGATTCCCAATCTGCGCAAGTTATGTTTGGACAAGGATTTAGATTTAATGTTTCACTAGGATTACAATTTTAATTAATACAAAATAACATGAAGAGAATTTTACTTTTTGGATTGCTTACGATAAGCAGTTTTATTGCAACGAGTCAGACTATTTCAGATGCTCGTAATATGGGTATTGGACAAACTGTAACTGTTACAGGTGTGGTAACCAACGGTTCCGAATTGGGAAATATTCGCTATATTCAGGATGGGACTGCTGCAATTCCTGCTTATGGATCTAATTTGAGCAGTGTACTAAGAGGGGATTCTATTACGGCAACTGGAGTTTTATTTGATTTTAGTGGATTGTTAGAAATTTCTCCTACCAATAGTTTTATAAATCACGGTCCAACGACCCAAATTATTCCACAAACTATTCCAATAACGAGTGCTGGAGAAGCATTAGAAGCACAATTAGTAAAAATTGAGAATGTTACATTTGTACAAACTGGTGTTTTTGCGACTGGAAATTCAACTGTTCAAATTACAGATGGAACCAATTCATTTGATGTACGCATCAACGGTTCTACCAACATAGATGGGACAAACATTCCTACAGGTGCTCTTTCTATTACGGGCGAGCTGGGGCAATTCAATACCAATTACCAATTAATTCCTAGAAATTTAGCTGATATAGTAGCCTATGTCGCACCTTTAAAAGAAATTAATGTGAAAATTAATGGCACTACAGTACTAAACAATAACTCTTATATAATTGGCAATACGGCATCAAATACAATAACCATTGAAAATGCAGGGACACAAAATTTAAATATTACAGGATACACCTTTTCAGGAGCAAATGCTGGTGATTATACAACATCAATTGCTGCAGGTGCTGTTGCTTCTAATGGAAATCAAAACTACACTTTAAACTTTAATCCAACAGGAACAGGTTCTAGATTTGCAGTTATTCATATTGGAAATGATGATAGCAATGAAAATCCATATATCATTAATCTAATTGGTGTTGGAACTGATAATTTAGCTACAGAACCGACATCAAATGCAAGTAACTTAACTTTTCCACTGATCAAGCCTTATACCGTAGGTGGACAGTTTACTGCAGCGGTAAATGCTGAAAAGTATATCGTTCTATGGAAAACTGGCAGTGCTATTACAGGCGTACCACAAGATGGAACCCACTATATGAGAGGTGATCTTGTTGGGGATGCGAAAGTTGCTTACATCGGATCAGGGACTTCATTTACACCTAGAGGTGTTATTGCCAATCAAAATTATTATTTCTCTGTTTATGCTTTAAACGGACCTTCTGGATTTGAAAACTATAAGACTACTGCTCCAGCTACAGGAAATGTTCAAAGCACTGGATTAAACATAGGAAATTATTACTCAGGGATTACCACGACTTCGCCTTCTTTTCTTACATCTCTTTCAGCTTTGATTAACCCTCATAACTCTATTAGTTATTTCAATTACAAATCTACTTTGATGAATCAGTTTGAAGTAAGAGATACAACCAACGGTCAATCTTATGTTACTTGTGTTTATTCAGGAGAAAGAAAAGTGTTTAATGATCCTTTTGACTGGACAGCTGTTGGATATTCACGCGAGCACAGTTTCTGTCATTCATGGATGCCTAGTTTTCCTGCCGACAATCCAGAGTTAGATGAATATAATGACCAACACAATCTTTATCCTACAAACTTAACCAATGCGAATACGCCTAGAAGTAATCTTCCTTTAATGGATATTACAGGTAGTGTTGTTTTTAATTACCTATTAGGAAGTGTTGGTTATAACGGAACACAGCTTGTATATGAACCTAGAGCTATTCAAAAAGGAAATGCTGCAAGGGCTATTTTTTATATGGCAACTTGTTACAACGGACAAAATAGTTTAAACTGGTCTATTCCATCTAATCAAGATGAGAATTCACTTAAAAACTGGCATTTTAATGATTTACCCGATAACTATGAAATTGCGCGTCAAGAGTACATTTACAATCTTCAAGGAAACAGAAATCCATATATAGATTCAGTGAATTTTGTTTGCCATGTTAGTTTTGCAAATATGAGTTACTTAGCAGAAAATTGTTCTGTGGGTATTAACGAGAAATTATCAGCTAACTTTAGTGTTTTCCCAGTTCCATCATCAGGAAAAGTTTTTGCACAAGTCAATGGATTGAATATTACAGCCTATAAAATTACAGATATTCAAGGCCGTATTGTTGCAGATGAATCAAAAATAGACAAGCCTGTGTTAGAATTAGATGGTAGTAAATTGAAATCAGGGCAATACATTATTGAAGTGAGTACTGAGTTGGGTTCTACAATGCGCACCTTCATCATTGAATGATCAGAAATAAAATTTATATTATAATATTAGGAGCAAGCCTTTGGGCTTGCTCTTCTCATTTGGTGTTGCACCAGGTGCCTAGCATTGTTCCTATAAGTAAGGAAATTTCAGGTGATTCGGTTTTACAAAGTTTCATAAAACCTTACAGTGATTCCCTTGCAAAATCAATGAATCAAGTTATTGCTTATAGTGAGGTGGATTTTATCATTGAACGGCCTTGCTCTAATTTAATGAACTGGAGTGCCGATGCATTGTTGACTCATGAAACAAGAAATATAAGGTTATCACAACCCGTTTTTTGCCTTCTCAATACAGGTGGTTTGCGTTCTGGACTCAATAAAGGAGCTATTACGGTAGGTGATCTATTTAAACTTATGCCCTTTGATAATCAAGTAGCGTGGGTGCAACTACCGGTATCAGCTCTTCCTCAAATTGCCTACTATTTAGAACAAAGTGGAGGAGAACCAATCGCAAATGCAAGTTTAGAAAATGGGAAGTTAAGCATCAATGGACTTAATGATACACATGAATTTGTATGGCTTATCACTTCTGATTATTTAGCCAAAGGAGGTGATAAAATGCAATTTTTTAAATTGGCGCAATCTATTCAAATTAAATCAAGTACCCTTAGGTCAATATTTATTGAAGAAGCGCAAAGACAAGGTAATTTAATGAGCAATTCAGAAAAAAGAATCATACGATGAAACGAAGGAAATTCATTCTGAATACAACATTAAGTGTAATTGCGATGAGCTTTAGTCCACTGCTAAAAGCCGCAAGTAGTAGTAAAAAAGGAAAGAAAATCACCATACTTCACACCAACGATACCCATTCTAATATTGACCCATTTCCAGCCAATCATCCTAAATTTCCAGGAATGGGTGGTGTAGCAAAAAGGGCAGCATTAATCGAAAAAATTAGAAAAGAAGAAGAAAATGTAGTGCTATTAGATTCAGGAGATATCTTTCAAGGAACGCCGTATTTCAATACCTTCAAAGGGGAACTGGAGATGAAATTAATGACTTATATGGCGTATGATGCCGCTACTATGGGAAATCACGATTTTGACATCGGACTAGATGGATTTTTGAATGCCAAACAATACGCGGAGTTTCCCTTTGTTTGTTCGAACTATGATTTTGATAAAACAATTTTAACTGGAAAAATTCAAAAAAACTGCATTATTAAAAGAGGTGGAATTCGTATTGGAATCTTTGGAATAGGGATTGCATTAGAAGGTTTAATATCTAAAGATAATTGCGCTAATGTTGTTTATTTAGATCCCATTAAAACTGCCAATGAACAAGCTGATGAATTAAAAAAGGCGGGATGTGACTTAATAATTTGCCTGTCCCACCTTGGATATGTCTATCAAGATGATCAGATTTCCGATAAAGTACTCGCTGAAAAGACAAAAAATATTCATCTAATTCTTGGTGGACATACCCATACTTTCTTAACAGAACCTACCATCATAAATAATTCAGATCAACAACCCGTTATGATTAATCAAACGGGTTGGGGAGGCATAAATCTTGGTAGAATCGATATTGATCTTGAAAATCGTTTATTCGGTTCCAAGTTAATTGAAGTAAAATAAATTACATCCATTTGGAGGAAAATGTATTAAACTCCTTCCTTAAATTACTGATGTTTGACTCAAAACCCTCTAATTTTTCTTTTTCTTCTTTGTGATAAGGTAAAGATCGATGATCTACAGCAATCTCATTTTTGTTCACTTCGTTTTCTAATAATTGCTCATTAAGCTTAATCAAATGACCAATTTCATCAATATTATTGCGTTGCACAATAAACTGATTCTGAAAGTGCTCTACTTCTGAGAGAACTGATTTTGAGGAGTTTTTATTTGCTATTTCAGCTAATCTCTCTTTCAGAATTTCAATTTCTTCCTTATAAAACTCTAATCTGTTGATCCAATCTGAATTTTCAGCATGTTGCTCGTAAATTTGTTTCTTGTTTTCCATGGGTTTATATTTTAACAAAGGTCCCATTAGTAAAAGGAAAAATAAATGACAATTATCATATATTTATATGATTTTGAACACACTATGCTGGGCCAATAGCAGTTGGATCAATCAATTTAATTGTCACTCCAATAGAAATTTGTTACCTTAGACAAAGAATGAAATACTACTTTTTATTTTTATTGACCATCAGTTTATTCTCTTGTACCAAAGAGATTAAAATTGACATTCCAAATTATGAAGAGCAATTAGTTGTTGATGGCACCATAGAAGTTGGTGGTGCTCCAATTGTCATCCTTTCAAAATCAGCTGACATTTACGATACTACAGAGTTAGCAGCCTATTTATTAAGCTTTGTTGACGACGCAAATGTTAAAGTAATCTCGGGGCAAGATACTTGTCAATTGACATTGATGCAGCCAACCGAATTAACCATTCCATCGCAGAAAAAGCTAGCAGAAATGCTTTCTATTGATTGGCAAGAAATTTTGTTGTTACCCATCAAAGTATATTCCAATAACACATTAGTCGGAGCGGTTCAAAAAACATATACTTTAGACATTGACTATCATTCAAAACATTACAGTGGTGAAACTTATTTACCCTTACCTACTCCACTTGATGACTTATATTGGAAAATTGAAGCAGGTGCTATCGAATATGGGTATTCATGGGCAACACTAAGTGATCCAGGCAACCAATATGATGCCTATAAATGGGAAGTAAAACGAATTAATAAGACCATAAGTGGGGAAGATTTAGACGCTGTATTTAAAAGAGTAAATGGCGCTTATTTTGATGATGCATTTTTTAATGGAATTACTTTTTCATTTTACTACAATAACCCATTAAAAAGAAAAGATACTACCCATCTTAAAATTTACAAACGCTATTATAGATTAGGAGATTCTGTAGTGGTGAAATTTTCAAAAATTGACCAAGCAGTATATAATTTCTTCAATCTCAAAGAAGCTCAAATGAACACAGCGAGCAATCCATTTGCATCTCCAATAAATGTTGCAACCAATATGAAAGGTGGCGCATTGGGGATATGGGCAGGATTTTCACCGTGGTATGATACGCTATATTGTATCCCATAAACAGGCGTATCATTTTACTGAAAATTCGCTTGAAACCTGAAAATGCTGTATCTTTGCAGAAAAAATATTAAATGTCAGAAAAGCCAGTTAGAGTGCGATTTGCACCTTCCCCAACAGGACCTTTACACATGGGTGGAGTACGCACCGCCTTATATAATTATCTTTTTGCAAAAAAGAATCAAGGAACCTTTATTATAAGAGTTGAAGACACTGATCAAACTAGATTTGTACCAGGTGCGCAAGATTATATAATGGATGCGATGAAATGGTGCGGGATAATGCCTACTGAAGGCCCTGGAATTGGCGGTTCATTCGGACCTTATGTTCAATCGGAAAGAAAAGAACTTTACAAGCCTTATGCAGAACAATTAATTGAAAATGAAAAAGCTTATTATGCCTTTGATACTCCTGAGGAATTAGAACAAATGCGTGAAAAAGCGAAACAAATGGGTATGCCTAATTGGCAATATAATTGTGTTACGCGAACTTCCCTGCGCAATTCATTAACACTCCCAAAGGATGAAGTGAAATTGCTTTTGGATCAAGGTGCTCCCTATGTAATTCGAATGAAAATGCCAAGAAATGAAGATATTAGATTTCATGACATTATTAGAGGATGGGTTGTGGTGAACACTAACAATTTGGATGATAAGGTATTATTCAAAAGTGATGGCATGCCTACTTATCATTTAGCGAATATTGTTGATGATCATTTAATGGAAATTAGCCATGTAATTAGAGGAGAAGAATGGTTGCCTTCAGCACCTTTACATGTGATGTTGTATGAAGCCTTTGGATGGGAATGTCCACTATTCGCGCATTTACCTTTACTATTAAGGCCTGATGGAAATGGAAAATTATCAAAAAGAGATGGAGACCGTTTGGGATTCCCTGTTTTTCCAACCAATTGGACTACTGCAGAAGGCGAACTTTACTCTGGATACCGAGAAAAAGGATATCATCCCGGTGCCTTCATCAATATGCTTGCATTGTTAGGTTGGAATCCTGGAACACCTCAAGAAATATTTTCTTTAGAAGGATTAGTTGAGGCTTTTAGCTTGGAACGCGTTTCGAAATCAGGAGCCAAATTTGACCCGGATAAAACGATCTGGTTTCAACAACAGTATTTAAGAAGTCAAACGAATGAAGCATTAGCTAAAGAATTAAAAGAAAAAATACCTTCAATTACGCAAACAAATGAAGCGCTAATCCAAATTTGTGGCTTAATGAAGGAAAGAGCAACCTTTATACAAGACCTTTATACAGATGGACATTATTTATTTGAACGGCCATCAGAATACGATGCAGAAAGTATTAAAAAAAGATGGAAAGCTGAGACATTTAATTTAATTCAAGCATGGAAAGAGACCTTAAATCAATTGTCTGACTTTGATGCTGTAAGCATTGAAAATGCTTTTAAATCATTTTTGGAACAAAAAGAAGTTGGGGTTGGTGCAGTATTACTTCCCTTTAGATTAAGTGTAACTGGAGTCGGCGCTGGTCCTGGGATGTTTGATATTGCTGCATTTTTAGGAAAATCAGAAATAGTAGCGCGCATTGAATCAGCCCTTTTAACTATTGAAAAAATGGTCAATGAAGCATAAAATATCCGTTACTGGAATAAAATTATATGCTTATCATGGCTGCTTAGAAGAGGAGGCTCTAATTGGCGGACATTATATTGTAGATGTTTCACTTGAGACAGATTTTACACAAGCAGCGAAAGAAGATGCTCTTGAAAAAACAGTTGATTATGTTGATGTCAATGCAATTGTCGCACAGGAAATGGCAATACGATCGAAGCTAATCGAACATGTTGGACAACGCATTTGGAATAGAATAATCAATGAAATAGCTGGTTTAAAATATTTATGCATTACCATCAAAAAATTAAGACCACCCATCAATGGAAATGTAGATGAAGTCTCTATAACCATTGAAGGAGAGGTAAATTAATATTTCTTTACTTCCACGATTTGTTCCAATAGTCCGCTAATTTGACCAATAATATCAAGGCAGGGACTTCAATCAATGGTCCAATTACACCTGCAAATGCTTCTCCGGAATTTATTCCAAATACACCAATACAAACTGCAATGGCCAATTCAAAATTATTACCCGTTGCGGTAAAAGCAATTGCTGTAACCTCATCTTGTTTTGCACCAAATTTTTTAGCCATAAAATAGCTGATCACAAACATTAAGGAGAAGTAAATCACCATTGGCAGCGCAATACGGATTACATCCAGGGGTAAAGCCATTACCATATCTCCTTTAAGAGAAAACATATAGATTATTGTGAACAGTAAAGCAATCAAAGTCAATGGAGAAATCGTTGGGATATAGCTTGAATTGAACCAATCCAAACCTTTTATTTTGATCAATAAATAGCGAGATGAAAATCCTAAAAAAAATGGTATTCCCAGATAAATAGCTACTGTTTTAGCGATTTCAAGCATATCAATACTAATGTTTGTAACTTGAATCCCGAGCTGACTTGGCAAGAAAGAAAGAAATATATAAGAATAAAAACTAAAGAAAAGCACTTGAAAAACACTATTCATTGCTATCAATCCTGCTGCATATTCACGATTTCCGTGGGCTAATTCAATCCAAACAATTACCATTGCAATACAGCGCGCTAGTCCAATTATAATTAGACCAACCATATAATGAGGAAGATCCTTTAATAGCGTTATTGCCAATACAAACATCAAAATCGGTCCGACAATCCAATTCAAAAAAAGTGATAAAGCTAAAACTTTAATATTTTTAAAGACCTCTTTTATGGTTTCGTATTTTACCTTAGCCAAAGGTGGATACATCATTATAATTAAGCCTAATGCAAGAGGCAAATTAAAAACCTCAGTCTTTTCAGAATTATTTTGAGAAGGAAAGAAATATCCAATTCCTATTCCAATAATCATTGCAACAAAAATCCATAAAGTTAGATATCGGTCTAAGAAAGAAAGCTGTTTATTTTTCGTCATTTTTAATTTGGTTAAATAGATATAAAATTTGGATGCCAATCTCCACCATTGTAGCACTATATGCCTTCATTACTTGAGAAGAACCATCAAAAGACTTTGGATCATTAAAGGGAATTCCGACACGAGAAATTGCTCCTGGAACAAAAGGACAATTGGACTCTGCATCAGTACACATCATCAAAGCAATAAAATTATCCTTAGGATTATGAACATCATCAATAAGTTTTGAAAAACAAGAAACAGATGCTCCACTTTCATAAGAAATGTGAATCACGGAATTCAATTCATTTCTCTCAGATTTGATTTCAAAACCTTCGTTCATTAACATCTGTATTACATTCGGATGCAAAGCTGTTATTTCTGTTCCTGCAGAATAACTTAGTAATGGGAGATCGAAATAACGAGCAGCAATTGTTCCCCAAATTTGTCCCATATGACTTCTTCTAGAATTATGAGTACAAACGAATAATAAATTCAATGACTTCTCTACAGACAATTCCGACCTTATTTTTGAAGCCAAATCATTTAATACGACCCTTCTCTCCTTAGGAATTGAATCATAATTCAAAAGAAGTTGCGTAATAAGTTGATCTATTTTTGGAAACATAACTATGGAATTAACAACAACCAGAACCAGGTTTACAAGCAGTAGATTGGCCCAAAACTACCTTTATTTTTTCTTTAGGAATACCACAACTATCCTCTGCGAGACAGGCTGTTTGAGTGCTTTGAAGTAAGAAACCAAAATCAGATTTCACAATTGTATACTTTTCTATCGTTATTCCTTGCAATTCGACAAGGATCTCTTCATCGGGTAAAATTATTTTACTTTCAGTTTCATGCATAATTTGCAACAATTTCTTGGTAGTTAAACGATGATTTGTGTCATCTGCCAACCAAAGTTGGATATTAATTTCCCCAATATTCCTAATAGTGCCGCCACAATCAACAAATTGTTTTTGAGTCCGTCCAATTTCTGTAATATGAAAATGAGCAGGGAAAGAAATCCCATTAGGCATTATAAAAGCAAGAAGCTCTTGCTTTTGAAGTTCTGATTTAAATTCAAAATATTTCATATTAACAGTCGCATTTGGTTTGTTGTAGATCGTATTGCAGGAGCATATCACCGACAAATACACGCAGTCTTTCGATTAGGTTATGATTAAGGCAGTAACATACAGATTTACCTTCTATGGTACCTTGTATGATTCCTACATTCTTAAGTACTTTTAAATGTTGAGAGATGGTAGGCTGTGCAAGAGGAATTTCATTGGTGAGATAATTCCCAACACAAGTTTTATATGTCAACAAAGTCTTAACAATCGCTAATCGTGCAGGGTGACCAAGCGCTTTAAAAATAGCTGCCTCTTCATTTATTTGATCGTGAAAAATTTCATTTTTTGTCGCTCCCATGGAAAATTTTATTTGATTAAACGCAATTAAATTGATTTTAATTTCATTGTTAAGCAAGTTATGATCATCGTCTTATTGCAATATGCCGATATAAAGATTTAATCTAAAAAGACAAGAAGCAATATTTGCTAATACAAAACTAAGAACATATTGTCATATTGCAATATTACGATATGTTATTTATAGAATATTAAATTATTAAATCAAAAACCTTTTTACGCTCGAAATATTCTCAAGATTGTTTTTCCCACAACAGTTAGATCTGTTAGAAGTGATCTATTTTCTAAATAGGCCAAATTAATCGCAATCTTTGATGGCATTACCACATCAATGTATGTTTTTTTTGGATCCTCGGAAGCTGCTAACAATTTATTTTCCTCAAAGTATTGGAGTGATGCTTCATCAGTAATTCCTGGTCGAACCAATAATACTTTTCGCTGTTGCGCAGTATAGAGTGCTACAAATTCAAGTACTTCTGGTCTTGGACCAACCACACTCATTTGCCCTAAAAGGACATTGATAAATTGAGGGAATTCATCTAATTTAAATTTACGAATAACATAACCTACCCTTGTAATTCTAGAATCCTTAGCACCAACGGTTAAATTACCTTGCTTATCCGCATCCACTAACATAGAGCGAAATTTTAATAATTTAAATTGTTTCTCATCCTTTCCAATTCTAACTTGACTATAAAAAACACTTCCTTTTGATTCTATCCGGATTAAGATAGCGATTACAATTCCAATAGGAAGAAATAATAATAAAATAAAAATTGAAAATATTAGGTCGAAAAATCGAATCATACCATTACTTTATGATAAGCAAATTTCACTGCATCAATAATATAAAGGACTTGTTCATCAGTTAACTGAAAATAGACAGGCAATGAAATTTCACAAGCATATTTAGCATAAGCTGTTGGATAATTACTGATATCAAAATCATCTTTATAGGCACTTAATAAAGGTAAGGGCTGAAAATGTACATTCACCGCGACATCCTTTTCAAAAATTTCATGGATAATTGCATCTCTTTGTTCCTCTGTTATCTCATCGATACACAACTGAAATAAATGATAACAGGTTGATCTATCTAAATCTTTTTCAATTGGAAGAATAGCCCAAGAGCAATCTTTGAATCCATTATAATAAAGCCCAAAAATTGAAGCGCGTCGGTCCATATTTTCCTGATATCGATCTAATTCAATCAAACCAATAGCTGCTTGAATGTCCGTCATATTACATTTGTAACCTGCTTCCAAGACATCATATTTCCATGCACCTTTTTGCATTTTCGCTAAGGCATCTTTGGATTGACCATGAAGAATTTTGATGCAAAATTCTTTATATATTTCCTCATGATCAAAATTATCAGGTAAGTTAAAACAAACTGCTCCACCTTCTGCAGTGGTTAAATTCTTTACTGCATGAAAAGAAAAGCAAGTAATATCGGCATACGCACCAGCTCTTTTGTCTTTATATTTTGCGCCAAAACTATGAGCGGCATCTGCTGCAATTAAGATTCTACCTAATTGTCTTTGCTTTTCATTATTTGGTTGAAAAATTGATTTATTATCCTCTATTAATTTATAAATCGCATCGTAATCACATGGAAGACCAGCAATATCAACAGGCATAATTACTTTTGTTCGAGAGGTAATTGCTGCTTTAATTTTTTCAATAGAAATATTAAAATCTGCTGCGTTAATATCCACCATAATTACTTTTGCGCCAGTATGTAACACCACATTAGCACTTGCGCAATAAGTATATACTGGAATAATAACCTCATCTCCTGGTCCGATGCCCCACCAACGCAAAAACACCTCCATTCCCATAGTCCAAGAACTCACTGCTACCGTTGTTTTACAAGAACAATAGGCTGAGATCTCTTTTTCAAACTTCTTAGTTCTTGGCCCGGTTGAAATCCAACCACTTTGCAAGGTAGCCACTACTTCATCAATAATTTTCTGATCTATTCGAGGCGGTGAAAAAGGAATCATACTATCTAGTTAATACTTGTTGTTTAATTGAAGGGCTTTTTCTTAAAATAAAAAACTCTAGGATACCACGAATATAGCCACTTCCATAAGATAAATGCAGGGTGACAAAAGATCTTATCAAACCTAAAAAGTTAGTTATCGAATGATCCGCATATTTAATTGAAAAGAATAAAAGCAAGATTAAATAAAAAATATTTGGTGATAAAAGGATCCAGAAAACACCAAATGGTATTAGGAATATGAATGGTGAAAGCAATAAATAGAATACAAAAAGAGGTGGCGCCATTTGACGAATAGTAGTAATCGTTTTGTGCTTCTTGTTTACATATACTTTCCAATATCCATATTGAAAAAATTGTTTGCTCACTTGTTTAAATGTATTTCGGACATAATATTTCAATTCAATATCTGCTTCAAACCAAATTTTACCTCCAGCTTTTAGGACTCTAAAATTAAAATCATCGTCTTGATTACGGGTCAGTTGCGCGTCAAACAAACCAATAGTATCGAAAACTTTTTTTGGATACATAGGACTTGTAACAGTGTCAGTATAAGCTGATTTTGATAAGGTTCTAAAATTACCTAGTCCCATACCAAATGAGCTGGACATCGCCTTAGAAATTATTTGACTTTCTGAATTCGTATATTGATTTATCAAGGAACCACCTACACACCATATATTTTCATTCGATTTTAACACTTCAATACATTTTGAAATATAATTGTTTGAAAGAATATGACGCGCACCTACTATCAATAAATAGTCAAAATCTCTTTGATTAATTCCAATATTAAATGCATTTGGTGTAGTTAGACTTGGATTATCGAGTAAATGCAGTTTTGGGTTAAGCGTGGCTAATTTTTGGATTAATGCTCTTGTTCCATCATCACTTTGACCATCTACAACAAAGACATTGGTATCAAAATTAGAAATTCCCTCTGAAGCGAAAATTGCAGTTAAACATTCTTCGATATGAATGATTTCATTTCGGCATGGTATAACAACACTTAATTTCATGTCAATTCTTTTTTAGGAATCAAAAGTCCACTGCTTAAAATAGCAATCCACATGGTATAAAAAACAATTCCTGATTGTCTTTGTAGCATACTTTCAAATAGACAATTAAGAGCCAAACTAAAGAAAATGAAAATTAAAATCCAATTTTTTTGTAAAAATGCTTGATAAGATCCATAGATCAGTATGATTATAAATAATATTAATCCAATAATTCCCGTTTCTCCACCAGTTTGAAGAAACTGATTGTGAGGATTATATCTTAAGGCTGCCAAATCATCTTTACCATACTTTTTAAGTTTTTCATACATTTTGTTTTGAAGATGATTCACCCCAACACCCATTGGATGTTCCTTAATTATTTCACCTGTAACAGTCCAAACTACCAACCTAGCTTCATTTCCTTGCATTAAGGCAGGTCGACTTTTGACAAATTCAGAAGGGTCTTTTATATATTCAACAATAAAATTACCAGTGTTTTTAATATTGGCTGTAAGGCTAACTTGAGTTACTGAAACTATTGCAATACAAACGCCTATAACAGAGAAAAATAAGATTCTTACCATTGGCTTTAACCTTTTAATACTCCATTTTATCACGACAAAACCAAGCAATAAAAGATAAACGAGCATGCCTGACAAGCTTCCTAAGGGTAAATGCAAAATTCCAAAATATAAGATCAATGTAATAATGCCGAATCGTCGCCATTTAGAATCCACCCCTTTCATTATTTCTAATAGCATAAAAACGGCAAGGGAAATGAATGCAGCGAAATAGGTAGGATGATGCAAGGGTGAAAAAGAGGAAGAATAAAAGGCCCCTAATCCAGTTCCTGAATTATACATAATCATAGCCTGAACAATACAATAAAGAGAGAGGATAAAAACGAATGAAATAAATTGAATATAAACCGTGTTTCTTTTCAGTCCTTCTTTTGGTAGGAATGAAAAAATAAAAGGGAAGATCAAATACGATAACTTATACTCGTAATTTTCTTTAGCTATTTTGCTAAGCCATTCTGGGAAACAATAAGCGAAGTAAATAAAATACAACAATGCAAAGCCCAATAGAATATAATTGACTTTGAAAATTAAGTGTTTTTTACTTATTCCATAAACAACAACTATTCCAAATAATGCAATGAATACGGAGGTTAAATGAGGGATAATCAACCAAATACTCACTAAAAGCAAGAGGAAAAATCGATAAATAGCATCAAATTTAAGGGTCTTCATTTGGCAATTAAAGATTGATAAAATTCAATTAAAACTTTTTCTTCAGCATTCCAATTGTAAACTTCCTTGACTAATTTTCGCCCATTTTCACCCATTATTTTAGCTAAGGCTTTATCCTTAACAAGTTTATTAATTGCATCAGCTATTTCAATGGGATTAGAAGGATCGACACAAATGCCACAATTATTTTTTTCAATCAATGATTTCCAAAGAGGAAAATGTGAACCTATTACTGGTAATCCAGCAGCCATGTATTCAAAAATTTTATTGGGCTGAGCATTGATATGATTGGGAAAAGGAAGGAAAGTTACTATTCCAGCAATAGAGTGTTGTTTTAATTGCATAGAAGTTTGTCGATCAATAAATCCCAACTCGTTTACTTTTTCCCATCCCTTTAACTTAGTTAATTCAACTCTAAATTCTGGTGCAATTGCTCCAGCCAATTCTAGTTTTACATCAGTAAATTCGATGCTTTTAACAAGAGATTCAATTCCGCGAATTTGACTGATACCTCCGATATAACAAATACTATTAGCTTTTTCAGTAGGAGAATTTTGGACAAAATCAATTTCACTTTCTAAAGGAAAATTATTAACTGCGGTAGTATTTGCATTGATTTTTAAAAATCTTTCTGCGATAAAAGGTGTTGCGCATATCACCCCATCCAATTTCTTCACTACAAAATTCTCAAAATGCTCGACACACCAGGAAATTATTCCTTTCATAGGTAAGTATGATTTTCCCATGATCTGTCTAGGCAAATCTTCATGAGCATCATAAATCACTTTTTTACCTATTCTCTTCAATTTGAGGGCAATCCGCAATAACTCAGGATCATGAAGATGATAAATATCTCCTTGAAGTTCAAGTGCTTTTCTTTCAACTAGCTTAACTGTATTCCACATCCTGTTCAATCGACCACCAAGATTGGAAGGAACAGAATGAATTGAAACACCTTCCTCTATCCTCTCTTCTACACCTGCTAATACTAAATGAACTTGTGAATTTTTATAAACTTTAGCAAGAGAAATACATTCTTTTAGAAATATACGCACATCTCGATCACCATGCGCACTGCTCAAATGAACAATTTTAATTTGTTCCTCAATACGATCTTTAGAATGATAGTCCGTTTGTTTCATCAAGAACAAAGGTAATGAAATTGGAGAAATGACTAGATGACGCTTTAGTAGGTATATTGAAGAGAAATGACTTCCTATAATTTTACTTATCTTCGTTCTATTAAGTTGTTTAAATGTATATTTCTAATTCTATTTTTCAAAAAGTTTTTCGGCGAATATTCCCGAATAGCAGACCTAGAATGCTTAATAAAATTAAAGACAATCAAAAAAATATTATTTCAAAAACAAGAATTTCAAGCAGCACCTTTATTGACCATCCAAGAACTTTAGAATTAGCTGAAAATGTATATATAGGTCACTTTAATTTTATTGAAGCAAGTCAAGGACTAAAAATAGATACAGGAGTGCAAATCACTTCATTCATTACCATTACCACTCATTCAAGTCATCAAGCAATCCGACTTTATGGAAACGCGTATTCTGGTGCAGACATGCTCGGATATATCAAAGGACCTATTGAAATTGGCGCCTATTCTTTTATTGGACCACATGCCACAATAATGCCTAACACTAAAATTGGAAAAGGATGTATTGTTTCAGCCTACAGTTATGTGAAAGGAGAATTTCCTGATTTTTCAATAATTGGAGGTAATCCTGCAAAAGTAATAGGTGATACCAGAACATTAGACGCATCTTTTTTGAAAGAAAATCCATCTTTAAAATCGAATTATGATGCATGGGCTAAGTAAGAACAACTTGTCCATTTTAGGATTTTTCCTATTATTCGCAGCTTTACTACTGCCTGATATTAAGTTGAATACTTCCTTGCCATCAATACAAATAATAGACTTTTTACTTCCGATTATTTTTGTAATAATTTGGGTTAAAAGAAAAACCATCACACCGAATTTTTATGGTTTAATCCCCCTCCTATTTAGCATATATATAATTCTTTCCATTTTTATTACCGATAATTATAAGGATTTGAATCCATATTTTGAAGTATACAAGATGTTGAAAGTGGTACTATTAATTGTATTCTTTTCTCTAATCAATTTCAATGCCGTCAAAAACTTAGTCCATGTTTTATTTGGAATTCTAGTTCTTGTCAATTTTTTACATTTTTTTAATCTACTTCATATTAATTTTTTACTGGAACACTATTATAACGGTGGAATCCACATACAGTTTTTTGGATTAGATTCTATTGGTGCGCCGGCAGTTAAAAGATTAGTTGGAACGATGGGTAACCCTAATATTAATGGCTTGCTCTTTGGATTGTTTACCATTTTTTATTTTCCTTTTAAGTTTCAACAAAAAGAGCTGATTGGATTTTTTACTGCACTATTGATGACTTTTCTCTGTCAATCACGAACATCTTTAGTAATTATCATAGCAATAATTCTTTTTATACTTGTATTTCACCGTAGTAAATTCAAGCTACAACAATGGCTTATCTTAATATTCGGGACATCTACCATTTATCTTTTGTCATGGATGCTGGCAACTTCCTTTTTTCAATATACTTCGTATAATAATAGTTTATTAGATGGAACTGCATTATTTAGTGGTTCTGTAAGAAGCAGATGGGAATCGTGGGAACTTTTATGGAATATGATTGTCCAACATCCCCTATTTGGATATGGACCAAACAAAAACTTTTTTTATGCCCATAAGATATATTCTGAAAATGAATACATTTTAATGACTTGGCGTTATGGTATTATAGGATTGATGCTCTATTTAAGTATATATATTTACCCCTTTATTAAATTTATTAAAAGGAAGGAACCTTATGCAATACAAGCGATATTGTTAATCCTATTAATGACCATTAGTGCGCTAACGAACAATCCATTTACAGAAAAGAATATTCTTTTAATCTATATTTTTGGAATAAGTTGGGCCTTTAGTAAATACTTTAATCAGGAGTCTCATGTCGAAGCATAAAAAACTTTTACTCATTGGGGGAAGCAATGGCAATGCTCATTTAAGGAATTTTCACGACCTCATTTCTGATCAGTTTGAATCTATTTTAGTAGTGAGTAATAATATTATTGATTTTGCTTCTTGTAAAAAAATCAATTTCGGTTTAAAGAATCCCATTCATTTCTGGAAAAATATAAGGGAGCTAAGATCCATTATTAAAGACTTCGAGCCTGATATTATCCATGTTCACCAAGCCAATTCGTATGGATTTCTAACTGCCCTTGCAAATCAATCTAAAATCCCATTAGTACTTACAACATGGGGTAGTGATGTATTACTATTACCCAACAAGAGTCTTTTACATCGTTGGATGGTAAAATATGTCCTCAATAAAGCCGATCAGATTACTGCTGATGCTGAATTTATGGCTACTGCTATTCACAAATTAATTGGCAATAAAACAGTAAGAATTGCAAATTTTGGAGTGGAAATAGATCCCCAAAAAACAACCCTTGAACGAAAAAAAATAATCTATTCCAATAGGATGCACGCCCCATTATACCAGATCGATAAGATCATCCTTGAAAGTGCAGATTTCCTAAAGAGAAATACCGATTGGTTGCTGAAAATTGCTGGTCAAGGACAAAATACCCCTGCATTAGAAAAGTTAGCAACAGAACATTTACCCCTTGGAAGCTACGAATTTGTTGGATTTTTAAATAGTGATCAAAACCAAGCTAATTACCAAAGTGCTACTATTTATATTTCTATACCAATAAGTGACGGCACCTCCATTAGTCTTTTAGAAGCTATGGCTTACGGATGCATTCCCATTGTTTCAGATTTACCTGCCAATAAAGAATGGATCACACATCTTGAGAATGGCATTATCAGCGATGGAAATGTGATGAAAGATATTGAAATGGCCTTGACATTAGATCCATTGGCTGTAGAAAACAAAAACAAGGTCATTATTCAAAATAGGGCCACCAAAGAAACAAATAAACGCTTGTTTTCTAGTATTTACGATAAATTATAGTTGTCTTATTACATCGAAAGTAGGCTTACTTTTGAATTCGAAGTTCTTAACTTTTAATTTTTACGCTTCATTTTAAATGGCCTTCTAGAAGAATTCGAATGAACTTTAAATTCTGGACCTTCTCCTAAATCAACTGGCAAAGGAATTTGAGTAATCTCAGCTTCAATTAGCTTTTGAATTTGTGTAAGTTTTTTCATATCCTTCTCATTCACAAGCGTTATCGCTTCACCTTTTGTATTGGCACGAGCAGTTCGTCCAACACGATGAACATAATCTTCCGCATCAAAAGGCGTATCATAATTGATGACCAAATTAATTTCTTTGATATCGATGCCGCGACTCATAACATCTGTTGCCACAATGATTCTAATTCGTTTAGAACGAAATCCAAGAAGCACTTCCTCTCTTTCACTTTGATCTAAATTAGAAGAAACTCCATGTGACTTAAATCCATTTTTGCGCAAAGCATGTACAATTTCATTGACTTTACTTTTTGATGAAGTAAAAATAATGATACTTGAGTAATCAGGTCTTTCAGTTAGAATATGTTTAAGCAGTGGTACTTTTTGATTGTCGAAAGTCAAGTATACAGATTGCTTTACTCCTGCTGCTGGCTTTGAAATAGAAAGTGTTATTTCTTCTGGATCTTTTAATATTTTCTTGGCTAATTCTCTAATCTTATTAGGCATTGTCGCGCTAAACATTAATGTTTGTCGCTTTTCAGGCAGCTTAGATATTATTGACATAAGGTCATCAGTAAAACCCATATCCAACATTTTATCCGCTTCATCTAAGACTAAATGTTTAACTTTCGAAAAATCCACATATCCTTGTGCAATGTGCGAAAGTAATTTTCCGGGTGTTGCAACAATTATATCAGTCCCTTCCTTAAGTGCATCTTTCTGGAGATCCCAATCTTTACCGCTACCACCGCCATAAATTGCTTTTGAACCTACAGAGACAAAATAGGATAGGCCTTGAATTTCTTGCTCAATCTGCACTGCTAATTCGCGAGTAGGGACAATTATTAAAGTGTCGATAGAATAATCTTCTTTACCCGTTAATTTATTTAGAATAGGGAGAATGAATGCTGCTGTTTTACCTGTTCCCGTTTGGGCGCAAGCAATCAAATCCTTATTATCTAAAATTTGCGGGATTGCTAATTGTTGAATCGGAGTGGCATTGACGAAGCCCATGTGTGAAATTGCTTCCAACAACTGTTCGTTGAGATTTAATTCTGTGAATTTCATGTTTGCGCTAAAGTTACTAATAAAAGGTGGGTCTAGAGTGCAATAGCCAAACCATTTAATGTATTAGATTTTTTTGATCGCTACGCGTCGCTACGATAGCAACTAATTATTTTTTTACCGATGCCTTTTTAGCTAAATAATAAAAGACAAATAAAGTGAAAACTAACCAAGCGGCTTGAGTATACGAAACTATTTGCAAACTCCACAAAAATACTTCTTGGTAATTTCCGTATCGCATCGGTAAAATCAAAAAAGGAATAACCTGAATGAGAGAACTAATAATTCCCATAAAGAATGCAATTTTCTGTTTCCCTAAGATAAGAGGTAAAGCAGTAATTGGTGAGAGAATAAAATTGAACATCAACCAAATTGACATCGTTTCAGAATAAGAGCCAGATTGTCTCCAATCACGACCGAACACAAATTCAAAAATTGGTTCACCATAAAAGAATAGAATACTAAAGGGTGCTATAGAAAGTACCGACAACAATAAAAGCATTTTTTTCAAAATAGGTAAAATAGACTTTCCTTGATTGTATAATTCAGAAGCTTTATTATAAAATATTTGTCCAAGAGAAACACCTACCAAAGTCAAAGGAATCCTTAACATAGTATAAGAGTGACTAAAAGAACCGTATACCGACTGAGAATAATAGGTGAAGATTAGGGTAGCAATCAGCATATCTCTTCCATTATCAACAAATACATGAGGTAGATTAATGGTTGGGAATTCTTTATGTTCTCGCATCAAGACCAAAGTCTTCTTCTTTGAACGCAGCGCATTGAATTTTTTGTGAATTCGTTTAAAATTAAAAGCAAATTCAAAAGATGAAACGATACTACCAATCAAGGAGGCTAAAATTAATCCGAAAGCACTCATGTGAAAAAATGCGAATAACCATTTCAATAAATTCGCAACTAAAGAATTCGTGATTTTATTGCGTGATATAATCGGGTATTCTCCCATTCTTACGGACCAACTTGTTCCAACATTAACGATTATAACACAAGCGGTTCCTAAAATGGAAAAGAGATAAAACCACCATGAAAAATGTGTAGAAATGCCACTTATAATTAGAAAAGAAAAGACCACTGCAACTATTAATAGTATAACCAATGAGATTAAATAGGCCAATCGATATAAAAGGAAAGAATGGGAATCATTTTTAGGCAAGGGCAAGGCTGCTTCATATCTAAGAGTTGCAATTGCAGAGATAAAACCAATCAAACGCATATAAAAAGCCAATTCCCCCATTTCTGAAGTGGTATATAAACGCGTTAAAATTGGAGCAATTAGATAACTTATTGCTTGAGCAATTACAGTACCAGACATCAATACAGTGAATGATTTAAAAAAATCACTTTTAGTTATTGCGCTTATTCGATCAAATGACATAGATGACAAAGATACTATGATTATATTTGCCAAATAAATCAATTTACATGAAAAATGTTGCAGTAATAGGTGCAGGTACAATGGGGAATGGAATTGCCCATGTTTTTGCTCAGTTTGGATATAAGGTTAATCTAATCGATGTCTCTCAAGTTGCACTTGATAAAGCGATTGGTACAATTGGCAAAAACCTTGATAGGCAGGTCGCTAAAGAAGCTATAACAGAAGACGAGAAGAACTTGACATTGGCTAACATTAGCACCCACACCAGCTTAACATCAGGAGTAGTTGGAGTTGATTTAGTAGTTGAAGCCGCAACTGAAAATATTGATTTAAAACTAAAAATATTTGCCGAACTAGATTCAATTTGTGCTCCAGAAGTGATTTTAGCAAGTAATACCTCTTCTATCTCTATTACGAAAATAGCTTCAGTGACCCACCGTCCAGATAAAGTGATAGGTATGCATTTCATGAATCCAGTACCTGTAATGAAATTAGTTGAAATCATTAGAGGTTATTCTACTTCTGATGAAGTCACTCAAACCATAATGGATACTAGCAAAAAATTGAATAAAGTTCCCGTAGAGGTTAATGATTATCCAGGATTTGTCGCCAATAGAATATTAATGCCAATGATCAATGAGGCAATTTACACTTTATATGAGGGTGTAGCAGGAGTTGAAGAAATTGATACGGTAATGAAATTAGGTATGGCGCATCCAATGGGACCACTTCAATTGGCTGACTTCATCGGTTTGGATGTTTGTTTAGCCATTCTTCATGTACTGTATGATGGTTTTGGGAATCAGAAATATGCTCCGTGCCCATTACTTGTAAATATGGTAACAGCAGGGAAAAAAGGTGTAAAAACAGGAGAGGGATTTTATTCTTGGGGCCATGGAACCAAAGAATTAATCGTTGCTCCAAATTTTATTAAATAAGACCATATTTTTCTTGTAAGACACCAACCAACTTTTTGTCGATTGGAAAAGACATATGTCTTTCAATGAGATCCTCAATCGGGACCCATCGTTGTTTTTCGCCTTCAGAATAAAATGGAGTACTGTATTCCTCAGTACCTAATTGATTAATATCAGCAACCTTTACCAAGTAATAAAAAGAAATGATTTGATGTTCTTCTTGAAATTTTGAAGCTTGAAAAAACTCATTCACATAAAGAAAGGATGACGAAATAACCTCCGCATTTACTTCTTCCTGGAATTCGCGCTTAAGAGCATCTTCAATACCTTCCCCAAATTCTATCCCACCACCAGGGAATTTTGTAAAAAAACGACCAAATCGAAATTCATCTGATAATAAAACTTCTTTCTTGTCATTCACTAAAACTCCGTAAACCCTAAGGTTAAATTGATTTATACTCACTTAATAAATTTAAATTGTTTGCCGGGATATATCGCCGCTGTTCCTAATTCTTCTTCAATTCTCAATAATTGATTGTATTTTGACATTCTATCGCTTCTTGATGCAGATCCCGTTTTAATTTGACCCGTATTTAATGCAACAGCAAGATCTGCAATAGTATTATCTTCAGTTTCACCACTTCTATGACTCATAACAGCAGTGTAGCCATTTCTATTTGCCATTTGAACTGCTTCTATAGTTTCTGTTAATGTACCTATTTGATTTACTTTAACTAAAATAGAATTAGCAATACCTTCTTTAATACCTCTAGCCAAACGATTGGTATTGGTCACAAATAAATCATCACCAACCAATTGAATTTTATCACCCAATCTTTCAGTAGCCAATTTCCATCCCTTCCAATCATCTTCAGCAAGTCCATCTTCTATTGACAGAATTGGATACTTAGAAGCCCAATTTTCCCAATACGCTACCATTTCTTCAGAAGACATAGACTCACCCGTTGACTGAAAAATATATTTTTCTGTAGCTGTATCATAAAATTCAGATGCAGCGGCATCAAGAGCAATAAACATATCTACTCCTGGTTTAAAGCCGGCCTTTTCAATGGCCTCCATTACCACTTGAATAGCTTCTTCATTGGATCCTAAATTTGGAGCAAAACCTCCTTCGTCTCCAACATTAGTGGACATTCCTCTAGATTTTAAGACTGTTTTTAAGTGATGGAAAACTTCTGTACCCCAACGCAATCCTTCTGAGAAAGAAGACGCACCAACAGGCATAACCATAAACTCTTGAATATCAATTAGATTATCAGCATGAGAACCTCCATTTAATATATTCATCATAGGTACCGGAAGCGTTACCGCGCCAACACCTCCAATATAACGATACAAACTTAGTCCCGAAGCTTGAGCTGCGGCCTTTGACACAGCCAAAGAAACACCTAAAATAGCATTGGCTCCTAAGTTCGATTTATTTACTGTCCCATCAAGTTGAATCATAAGAGCATCAATACCCTTCTGATCAAAAATATTCATTCCAAGCAAGGCGGGATTTAAGATTTCATTTACATTTTTGACCGCTTTCAATACGCCCTTACCCAAATAATAAGCAGCGTCATTATCTCGTAATTCAACAGCCTCATGAATTCCTGTAGAAGCTCCGGAAGGAACTGCAGCGCGACCCACCTTACCATTAAGGGTATGTACATCAACTTCAATGGTAGGGTTGCCACGAGAATCTAAAATTTGGCGTGCAAATACACGAGATATTGTATTCATTATTTAATTTTTATTGGCGTTCATATTTTGAATAAACTGATCGAAAAGATAGCGAGAATCATGAGGTCCGGCAGATGCTTCTGGATGAAACTGAACAGAAAATACCTTTTTATTCTTTAAAGAAATACCTGCAATCGTTTCGTCATTCAAATGCATATGGGTTACCTCAATGTCAGGATTTTTACTCATACTTTCCTTTGAAATAACAAAGCCATGATTTTGAGTGGTTATTTCACTTTTTCCTGTAATGAGATTTTTAATTGGATGATTTATTCCTCTATGACCATTAAACATTTTCACAGTAGAAAGTCCTTGACTTAAACCTAAAATTTGGTGCCCCAAACAAATACCAAAAATTGGAATATTTGTCTTCACTAGTTCATCAACAATTGAAATTGAAATTGGCATGGAAGATGGATCTCCAGGTCCGTTAGATAACATAAAGCCACTAGGTTGATAAGCGAGTAAGTCTTTAACTGGCGTGTCTAATGGGAATACTTTAACCTGACATCCTCTTTCAACAAGACAATTAATGATATTAGCTTTCACACCAAAGTCTAAAAGGGCAACTTTTAATGCCGCATTCTTATCCCCTACTTCATATGCCTGATTAGTTGCAACGAAAGAAGATAATTCTAATCCGTCCATTGATGGAACCTTCTTAAGTTCAGCTTTCAATGTATCCACATCTAATATTTCAGAGGAAACGATAGCATTCATCGCTCCTTTACTGCGGATATGTCTAACCAAAGATCGCGTATCAATGTCTGAAATACCTACCGTATTTGATTCGATAAGCATATTTTGCAAAGAGTCGTTACTCGAAGGGCGTGAATAAGTATTGCTAAATTTTTTAGTAATTAAGCCTGCCAATTTTACTCCTTTAGATTCTGATTCATTGGCATGAACTCCATAATTACCAATATGAGCTGTGGTCATGATCAGCATTTGACCATAATAAGAAGGATCTGTAAAAACTTCTTGATAACCTGTCATTCCGGTATTAAAAGCGATTTCACCGGCACTAGTTCCAATTTTCCCAATTGCAGCACCATGATACACGGTGCCATCTTCTAATAATAATACAGCTGGATTTCTTGATTCCATTTATCGTTTCTTACAAAGTTAAGAAACTTACGGGGTATGGCGTTTCATAAAAACAAAAAAGGCGGTTAAAAAACCGCCTTTTTATTAACATGTGTTAAAATCTATTATTCAGCTGATGGTTTCTCAGTTGATTCTGTTTCATCTGAAGCTGCTTCGTCATTTGACTCTTCTGCTTCTGGAGTTTCTTCAACTACTTCCGCAACTGGAGCTTCTTCAACTACTTCTGCAACTGGAGCTTCTTCAACTACTTCTGCAACTGGAGTTTCTTCAACTACTTCCGCAACTGGAGCTTCTTCAACTACTTCCGCAACTGGAGTTTCTTCAACTACTTCCGCAACTGGAGCTTCTTCAACTACTTCTGCAACTGGAGCTTCTTCAACTACTTCCGCAACTGGAGCTTCTTCAACTACTTCTGCAACTGGAGCTTCCGCAACTACATCTGCAACTGGAGTTGCATCAACAACATCTTCACCTGAAGCGGTACTTGATCCACCTCTTCTTGAACGACGCGTAGTTTTCTTAGCTTTTTCGTTCGTGTAAATCTCGTTATAGTCAACCAATTCAATCAAACACATTTCTGCGTTATCACCTAAACGGTAACCAGTGCGAATAATTCTTGTGTAACCACCATCTCTTGTAGCAATTTTTGCTGCAACATCACGGAACAATTCAGTAACTACTTCTTTGCTTTGCAAATAAGAGAATACAATTCTTCGTGAATGTGTAGTATCTGTTTTAGACTTTGTTAAAAGTGGTTCAACATATACGCGTAAAGCTTTTGCTTTAGCGATAGTCGTAGAAATTCTTTTGTGCTCTATTAAAGAACAAGCCATATTAGAAAGCATTGCTTTTCTATGTGCTGATTTTCTACTTAAGTGATTTAATTTATTTCCGTGTCTCATTTCTCAATTGTTCTAAATCAATCCTAGTCTTTATCTAATTTATATTTTGCAACATTCATTCCGAAAGTCAAACCTTTGTTGTCTACTAAATCATCTAGTTCAGTCAATGACTTCTTACCAAAGTTTCTAAATTTCAACAAATCCGATTTTGCATAAGAAACTAAATCACCTAATGTTTCAACATCTGCTGCTTTCAAACAATTTAATGCACGAACCGAAAGGTCCATATCAACTAATTTTGTTTTAAGCAATTGACGCATGTGAAGTGATGTCTCATCAAATTCTTCTGTATCTGCTTTGCTTTCACTATCTAAAGTAATACGCTCATCAGAGAATAACATGAAATGATGAATTAAAATCTTAGCCGCTTCCTTAAGCGCTTCTTTAGGATGAATGGCACCATCACTTGTGATGTACAACACCAATTTCTCATAATCCGTTTTTTGTTCTACACGGAAATTCTCAATAGCATAACGCACATTAACAATTGGTGTAAAAATTGAATCGATGAAAACAGTACCGAAAGATGCGTTAGCTGTCTTATTTTCTTCAGCTGGAACATAACCACGACCTTTAATAATTGTAAGTTCGATTTCCAACTTTACAGAAGGCTCCATATTACAAATTACCAAATCTGGATTTAATACTTGAAAAGCACTTGTATACTTTCCTATATCACCAGCGGTCAATTTACTTTGTCCACCTATTGAAACAATGACAGTCTCACTGTCTGTTCCTTCGATTTGTTGTTTGAAACGCACTTGCTTCAAACTTAAGATTATTTCTGTTACATCTTCAACTACACCTTTAATGGTAGAGAATTCATGGTCAACTCCTTCGATTTTAATCGAAGCAATCGCGAATCCTTCCAAAGAAGATAATAATATTCGACGTAGAGCATTACCTATTGTAATACCATAACCTGGTTCAAGAGGACGAAATTCAAACTCTCCGTTGAATTCGTCTGATTGAATCATGATAACCTTGTCAGGTTTTTGAAAATCCAAAATTGCCATTTTCTTGCTTTATAGATTATTTAGAATATAATTCGACGATTAGTTGCTCCTTGATGTTTTCAGGGATCATTTCTCTTCCTGGGATACTTAAGAATCTTCCAGACATAGTAGATCGGTCCCAATCCAACCAATCATATTTTTTACTGCTTGCGTCCAATGAAGAAACGATAGCTTCTAATGATTTCGATTTTTCACGAACACCAACTACATCACCAGGTTTAACTTGGTAAGATGGTATATTTACAACATCACCATTAACGGTAACATGTCGGTGAGAAACTAATTGACGAGCACCACGACGCGTTGGAGCGATACCTAAACGATAAACTGTGTTATCTAATCGAGTTTCACACAACTGAAGTAATACTTCACCAGTAATTCCTTTCATTCGAGATGCTTTCTCGAACATGTTTGCAAATTGCTTTTCCAAAATACCATAAGTATATTTTGCTTTTTGCTTTTCACCTAATTGTATAGCGTATTCAGACTGCTTTCCACCTCTTCTTTTGGAAGGGCCGTGCTGGCCTGGGCCATAACTTCTGCGCTCTAGCGCTTTATCCGGACCAAAAATTGGATCTCGGAATCTTCTTGCTATTTTGGTCTTTGGACCTGTATATCTTGCCATTTCTTAGTTATTATGTCATGAATTAAGGCATTCCTTCGATGACTGGTTTATTATTATACTCTTCTTTTCTTCGGAGGGCGACATCCGTTGTGTGGTAAAGGAGTAACATCAACAATCTCTGTTACTTCAATTCCAGAGTTATGTAATGATCTGATAGCAGATTCTCTTCCTGCTCCTGGTCCTTTTACATAAACTTTTACACGTCTTAATCCAAAGTCATGTGCTTCTTTAGCTGCATCTTCTGCTGCAATTTGTGCAGCGTAAGGTGTGTTCTTTTTAGAACCTTTAAAGCCCATTTTCCCAGCTGATGACCAAGAAATAACTTGACCTGCCGTGTTCGTTAAAGAAATGATTAAGTTGTTAAAACTCGCTTGGATGTGAGCTTCGCCTAAGGCTTCAACCTTAACATTCTTCTTCTTTTTTTGATTTGATTTTGCCATTTTCTACTTATTATTTAGTTGCTTTTTTCTTGTTTGCAACTGTTTTTCTCTTTCCTTTTCTAGTTCTAGAGTTATTTTTTGTATGTTGACCACGCAAAGGTAAACCTGAACGGTGACGAATGCCACGGTAACAACCGATATCCATTAAACGCTTAATGTTCAATTGAACTTCAGAACGCAAAGAACCTTCTGTTTTAACCTCATTAATTGCATTTCTCAATACAGCCAACTGGTCATCATTCCAATCTTGAACCTTAATATTCTCATCGATTCCACAATCGGTTAGAATTTTCTTAGAGCTACTTCTTCCGATTCCGAAAATATACGTTAAACCGATAACCCCTCTTTTGTTTTTTGGTAAGTCAATACCTGCAATACGTGCCATATACTAAATTTTAACCTTGTCTTTGTTTTAACTTTGGATTCTTCTTGTTTATCACATAAACCCTTCCTTTGCGCTTTACGATTTTACAATCGGCTGTGCGTTTTTTAACAGATGCTCTTACTTTCATCACTCTTATTTTTATTCTTATTTATACCTGAACGAAATTCGTCCTTTTGTCAAATCATATGGAGACATTTCAACTTTAACTTTATCCCCTGGAAGAATCTTTATATAAAACATTCTCATTTTTCCAGAAATATGTGCTGTCAAAACATGCCCATTTTCTAATTCTACTCTAAACATTGCATTTGGCAAAGCTTCTAGTATTGTTCCATCTTGTTCAATCGAGGATTGTTTTGCCATAATTTAAAAACCTGATAATTCATTAGGTGATCTTCTTCCTCTTACTCTACTTCCTTCCATTAAACCATCCATGTGACGATTTAATAAATATGTTTCAATTTGTTGTAATGTATCTAAAACAACTCCTACCATAATTAATAAAGAAGTACCTCCAAAAAACATCGCGAAACCATCATTAATTCCAACCATTTTTGCTATTGCAGGAATTACTGCAATTGCTGCAAGGAATAGAGATCCAGGAAATGTAATTCTTGATACCAATGTATCTATATAATTAGCTGTGTCTTCTCCAGGTCTAATTCCAGGAATAAAACCACCACTTCTTTTCAAATCATCTGCAATTTTTCTTGGGTTAATCATAATTGCCGTGTAGAAATAGGTAAAGACAATAATCAAAATACACAATAGAATATTGTAATTAAGTCCATATGGATTGGTAAGTAAGCGTTGAATAAAACCAGCCTGTTCACCAGAATCAGTTGCACTAACAAAAATCATTATTGGAATCGTCATAATAGCTTGAGCGAAGATAATTGGCATTACACCACTTGCATTTACTTTAATAGGTAAATAATTTCTTGCTCCTTGTTCGTCAACTGCTCTTGCACCTACAACTCGTTTAGCTGTATTAAGTGGAATGCGACGAACTCCTTGAACAATTAAGATAGTACTCAAAACAACTAACATAAATGCTAGAATTTCAAGAACCAATTTAATCATATTACCTGCTTCAAAAGACTTACCAACTTCAGCTATAAAAGCTCCCGGTAATCTTGATAGAATTCCAACAGCAATTAATAATGAAATACCATTTCCAATTCCTTTCTCCGTAATTCTTTCTCCTAACCAAACGGCAAACATGGATCCAGCTACTAAAACAAGAATCGTTTGCGTCCACCAAAATGTACCAGCATCTGCAGGAAGAGCACCTTTTTGTTCAACATACATTGACAAATAACTAGGAGCTTGTAAGGCACAAATTACGATGGTTAAAATTCTTGTATAATTATTTATTTGTTTTCTTCCTGATTCGCCTTCATTCTGCATTTTCTGAACTGCTGGAACAGCCATTCCTAAAAGCTGCATGATAATAGAGGCACTAATATAAGGCATGATACCAAGAGCCATAACGGAAGCATGTGTAAATCCTCCACCGGAGAACATAGACAATAAACTTTCTAGAGTTCTTTGAGATTGGGACCCACCTTCTGAAGCCTTTTCTAAAATGCTATAATTAACACCAGGCAAGATGATATGAGAACCAATTCTATAAACTAGAATTAATCCTAAAGTAAGCAGAATTCTTTGACGGAGTTCTTCTACTTTCCAGATGTTTTGAATATTTGTTATGAGTCGTTTCATTTAAAAAAATGCAAAGTTAATCAGATTTTTGTATAGTTCCCGCCATTTGCTTCAATTAACTCAATAGCTTTTGCTGAAAAGCCATGAGCAGAAATTGAAACCTTTGCTTTAAGTTCGCCATGACCTAAAACTTTAACCAGGTCATTATTCGAAATTAAACCATTATCTCTAAACACATCAAGGTTAAAATCTGTGATTCCTTTAGTTTCAGAAAGCATTTGAATAGAGGCTAAATTAATTGCTTTGTATTCAACGCGATTAATATTCTTAAAACCAAATTTAGGAACACGACGCTGAAGTGGCATTTGTCCACCTTCAAAACCAATTTTCTTAGAATAACCAGATCTAGATTTAGCTCCTTTGTGTCCACGAGTGGCAGTTCCACCATGTCCAGAACCTTGTCCTCTAGCGATTCTCTTTTGTTTTTTTACTGCACCTTTAGCAGGTGTCAAATTATTTAATTCCATTTGTTCTTTTTCTTATCTATTCAACAACTAGCAAAAGGTGCTTCACCTTATTGATCATTCCAAGAATTTGAGGCGTACCTTCTTTTTCTATAGTTTGATTTAATTTTCTAAATCCAAGCGCTTTAATCGTAGCTTTTTGATCAGCTGGACGCTTAATAGCACTTCTTACTTGTTTTATTTTAATAATACTCATTTCTTTTACTATTAACCGTTAAAAACTTTATCCAAAGAAATTCCTCTCTGACGCGCTACAGTAACTGCATCGCGCATTTTAGAAAGTGCATCCATAGTTGCTTTAACAACATTATGTGGATTTGATGAACCTTGAGACTTAGCCAATACATTGTGTACACCAACACTCTCTAAGACTGCACGCATAGCACCACCTGCAATTACACCGGTACCATTTGTAGCTGGCTTAAGAAATACTTGTGCACCACCGAATTTACCTTTTTGGGCATGAGGTACAGTACCTCTAAGGATAGGAACACGGATAAGATTTTTCTTAGCGTCATCAATCCCTTTCGTGATTGCTTCCGTCACCTCTTTCGCTTTTCCAAGACCATGACCAACGACTCCGTTCTCATCACCTACAACAACAATTGCTGAGAAGCTAAAAGTTCGTCCACCTTTGGTAACCTTAGTTACACGATTAACAGATACTAACTTATCTTTAAGTTCGATGTCTGTCGATTTTACTCTATTTACAATTTGATCGCTCATTTCTTTTAAAATTTAAGTCCACCTTCACGAGCAGAATCAGCAAGTGATTTTACTCTACCATGATACAAATAACCATTACGATCAAAAATAACTGCTTGAATTCCAGCCTTAACTGCTTTCTCTGCGATCATTTTACCAACCATTTTAGCTTGGTCCAACTTAGCCACTTTTTGAGCTTCTTCTTGCTTATAAGAACCAGCTGAAGCAAGTGTCTTGCCAGTTGTATCATCAATTATTTGCGCGTAGATTTGTTTGTTACTTCTGTAAACAGACAATCTAGGAACTACAGCTGTACCGTAGATTTTTTTGCGAATTCTTCGCTTAATTTTTGCACGTCGTAAAACTTTGTTTAATGCCATGATTCCTTTCTTTATTTCTTACCTGCTGATTTACCAGCTTTTCTTCTAATTTCCTCACCTAAGAATCGAATACCTTTTCCTTTGTAAGGTTCAGGTTTTCTCATACTTTTAATTTTCGCTGCTACTGCACCTAAAAGTTGTTTGTCATGTGACTCTAAAGTCACGACTGGAGCCTTACCTTTTTCCGTTAGGGTTGTTACCTTAACTTCCATCGGTAATTCAAACACAATACCATGGGAGAAACCTAAAGCCAAATCAAGTTGTTGTCCAACTGCTGTTGCTCTAAATCCAACTCCAATCACTTCCATTTCCTTTTTGAAACCATCAGAAACACCCGTAATCATATTTTGAATAAGTGCGCGATAAAGACCGTGTTTTGAACGATCTTTTGGTGCTTCTGTTTCACGAACAAAAGTAATCACACCATTCTCAATAGTTATAGTAATGCTTGGGTCAATTTCTTGAACCATCTCACCTTTTTTACCTTTTACTACAACCGTTGTACCATTGATACTTACATCAACACCGCTTGGAATAGTTATAGGTAGTTTACCAATTCTTGACATCTTTTACTACTTAAATATTAATATACATAACATAAAACCTCACCACCAACATTCAATTTTCTAGCTTCTTTGTCAGTTATGACACCAGTCGAAGTTGAAATTATGGCAATTCCTAGGCCGTTCAATACACGAGGCATCTCTGATGAACCGCTATATTTTCTAAGTCCTGGACGAGAAGCTCGTTGGATTTTAGTTATTGCAGGAACACGAGTAGACACATTATACTTCAAGGCAATTTTAATGGTACCTTGTTTATTGTCTTCTTCAAATTTGTAGTTCAAAATAAAACCTTGATCAAACAAGATTTGCGCCATTGCACGCTTAATATTTGAACCAGGTATTTCAACCATTTTTAGACCAGCTGAACTCGCGTTACGAATTCTTGTTAGAAAGTCTGCTATAGGATCTGTAGTCATCTTTTTTCTATTATATCAATTACCAACTTGCTTTTTTAACGCCAGGTATTTTACCGTTCAAGGCCATTTCTCTAAATGTTACCCTTGAAATACCAAACTGTCTCATATACCCTCTAGGACGACCAGTCAAACCACATCTATTGTGTTTTCTGTTTTTCGCTGAATTAGCAGGTAGCTTTTGCAATGCCATCATAGCATCCCATTTCGCTGCTTGCACCTCTTCACTAGATGAAGTAGATTTTAACACTTTTGTTAACTCCTCACGTTTCTTTGCATAACGAGTAACTAATCTTTCTCTTTTGCGCTCTCGCGCTTTCATTGATTCTTTTGCCATTCCTTTTTACTTTTTAATAAATGGAAACCCAAATGCGTCTAATAATGCTTTTGCTTCTTCATCACTTTGAGCACTGGTTACAAAAGTGATATCCATTCCTAATATACGATTTACTTTATCGATGTCAATTTCTGGAAAAATAATGTGTTCTTTAATTCCAAGGTTGAAATTTCCACGGCCATCAAACCCTTTTGGGTTAATACCTCTAAAATCTCGTGTTCTTGGTAAAGAAACAGCTAATAATCTATCTAAGAAATCGTACATTTTATCACCGCGCAACGTTACTTTAGTACCGATTGGCATTCCTTTTCTCAATTTAAAATTTGAGATGTCTTTTTTAGACAGGGTCGTGATTGCTTTTTGTCCAGCGATACGAGAAAGATCAGCAGCAGCGCTTTCGATCAATTTCTTATCTGCAACAGCATCACCAACTCCTTGGCTTAAGACAATTTTTTCCAATTTAGGCACCCGCATGATAGATGAATACCCGAACTGTTCAGTTAATCCTGAAATAATTTCAGCATTATACCTTTCCTTTAATCTTGGTGTGTAACTCATTATTTTATCACCTCCCCTGATTTCTTTGCATAACGTACTAATTTTCCTTTATCGTCCAATTTTCTTCCTAAGCGAGAAGGTACACCATTAACGATTACCATCAGGTTAGAAATATGGATTGTTCCTTCTTTCTCTTCGATACCACCTTGTGGATTGGCAGCACTAGGCTTGTTATGACGCTTAATCATATTTACACCTTGCACGGTCACTCTCATTTTGATGCGATCGATTGCGATTACTTGGCCTTCTTGACCTTTCGATTCACCGCTCGTTACTCGAACGGAATCACCTACTTTTATATTTAACTTCTTTTGCATAACCTTTTTATTATAATACTTCTGGTGCCAATGAAACAATTTTCATAAAATTGTTTTCACGTAATTCACGCGCTACGGGGCCAAAAATACGAGTTCCTCTCATTTCACCTGTTTGATTTAAAATCACACAAGCATTATCATCAAAACGAATATAAGAACCATCTGGACGACGAACCTCTTTTTTAGTTCTAACAACAACAGCTTTCGCTACCGTTCCTTTTTTAACGGCTCCTTGAGGGGTAGCACTTTTTACAGCAACAACTATTTTGTCACCTACGGACGCATAGCGTCTTCTTGTTCCTCCCAATACTCGTATGCACAACACTTCCTTTGCTCCGGAATTGTCAGCTACTGAAAGTCTAGATTCTGTTTGTATCATTATTCAGTTTATTTCGCTCTTTCAACAATTTCTACTAATCTCCAATTCTTTGATTTACTCAAAGGACGAGTTTCCATGATTTTCACGGTATCACCTACATGACAATCGTTTTTCTCATCATGAGCTACGAATTTGGTAGTCATCTTAATGAACTTGCCATATTTCGGGTGCTTAACTTTACGTTCTACAGCAACTACAATAGATTTCTCCATTTTGTCGCTTGTTACCGTACCTACTCTTTCTTTTCTTAAATTCCGCTTTTCCATTATAAGCTATTTTATTTTAAGCTATTGTGCTTTATTTTGTCTAACTGTCAACTCGGTATTCAATCGAGCTATTAACTTACGCATACTTGTGATTCTCAAAGGATTCTCAATTGGCGCCATTTTGTGTGTCAACTTCAAATTGATCATTTGATTTTGAAAATCCGCAAGGCGATTTTTCAAATCTTCATTTGATAGTTTAACGATTTCTTGTTGTTTCATCTTTTATAATTAAACAGGTATAACAAAGTCATTTCTTACTATGAACTTACATTTCACTGGTAGTTTTTGAGCTGCCAAACGCATTGCTTCTTTGGCAATTTCGTAAGAAACACCATCTGCTTCAAACAAAATTCGTCCTGGTTTAATCACTGCTACCCAGTGACTTGGAGCACCTTTACCTTTACCCATCCTTACCTCTGCAGGCTTGGAGGTTACTGGTTTGTCTGGAAAAATTCGGATCCAAACTTTACCTTCTCTTTTCATAAATCGCGTAACTGCGATACGAGAAGCTTCAATTTGTCTTGAAGTAATCCACCCTGGCTCTAAAGTTTTAAGTGCGAAAGATCCGAAAGCAATGGTGGCACCACGATGGGCCATACCAGTGTTTCTTCCTTTCTGCATTTTTCTAAATTTCGTTCTTTTCGGTTGTAACATCTTATACTATTTACTCAGTATTACTTTTTCTTTCTTTTCGGTGACATTGGTTTGTTGCTTGGTCCTGCATTATTTGAAGCAGTTGAAACACCTACATTAGGAGATAAATCTCTTTTTCCATAGACTTCACCTTTACATATCCAAACCTTAATTCCAAGTCTACCATATGTTGTATGCGCTTCAGACAAAGCATAATCAATATCTGCTCTAAAAGTATGAAGTGGAGTTCTTCCTTCTTTATACATTTCAGATCTTGCCATTTCTGCACCATTCAAACGGCCAGATATTTTAATTTTAATTCCTTCAGCTCCCATTCTCATGGTATTTGCAATGGCCATTTTAATAGCTCTTCTAAAAGAGATACGAGCTTCAAGTTGTCTAGCAACACCATCAGCAACCAAACGAGCATCTAATTCAGGACGTTTAACTTCAAATATATTTATTTGAATTTCCTTCTTAGTAATTTTCTTTAACTCTTCTTTAAGTTTGTCAACTTCCTGACCACCTTTTCCAATAATCACACCTGGACGAGCAGTATTAATAGTTACAGTAACTAATTTTAAAGTTCGTTCAATTATAATTTTAGCAATACTAGCTTTAGCTAAACGAGCACTAAGGTATTTACGGATTTGTACATCCTCAACAATCTTGTCTTTATAATCATTTCCACCATACCAGTTAGACTCCCATCCGTGGATGTAACCTAATCTATTGCCTATTGGATTTGTTTTTTGTCCCATTTCTTTTAATTATTTAACACCATCAACGATGATTGTAACGTGGTTAGATCTTTTTCTAATTCTGTGAGCTCTTCCTTGCGGTGCAGGTTGAATTCTCTTCAACATTGCAGCGCCACTAACTTCAATAGTTTTAACAACTAAATTTTCTTGGCTAATATCTGCACCTTCATTTTTTTGTTCCCAGTTAGCAATTGCAGATCTCAACAATTTACCTAAACTTAAAGAAGCATCTTTAGCATTATTTTGAAGAATGTTCAAAGCTTTGTTAACTTCCATACCTCTGATCAAATCAGCTACCAATCTCATCTTTCGAGGAGAAATTGTTGAATTTCTTAATTCAGCAACAGCAGTTTTCATTTTAGTTTCCTTCAACGCTTCTGCTCGCAATCTTTTTCTAGCACCCATGACTACAACTATTTATCTTATCGTTTTTTATCTTTCTTATTTCCGCCGTGACCTCGAAAATTTCTAGTCGGTGAAAATTCACCTAATTTATGTCCTACCATGTTCTCAGTAACAAAAACAGGAATAAACTTATTTCCATTGTGAACTGCAAATGTTAGTCCTACAAAGTCAGGAGTAATTGTTGATGCTCTTGACCATGTTTTAATAACAGCTTTGCTGTTCGATGCCTGCGCCTCATCTACACGCTTCATTACCTTGTAATGAACGAAAGGCGGTTTCTTTAGTGAACGACTCATATTCTAATTACTATTTTTTTCTTCTTTCAATGATAAACTTATCTGAATACTTTGTTTTAGGTCTGGTTTTATATCCTTTAGCCGGTATACCGTTTCTAGAACGAGGATGCCCACCAGAATTTTTACCTTCACCTCCACCCATTGGGTGATCAACAGGATTCATTACAACACCTCTTACACGAGGGCGTCTACCTAACCATCTTGATCTACCAGCTTTACCTGAAACTGTTAAGTTATGTTCTGCATTCGAAACCGATCCGATTGTTGCCAAACAAGTTGTCAATATCAATCTAGTTTCTCCTGAAGGCATTTTAATAACAGCATATCGACCATCACGCGCATTCAATTGTCCGTATGTTCCAGCGCCTCTTGCAATTGAACCACCTTTACCAGGTTTCAATTCAATATTGTGAACTACTGTACCTAAAGGCACATCCGAAAGGAACATTGCATGTCCAATATTTGGAGTTGCTGTCTTTCCAGAAGTAATTACATCACCAACTTTTAAACCTGTTGGAGCTATTATATATCTTTTCTCACCATCTGCATAAAACAATAAAGCAATGTTTGCTGTTCTATTTGGATCGTATTCAATAGTCTTAACTGTCGCTGGAATATCAAATTTATCTCTTTTGAAATCAATTATTCTATATCTCTGCTTATGACCACCACCTAAGTAGCGCATCGTCATCCTACCATCACTATTTCTACCACCTGATCTTTTCATGCTTGACATCAAGCTTTTTTCAGGTTTCGATGCAGTAAGTTCAGTCATTTCAACGGCAATCTTGTGTCGTTGACCTGGGGTTGTCGGTTTGAACTTTTTTAAACTCATTGTTTCAATTAAAAATTAGTAAACAAATCAATGGTTTCTCCATCTGCTACAGTAACTACCGCTTTCTTCCATTGTTTGCTTTTTTGCTCAACAATTCCTTTGTTAGTATACTTTACAGAAGATTTACCACCGCCATAATTCATTGTACGAACATCAATAACATGAACTCCATACATTTTCTCGACAGCTTTTTTTATCTCTATCTTATTTGCCATTTTATCTACTTCAAAAGAGAATGCATTTTGCTTTTCGCTTGCTGCAGTTGCTTTTTCAGTAATGACTGGTTTTTTAATAATTCCTTGCATAACTCTTAATTAAGTATCTCTTCTAATCTAACAATTGAACTGCTTGTCAAAACAACTTTCTTAGCATTAAGCACATCGAAAGTATTTACAGTGTCAGCAGTTACGACTTTAACCTTTCCAAGGTTACGAGAAGCTAAATAAACACTATCATTTTGATCTCCTAGGATCAATAAAACTTTTTGATTTGTCAACTGAAGTGAATTCATCAAGTTTACAAAATCTTTAGTTTTAGCATTAGCGAAAGCTAAATCCTCTAATACCATCAAGCCATCATTTTGAGCCTTGAAAGAAAAAGCAGACTTTCTTGCCAATCTTTTTAATTTAATATTTAACTTAAAATGATAATTGCGAGGGCGGGGTCCAAAAATTCTACCACCTCCGACACGAGTACCAGATTTAATACTACCAGCTCTTGCGCCACCAGTACCTTTTTGTTTTTTAATTTTTCTTGTTGATCCAGAGATTTCTGCACGCTCTTTAGATTTGTGCGTCCCTTGGCGTCTATTTGCTAAATGTTGTTTAACATCCAAATAGATAGCATGATTATTTGGTTCGATACCAAAAACCTCTTCAGAAAGCGTTGCCGATTTTGAAGTAGCCGATCCGGTTGTATCGTATATTTTTACTTTCATTAGTTCTTAATTGTTACTGTTGAACCATTAGCTCCTGGGATAGAACCTTTAACTATCAGGATGTTTTTGTCTGCCATCACTTTTAAGATTTGCAAATTCGATGCTAAACGTCTTTTATTTCCCATCTGACCTGCCATGCGCATTCCTTTGAATACACGAGCTGGATAAGAACAAGCTCCAATTGATCCTGGTGCTCTTAGACGATTATGCTGACCGTGTGTAGCTTGACCAACACCAGCAAATCCATGACGACGAACAACTCCTTGAAAACCTTTTCCTTTAGTTGTTCCAATAACATCAACAAACTCTCCCTCTTGAAAAAGAGTAACAGCGATGATATCACCGACATTAACATCTTTAAAACCTTTAAACTCCACCAATTTTGACTTAGGAGTAGTGTTCGCTTTCTTAAAATGACCCTTCAATGCATTCGGGGTATTTTTTTCTTTACGATCACCAAAACCCAATTGAACGGCTTCGTAACCATCTCTGTCCTGCGTTTTTAGTTGTGTAACTACGCAGGGACCAGCTTCTATCACTGTGCATGGTAATGACTTACCCTCGGCACTGTAGATACTAGTCATTCCGACTTTTCGACCAATTATTCCAGGCAT
>CANLAQ010000004.1 GCA_947488235.1 Flavobacteriales bacterium | reverse complement strand
CATTACAGAAGTTATCCGCGAATCGTTGGTGAAACGGGCGGGAAAGATTTTATCATGGCACACGGCTCTTCTAATCCAGAAGTGGTTGCCGCTGCAATGGTGCGCGGTGCATTTGAATTCCAAGGTCAAAAATGTTCGGCCGCTTCAAGAGTATATGTGGCAAAATCTATTTGGCCAGCTGTAAAAGATAGTTATGTAGCTCAAGTAAATAGTATTACCGTTGGTGCACCTGATGACACTTCTAATTTTGTTAATGCGGTAATTGATGAAAAATCATTTGACAAAATCGCAGCTTATATAAGCTATTGTGCTGCGCAAAGTGATGCTGAAATTATTACTGGTGGAACTTTTGATAAGTCAGTTGGTTATTTTATTCAACCTACCACTGTCGTAACAAGCAATCCGAAGTTTAGAACTTTATGTGAAGAAATTTTTGGACCCGTACTTACTGTTTTTGTCTATGAAGATGCTGATTTTGAAAAAACATTGCATTTAATAGATCAAACTTCTGAATATGCCTTAACAGGTTCCATCATTGCACAAGATCGTTATGCGATTCATATGGCAACTGAGTTGCTTGAAAATGCAGCAGGGAATTTTTACATCAATGACAAACCAACCGGTGCTGTAGTCGGACAACAACCATTTGGTGGTGCAAGAGGGTCAGGAACGAACGACAAAGCGGGTGCTGCAATGAATTTACTTCGCTGGGTTTCTGCTCGAACCATAAAGGAAACATTCGTTCCGCCTACTCATTTTGAATACCCTTTCTTGGAAAAATAAAAACCTTGAGCAGTATGTTTTATATTTTAAATTTTGTAATTTAGAAGCAAGATTTAAAGTATGAAAACTAAACTTTCAGATGGCACCCAGGTGCATTGCTTAAGAAAACCAGAAGCAAAAATGCTCGACCATCATGTTGAAGGTTATTTGCAACATGGAATCGAAATTCATGACAATGATATCGTTTTTGATATAGGTGCCAATATTGGTGTTTTTGGTGTGCGGGTGATGCAAAAAGCAAAAAATGTATCGGTATACTGCTTAGAGCCAATTCCTGAAATATTGGAAGTGTTGTCTGCCAATGCGACTTTACATGGTCAAGGAAAAATGCATGTCTTACCCTTTGGGGTTTCATCAGAGAATACTTCTGCAACTTTCACTTATTTCCCCAATACACCTGCTTTGTCTACGCTCCATCCAGAACAATGGGATTTGGATCCAAGAGCCTTTGAAAAAGCGGTTAAAGGGACCATGAAAAGTCCGCCTGCTAATATGTGGTGGATGCGCTTAATTCCGCGTTTTTTTGCAGGTGCCATTGCAAAGCAATTGATTAAAGGTAAACGCACGGTAAACTGTGAACTAAGAACTTTATCCAGCTTAATGGAACAAGAAAATATTTCTAAGATTGATTTACTTAAGATTGACTGTGAAGGCGCTGAATGGGATGTGCTTCAAGGGATCAATGAAAATGATTGGGCTAAAATTAATGCTTTGGTTATTGAGGTACATGATACGGATGATCGAGTAAGAAAAGTACAAAATTTGCTGCTTTCAAAAGGATTTACCAAACAACATTCAGAACAAGAACAAGGTCTAGAAAGCTCTCAAATGTTTAATATTTTCGCTTTAAAATCATGACGCCCTATACCTTTGCATTATATACGATCTTACTATTAGTAATGACTAATTTTATAGGGTTGATCTATAGTATCTTGGCGCTGTACACCAACTTGTTTAAATCTTTCGCAATTCAAAAAAAAGCGTATGCTCCAGGTATATTCTTAAAAAGAATGCCACTGTATTGCTTCAATTTATTTTTGTTGCTGTGCATCTCTGGTCTAGGCGCATATTATGGTTTCCCCCTTTTTGATACCGTTTCGTCAAATATTTGGATCATCATTATTCAAGTTGTTGTTGCTTTTGTTTTTGATGACATATTTTTCTACTTCATGCACAGATGGTTGCATCAAAATAAGTTTATGCTGAAACATGTTCACGCCATTCATCACCGTGCTTCTAAACCATTTCCATTAGAATATCTATATGCTCATCCTTTTGAATGGATGCTAGGAATGGTAGGGGCATTTCTTGGTTTTGGCTTGATCTTAATATTTATGCCTATTAATATGTATGCTTTTTGGATCTTTGGAGCACTCAGAAATTTGCATGAAATTCACATCCATTCAGATTTGGATTTACCCATTTCAAATCAACTTCCAGGGCTAAGCAAAACAAAACATCACGATGATCATCATGCAAAATTGACGGGAAATTATGCCTCAACTTTTATGTGGCTGGATCGGATTTTTAAAACAAATTTTTGACCAGATGAAGTTGTTACTATTGCTTTTTTCAGTAGGCTTCCTTTCCCTTTCTAGTGTAGCGCAGAAAAATAAATTTGACCTGACCGTAACCCTCACTGGGATTGCGAATAAAAATGGCATGATTGAATTTGGATTGTATAATGATCCATCAAAGTTTGCTAAAGTGGGACAAACACTTAAAACTTTGCGTGTAAAAATCACTTCCTCTGAAGCAGTTGTTACTTTTCATGATCTGGAGCCAGGAAAGTACGCCGTTTGTTTCTATCACGATGAAAACAATAATAAATCTTGTGATAAAAATTTCCTTTCCATACCTACTGAAGCATATGCTTTCTCCAATAATATTCGCCCAAAATTTTCCGTCCCAACTTTTGAAGACTGTTCTTTTTCTGTTACCAAAAATAAGTCGGTTACGGCCCGGTTGGTTTATTGATTTTCCATTCAAAAAGAAAAATTACTTTTAATGAGTAACCTTCACTTTTATTTTTGCGTCTAATCATTTATAAATTCTATTCTCATGAAAAACTCTTTGTTGTTTGCATTTTTATTTATCAGTGCAATAGTCTCATCTCAAAAAAACGAGACCAAACGAATCATTACCATTGAAGGAAATGATACCACCATAATTGAGGTTAATGTCAATGAAGTCGATGCTGTTATTGAGAAACAAATGAAAATCAGTTACAGTAATGAAGATAATAGGAAAGGAAATAAAAGAATTCAAGTTTTTATTGATACCATTATTAATGATGATTTATTCCTAGAGGATTCAAATGATTCCATGCAAGTTCATGATGGGAAGAAAAATGTTTACATCTTTAAAAATGAAATGGATGGAACATCTGGTGCTAAAATAATTATTGACGGAATGATGGGCGAAAATGATTTTGAATTTAACGATGATGATGATGACGAAGAAAATATTTTTTCAAATGAAAATGCGCATTGGTCGGGATTTGGATTTAGTGTTGCGGGACTTTTGAATACTGACAATAAATTTATGTTGCCTAAGGATGCTCCTTTTATGACCCTAGATTATACCAAAACCTATGCGATTAATTTCAATGTACTCGAAAAAAGTATTCCTATCTATAAAGATTACATTGGTTTTACCACAGGTCTTGGTTTTAACTGGAATCACTATGGATTGAAAAATAATGTAGACTTAAATAAAAATAACGATTCAATTTTTGGAACCATAAATACAGCGATTAATTACACCCATAATTCACTGCGGTCTACTTATCTTCAAATTCCTTTACTCTTAGAATTTAACTCAAGTGCTAATGCAGACAAAGCATGGCACCTTACTGCCGGGGTAGTTGGTGGTTTTCGACTGGGAGCAAATTGGAAAACTAAATGGGAGGATAATGGAAAGAGAAATAGCGGCAAAATTAAAGATGACTATTTCTTGACTGGTTTACAAGCAAATGCCCTTATGATGGTTGGATATGGAAATACCAATTTATTTGTTCAATACAGTCTGAAAAATATGTTCCAAATTGACAAAGGTCCTGCATTAAGACCTATCAGCCTTGGCGTATTTTTCGATTTCTAAGGACATACGATTACTGTAATACGATTGTCTTTTATTTTTCTATTCGACCTTTATAATTCGTTTTGTATCTTTGTTGCCACTTAAAATGGGTATGGCAACAATTAATGATAAGCAATTGAATCAAGATATTTCCAAAGAAACGCTGCTTGAGGCTTTTAAACTCATGTGCACGGCAAAAACTTTGTCAGAAAAGTATGAGGACAATAAAGAAGTTACAGCCAAATATGTTCACGCTTCCTCTCGCGGACATGAAGCAATTCAATTGGCGCTTGCCTTACAATTAAAACCACAAGATTGGGTATCTCCCTATTATCGTGATGACAGTATTCTTTTAGGAATAGGGGCTTCACCTTATGAATTAATGTTACAGATTTTTGCTAAAAAAGAGGATCCCTTTTCTGGAGGCAGAACTTATTATGCGCATCCATCTCTAAATAATGAGCACCAACCCAAAATAATCCATCAATCTTCTGCAACTGGGATGCAGGCAATTCCAACTACTGGTATTGCTATGGGGATTCAGTATAAAGAGAAAACCGGATTATCTTCTGTAGATGCAACGAATGCACCAATTGTAGTTTGTTCGCTTGGAGATGCTTCTTGTACTGAAGGTGAAGTATCAGAAGCTTTTCAGATGGCAGCATTGAAGCAATTCCCGATTGTTTATCTGGTTCAAGATAATGGTTGGGATATTTCAGCCAACGCTTCAGAAACAAGAGCACAAGATATTGCAACTTATGCAAAAGGTTTTAATGGTATTGAAGTAAGGTCAATCGATGGTAGTGACTTTGAAACTTCTTACCAAACAGTTCAAGAAATTTTCGAAATGGTAAGAAAGGAAAGAAGACCCTTTATTCTGCATGCCAAAGTTCCACTTTTAGGCCATCATACTTCTGGTGTTCGAAAAGAATGGTATAGAGACGATCTCGTCGAAGCAGCTAAGAGCGATCCGTATCCTAAATTACGCAAGTTAATTCAAGAAAAAGGAGTTTCATTAGCAGATATAATTAATATTGAAGCCGACATCAAAAAGTCGGTTGATACCGCCTACGATCAAGCACTTAATGCCGATGAACCCTTGCCTGAAGAGGTGACTAATTTTATTTTCGCTCCAACGGAAATAACGGAAGAAAAAGGCACGCGTGAACCTGTAGGAAAGAAGAAAACAGTGATGGTTGATTCTGCTTTATTCGCTGTGCGTGAATTGATGCAAAAACACCCTGAGGCTTTGTTATACGGACAAGATGTTGGCGGACGCTTGGGTGGTGTGTTTAGAGAAGCAGCAACACTTGCACAAACTTTTGGAGATGATCGTGTTTTTAATACACCCATACAAGAAGCATTTATCATCGGTTCTACCGTTGGAATGTCTGCCGTTGGTTTAAAACCTTTCGTTGAAGTTCAATTCGCGGATTATATCTGGCCTGGATTAAATCAATTGTTTACGGAGGTTTCTAGATCCTATTATTTGTCAAATGGCAAGTGGCCTGTGAGTTGCGTAATTCGTGTTCCCATCGGTGCTTATGGTTCTGGTGGACCTTATCATTCGTCAAGTGTAGAGTCAGTACTGACCAATATTAGAGGAATTAAAGTGGTTTATCCATCTACAGGAGCTGATTTAAAAGGATTGATTAAGGCAGCTTTCTATGATCCAAATCCTGTAGTGATTCTTGAACATAAAGGTTTGTATTGGTCCAAAATCCCTGGCACAGAAGGCGCAATGTCTCCTGAACCAGACGAAGATTACATCATTCCCATTGGGAAAGCTAGAATTGTAATAGAAGCAGCACAATCAAGTATTAACGATGGAAGTTCTTGCGGTATTATTACCTATGGTCGTGGAGTATATTGGTCACTTGAAGCAGCTCAGAATTTCGCGGGAAAAGTTGAGATTCTTGATTTAAGAAGTTTGAATCCGCTGGATCATGAAGCTATGAATGCCCTTTGTCGTCGTCATGGTAAAATAATGATTGTTACCGAAGAATCTATCGAGTGTTCTTTCTCTCTTGGTTTAGCAGGAAGATTGCAAAGAGATAATTTTAAACACCTCGACGCAGCAATCAAAATTGTAGGATCGGTAGACACACCTGCCATCCCATTAAACACTATTTTAGAAGCTGCTTTGCTTCCGAATGCAAGTAAAGTTGAAGTAGCACTAAAAGCACTTCTAGAAGAATAAGAAATTAAATTTTTTATTATGAAATTAAAAGAAACTATCGCTGCAGTAGCAACATTTCACGATGCTTTTGGTATCGAAAACAACTATGCTCCAACCGCCAATCTTTCTGAAGCTGATATTGAACTGCGATTCAATTTGATGAAGGAAGAAAATGAAGAGTACTTAGAAGCTGCGAAAAACAATGATATTGTTGAAATAGCAGATGCTCTAGGGGATCAATTGTACATTCTTTGCGGAACTATTTTAAGACATGGATTGCAAGATAAAATCATTGAAGTCTTTGAAGAAATCCAACGATCCAACATGAGTAAATTGGATGAAAATGGAAATCCTATTTATCGGGAGGACGGAAAAGTACTCAAGTCTAATTTGTATTTCCGCCCCAATATTAAAGCAATTCTAGAACAATAATTTCAAGTTATTCACTTTACTTGTTTCATTTCTTTTCACCACCTGAAGTATTACTGCACTTCGAATAGATAGTTTTGTCTAAATGACAAATTATCCATGGTAGACTTATCAATTTATTTTCAGCCAATTTCACCCAATCAATTTTTTGATGAAGAACAATTAGGTTCTGTAATTCAAATACATCAAGAAAGTTTTCCTGAAATGGAAAAGAAGTCTTGCGCTTTATTTTTCGTTCCAGAATATCGCGGAATGCTAGAAGGTATTAATTCAAGTCAACTCAAAAACAATATTTTTCGAGAAAAATTATATCGCTTGTTTAAAGCAAGGGATTGGGATCTTCCTATTTATGACCTAGGGGATTTACTTCCGGGAAAAGAATTGAAGGATACTTATTTTGCGCTCGCTCAAATTGTTGCTGAATTAGTAAAAAATGACATTATTCCATTGGTAATCGGCGGCTCTCAAGACTTGACAACTGCTATGTTTATAGGCTATGAGCAATTAGAACAATTAATAAATAGTTGCTGTATTGATTCTAATTTAGACCTCGGAGAAGCAGAAGAAGCTCCAACTGCCGATGGATTTGTGGGTAGCTTGCTTTTGCGCAGACCTTGCTATCTTTTCAATCATTCCAATATTGGTTTGCAAATCCCTTTCGCTAAACCAAAAGAAGTAGATTTATTTGAAAAGTTGTTTTTTGATATTTGTCGCTTGGGAGAATTCAATGCTGATTTCACCAAAGCAGAGCCCTTACTTAGAAATGCTGACATCATTAGTATCGACTTTCAATCGGTTAAGGCTGCTGATTTAAATCATGCGAATGCTAATCCTAATGGTTTCAGAGCTGATCAAATATGTCAACTGGCCAAGTATGCTGGAATTAGTGACAAAGTAACCAGTTTGGGTATTTTTAATTGTTTAGATTTAAATGAGGTTTCCGCTGATTTAGTAGCACAAACGATTTGGTACTTTATCGATGGGGTGGTTTCTCGAAAAGGCGATTTCCCAAAGGGAGATAAATCAGACTATACACGCTTTACCGTGTTTTTGGAGGAGGGGAATCATGAGATTATTTTCTACAAGAGCAATAAGTCGGCAAGATGGTGGATGGAAGTGCCCTATCCGCCAAGCGAATTCTCTAAATTTGACCGCCATCATATGGTACCCTGCAATAAATCTGATTACGATGATGCTATGAAAAATGAAATGCCTGATTTATGGTGGAAAACATACCAAAAACTAGGTTAATTTGATTAAATAATAAATTAATTTTTTAATAAAATTTTTAGAAAAAAAATCAAGCTAAAACCCTTTGTTTTGTTGGTCATTTATAACTTGACATTAACATAAAATTAATTTAATTGCGTTCTTTTTTTTTCAATTTGATTTTTTTCTTTATTTTAGCATCCTGTTTTTAGGCTTAATTTGTTAAGTTTATAATAGAAATGCTTGTTAAATAAACCATATGCTATTGAAATTAAGACTACTACCTCTTGCCTTGCTTATTGTTGCAAGTAGTGCATTTGCACAACAAGACAAGTTGCTGACTCATTTCTTCTATGATAAGATGAGTTTAAATCCTGGTGAAACAGGTTTAGATGATGGTATTTGTGCTACCTCTATATATCGCAATCAATGGGATAAAGTAAATGGCGCACCAAATTCTGCTGTACTTAATGTAGAAGCGAACATGAATCGTTTTTTTCCTGGTGGATTAGGGATCTCTTTTTATCATGATGCCATTGGATTTTCAAGACAAAACAATTTACTTTTAAATTATTCATATCCAATTCAAATTGGTAATGCTGGTCGTTTAGGCTTGGGTGTTGGAGTAGGAATGATGAATTATGGTATGAATCCTTTATGGGTACCACCTCAAACTTTAATCGATCCAACACTTCCAGTGGCTGGTTTTGGTGCTACAAGTTTAGATTTAAATTTCGGGGCTTATTTTAAAGGTAAAAACTACTACGCAGGAGTTTCTTCTACTCATTTAAGCGAATCGCTATTACAAAGCACAACTATTGCTGGAACGCAAAGCTATCAGTCAGCGCGCCATTATTATTTAATGGGTGGATATAAAATGATGAATATCGCTGGTGGTAATATTGATGCGAATGTTTTGGTTAGAACTGATTTAGTGAAATTTTCAGCGGACATCAATACACGATATTTTTATGTGAAGAACAACAAGGAAATCGCCTATGGTGGTTTGACCTTTAGAACTTCGGATGCAGTTGCAGTGGTCTTGGGTTATAGCCCAATGGCAAATATGACTGTTGGTTATTCTTATGATATTACTATAAATAAATTGGCAAGTATTTCCCGTGGTTCTCATGAACTATTGGTTAAATACTGTTATTACTTACCACCACCACCAGTGACGAAAGCGCGTCACCCTCGTTGGTTGTAAGACAGATTAATTAATTGTGTAACCATTTTTATTGTTCCGCCGTTATACCAAAACTTATTCAACCTGTAGCAAGTTAGTTTGGAAAACGAATGAACCAAAAAAGGATAAAATGAAAAGAATTTTTGCTTTAGTAGTTGTTGTTACTTTGTTATTCTCTTGTGAAGACGTAGAAGGCAACTTAGTTGGTGTTAAAGGTCGTGATACCTTTTATCCAGATATCTTAGGTCCTGGAAAAGTTCCTTACGGAATGATATATGTTCCTTCTGGGGCATATCAATCTGGTGAAGATGACGAAGACATCATGGGCTTGCATACTGCAAGAACAAAAACGGTTTCTGTTCAAGCTTTCTACATGGATGCTTCAGAAATTTCTAACAATGAATACCGTCAATTTGTGGATTGGGTGAGAGATTCCATCGCAAGAGAAAAATTGTACAGAAGACAATCTGGTGAAGATGCAGAACAATGGGTAAATGTACCTGATGATTTCTTTAGAGAGCCATATAGATCATTAATGTCAATGGGATCAGATTTGCAAGGTGCGAATACGCCATTTGATCCGTTTTTAAATCCTGAAAGCAGTCAAGATTTAGATAAGGCTTATTTAATGTTAACAGGACATGACGGAATAAAAAAAACAAATTTTGATTGGAAAAAAGCAGGTTTAGATAAAGCTCCAAAAAAGCTTACTGCTGATGAAATGAAAAAAGGTGTAGAATTAACTTTTAATACAGATGAAGTTTCAGCATTATTTTTAGCTTATTCTAAAGAAGGTAAGTCAGATAAATCAACAGATGTCGTTAAAGATTTACCAAAGAATTTTCAAAAAGATAATGGCGGTAGAATTGAAAATCGAAAGTTCTTTACCCTTAATTGGGCAGTTCCAATCGATTATTCTGATGCAGAAACTGCTCTATTATTGTCTGATATGTTCTTGAGCGAAGACGAACAATATTTCAAGAACAAGCAATTAGATACCCGTTTGTTGTTTTATGATTATTATTGGATAGACTTTAAAGAAGCTGCCAAAAGAGGTAAAATTCAAACAGCAGATGTGGATTCTCGTAAATCTTACAATTATTCAGACGATAAGTTAACGGGTGCACACCATAGAGATCCTTTATCTAAGGATTATAAAAACAATGGTTTACATCGTTCTACTTTAAATGCTGATGGAAGTCAAGTAATGTATGACGAAACTTTAAATGCATTCGTTGATGAAAAGGATTCCTCCGCTACATATATTCCTAGAGATATTAATAACAATGCTTTAGTTGAAGGTGATATTCTTATTAATCCAGGACAAGATTTGGATTTAGGATTTACCAATACAAAGGGTCAACACAATGCCATTCGTGGACATTCTGATCGCAGTAGATTTATTGTAAAGGAAAAAATTCATGTATATCCAGACACAATGTGTTGGGTGCGTGATTTTACTTACTCCTTCCACGATCCAATGACTCAAAATTATTTTTGGCATACTGCTTATGATAATTATCCTGTAGTTGGGGTAACTTGGTCTCAAGCAAAAGCATTTTCAGTTTGGAGAACGCAATTATTCCATAGTTGGTTGTTGTCTAACGGTGATTTATTTGTTAATGATTTCCGTTTGCCATCAGAAGCTGAGTGGGAAAGAGGTGCTAGAGGAGATTTGGATTTATCTCAATATCCTTGGGGTGGACCTTACATCAGAAATGCCAACGGTTGTTTCTTAGCCAACTTCAAACCAATGCGTGGAAGATATTTTGAGGATGGAGGTTTCCATACTGTTAAAGTATATTCTTATCAGCCAAATACTTTCGGTTTGTATTGTATGGCAGGAAATGTTGCTGAATGGTGTTCCACTGCATTTGATGAATCTGCCTATGAGTTTTCTCATGACATCAATCCTGAATATCAATATGATGCCAAAGATGGTGATCATCCAGTAAAGAAAAGAAAAGTAATTAGAGGAGGTTCTTGGAAAGATATAGGGTATTACCTAATGAACTCTACACGAACATTCGAATATCAAGATACTGCTAAATCTTACATCGGTTTCCGTAATGTCATGACACATTTAGGTCGTGGTGGTAAAGATTTGGAAGCTGAAAACGGAGAAGAAATTCAAAGTGATATTCAACTGAAATAAGTAAATCTGTAACAAAAACAATAAATCAAAGTTTAATCTAAAAAAAACAAAAGTTATGAGTGGTAAGTCAGGCGGTTTTTTCGCATCAAAAGGGTACAAAAATTTAATGAAGGTAGTTTATGGTTATGGCGCATCAGTCGTAATTTTAGGAGCATTGTTTAAAATCATGCACTGGCCTTTGTGTGATGTCATGTTAATTATTGGTTTATCTACAGAAGCTGTGATTTTTGCTTTAAGTGCGATGGAGCCATTACATACTGAACCCAATTGGGCTGTTTATTACCCTTACTTATTGCCAGAAGACGAGCGTCCACAATCTGCTGAAGAATTAGAAGCATTCCCTAAGCCAATGGAAATTGGTGGAGGTTCTGGATCTGCAGGAACTGGAATTACAGAGCAATTTGATGATTTATTAGCAAAAGCTAAAATTGATCAAGCTTTATTGGATCGTTTAGGTTCTTCTATGCGTGATTTAAGTCACAACGCTGAACAATTAAAAAGTGTTAGTAATGCTGCAGCAGCAACAGATTCTTATGTATCTAGTTTAGAAGCTGCTTCCAATAGAGTTTCTGCTCTTGCTGGAGATTATGAAAAAGCTTCCGTTGCTTTATCTGGAATCACAGATTCTCAAGGTGAAGGAGAAAATATGGGTGCTGCAATGCAAAATGTTTCTAAAAACTTAACGGCATTAAATAATGTTTACGAATTACAATTGCAAGGTTCTTCTTCTCATTTAGAAGCAACGCAACAATTCCAAAAACAAGTGGTAGACATGATGAGTAATCTTTCAGCTTCAGTTGAAGATACGCGTTTATACCGTGAAAACATGGCTGTATTGGCTCAAAACCTTACAGACTTGAACAATGTTTATGGAAACATGTTGAAAGCAATGCGTAGCTAAGAAAAGCCACAGACTAAGTAAATTATTATTTAACAAAATTAAAACAATAGATTATGGCTGGTGGTAAAGAAACCCCAAGACAAAAGATGATCGGGATGATGTATTTGGTATTGACAGCGCTTTTAGCACTGAATGTATCAAAGCAAATCTTAGATGCTTTTGTTGCGATAGAATCAAACATTCAAAAAGGTACCATTACTCAATTAGATAGAGGAAATACAGCGGTATCTGATTTGAATCAAGCATTAACAGAATGTACAAAAGACGAATCAGGATTGGCTAAAGGTGCCAAAATAAAACGCTTTTTGGAAATAATTAATAAAGTTGATAATGAAACAGGTAAAATCATTCATGAAATAGATGACCTTAAGTTGTTAATTTTGGATAAAGTAGGTGAAGACATAACTCCATTTAAAGGGGATCTTCAGTCAGAAGAAGCAAAAGATGCAATTGTTTGGAAAGAATGGAGTAAGAACGAGCCATTGCGTCCTGCCAAATTAAATTTAATGGCAGTGCAATCTAAAGATAATTTTGATGTGCCTCAATTTCAATTAATAGGTTCTGAAGCTGAAAATATTCCTGCGAATTCAAAAGGAATGGAGTTTTGGAAGCATTTCAAGAACTATAGAAATACGCTTGTTGATTTAACAGGTACCTATAAAGAAGGTAACTCACAATTCAGAATAAAATCTAAAGATATTGTAGAATTTAAGGATTTTGCTGATTTGGAAAAGAAAATTTCAAAAATGCTTAAATCAAACAAAGTCAACAAGGAAGATATTGAGCCTTTGATCGGAATTTACCAAGAACTTACCAAAGAAGAAATGGCTGAACATGAAGGCCATGACGGTAAAGTTCATTGGATGGGCCGTACTTTTGCACATGCTCCTCTTGTGGGTGCTTTGGCATCTTTGTCTTCTCTACAAAATGAAATCATGAGTGCAAGAGCGAAAGCAGTTCTTATGTTGAAAGGAAAGATAAGTACAGGTCAATATTCTTTCAATAAAATTTTAGGAATGGCATATCCTGAAACGGCTGTCTTAAGTCCGGGTGAAGAATTTCAAGTGAGTGTTTTTATGGCTGCCTTTGATTCTGATAAACAACCTGTTGTGAAACCAGGTCAGGGAACTATTTCTGAAACTAAAGATGGTATGGCTATTCTTAAAATGCGTGCTGCAGGTGGAGGTGAAATGAAAATTTCAGGTCAAGTAGGTATTGCGGATAAAATGGGTACTATTAAGTGGATGCCCTATGAAACCAAAGTTCAAGTGGCTACCAAAGCGGGTTCAGTTGCCTTACCTGAAGTTTCTGTGATGTACATGAACTGGGATAATAAAGTTTCTGTTGCTGCATCTGGTGTGGTTTCTACATCAATTTCTCCATCTGGTAATGCGAGACTAGCAGGTAAAACAAATTTTGATTCTCGGGATTGTTACATCGTAAGAGTAAGTTCTGGAAAAACAGTAACCATTGCATTATCTGGTAAGGATAGTAAAGGAAAATCTGTTTCATTCGGGAGTTATTCTTTTCCAGTTAAACCATTCCCAAAACCTAAAATCACAACGGCTTCAATTTCCAAAGCGCGTGGCGGGTTTATTGCTGCTGGTTTTGGAGATGAATATAATTTCAAGGGTATAAGTTATTCAGTTATTAGTGGTGAATTTGGTGGTCAAAAATTTACTGGAAGTCAAATACCAGCTGGTTTAGCTTCTAAATATAGATCAGGTGAAACAGTAGGTATTTATGCAAATGTTCGTCGCGCTGATGGTTTAACTACTCAAATTATGGGTGCTGTTCAAATTAAATAATTTATTATGAAATATTTAAATTTTATTTTCCTTCTTGTTATTGGCTCTACGCTGTTTGCTCAGCCAGCACCAAATCAAAATGATGTTAACAGAGGTCCGTTAAATATTACTTCTCCAGGTGTTATTGATGGAGTTGTTATTTCAGAGGAATTACCGATGAAAACGGCTGTTCCTTATGAGCATGTTAGATCTGCTGATTATGTTTGGTCAAAACGAGTATTCTCTAGGATTGATTCAAGAGAAAAAATGAATTTTGAATTATTTAACCCTTTCGATTATTTTGATCCTGAACAATTTAAGCCTCCCGTTAAAAGAGCTGACATTAACAGTCCTTATTGGGTAAAAAACAATACAAGATTGTCTTTGTGGTCAATAATTTTAACTCATGTTTTTGCCGGTGACTTGACCGTCTATAGAGTATCCGATAAGTTTAACGCAAGTTATATTCTTAAATATAATGCAGATTATCTAGAGGATGGTTATTCATTTAAATATCCTGTTGTTAAAAAGTCACGAGATTCTTATTTCAATAGTTCACCTTATAAAAGTGAATTGAATCAACTTGTTTCATCTTCTGGACCAGGTCCGAAAATTACTGTTACTATTAATGGTAATGTAGAAATATTATCTAGGTTGGATGCTGAATATAAAAAGAATAATAAAGTATTAACTTTTGATTTTTGGTATGATTCTTTAATAAAATTAGAAACTAACAATCCAACACAAGCTGAAATGTTGCTATTTAACAAGATTGATTTAATGGATAAGTTTGATAAAGCAGGAGAAGATGGATTTTTAGCAGAGGATGGTCCTATAACTTTTCAGTCATCCAAGGGAATTGTAGCTTATAATATTAAAGAAGATTGGTTCTTTGATAAAGAAAGATCTATTTTAGATAGAAGAATTATAGCAATTGCTCCAGTTGCTGAGTATACAGATACTTCAGTAGCACGAAATGATTCAATTGGTAGAGGTCAGTTGATTGTTTATAGAGATGGTATACCAGTTTATTTTAATACAAAACAATCTACTCCAGGTTATACCTCAATATATAGCAATGGTGGTGCTAAAGTAGCTACTGTTCAAAAGGAAATGTTTTGGTTGTATTTTCCTGAGCTTCGTAATGTTATTGTAAACTATTATATATACAATGATAAGTCTGATGCGCAATGGATGTCTTTCGATGATCTTTTTTGGAAAAGAAAGTTTAGTGCAATGATTTACAAAACATCTGATAAATTCGATAGAGATATAGAAGATTACAGATATGGAGTTGATGCTTTGTATGAGGCAGAAAAGGTTAAAGAAGAAATTCGCAAGTGGGAACACGATGTATGGAATTTCTAATTCTTAAAAACTTTATTAAAACCCTGGCAGTAGCCGGGGTTTTTTGTTTTATTTTTGTACCATGAAATGGATTGGAAGGCGGATTAGTTTTGTAGATCACACCCATAAAACAACAATAATCATAGATCCTGAAAAAAAGGTTTGGGTCAATACCTTAATGGGTGCTTGGTTGGCTATGTGGTGGGTTATTGGCGCTACGCTTACCTGGGCTTTCAATGTTTTGAAATTGAGCAACCAAGAAAAAATTATCCTTTTTGTGATGCTTGTTTTTTGGGCCTATTATGCTTGGCGCGTTTCTCGTTCTTTTCTTTGGCTGCTCTTCGGTAAAGAAAAAATTAAAATCGATGAAGTTGGAATCCATATCAAAAAGGCCCTCGGGAAATATGGAAAGTCTAATGTCTATTATCATGAGAATATTCAATCTATTACTTTACAGTTTCCAGATAAAAATTCAATACAAGAAGTTTGGGAATCTTCACCATGGATCAATGGCGGTGAAAGGTTCTCTTTTATATACTTCGATAAACCTGTTCGTTTTGGCAGAAAACTTCTTGAAAATGATGCCAAAGTATTATTGAATTTTTTAGTTAAACGCAGTCAACAATTTTTAAAAAAATAATTATGTACGGTAAATTAAAATCTTTTTTATCCCAAGAACTCAAGTCGATTCAAGAAAATGGCTTAATGAAAAAAGAACGGATTATCACAGGTCCACAAGGGGCACAAGTAACTGTAAGTACTGGTGAAGATGTGGTGGTAATGTGTGCCAATAATTATTTGGGTTTGTCATCGCATCCTGAGGTAGTTCAGGCTGCTAAGGACACTTTAGATTCTCATGGATTTGGAATGTCGTCCGTTCGTTTTATTTGCGGTACGCAAGATATCCACAAGACATTAGAAAAGAAAATCGCAGAATTTTACGGAACAGAAGACACTATTTTATATGCCGCTGCATTTGATGCAAATGGTGGTGTGTTTGAACCGCTTTTCTCTGAAGAAGATGCCATCATTTCGGACGAATTAAATCATGCTTCTATTATCGATGGAATAAGATTGTGCAAAGCACAACGCTATCGTTACAAGCACTCTGATATGGCTGATCTAGAAGAACAGTTGATCAAAGCACAAAATCAAAGACATCGCATCATTGTTACTGATGGTGTATTTTCTATGGATGGTGATAGTGCTAAAATGGATCAAATTTGTGATTTAGCAGATAAATATGATGCGCTTGTCATGACGGATGAATGTCATTCTGCAGGTTTCATGGGAAAAACAGGTAGAGGCATTCCTGAATTATGTGGTGTTATGGATAGAGTTGATATAGTTACTGGAACTCTAGGTAAAGCACTAGGCGGAGCAATGGGAGGTTATACGACCGGTAAAAAAGAAATTATTGAGATGCTGCGTCAACGCTCTAGACCTTATTTATTTTCTAACTCTCTTTCTCCTGCCATTGTAGGGGCTTCTATAAAAGTGTTTGAAATCTTATCTTCTAATACTACTCTAAGAGACAAACTGGAAGAAAACACTACATATTTTAAGCAGCAAATTATTGCAGCCGGTTTTGATATTAAAGCTGGAAATTCTCCAATAGTTCCTATTATGTTATACGATGCTGCTTTATCACAACAATTTGCGAATGAATTATTAGAAGAAGGTGTTTATGCCATTGGGTTTTTCTTTCCAGTAGTTGCTAAAGGTCAAGCGCGTATTCGTACACAAATTTCTGCAGCGCATTCAAAAGAAGATTTGGATAAAGCAATTGCTGCATTTATTAAAGTTGGAAGAAATCTTAAGGTTATTTCATAATTGGTAATCTAGGCATCAATTTTTTGTATTTTTGACGCATGAAAATGAAAATTCTTTTTTCAAGATATTTTTTTTTATTGATGTTTGTTACTCAATCTGCTATGGCAATTTATATTGCGAATCAGCAATTGGATAAAAACTCAAAAGAATATATTGTTTTGCAAGAAGAATCTGATGCTGATGATTCCGAATCATTCGATGATATTTTTGGTATAAATGATTTATTGGTTAATAATATAAATCCTTCAGATCATAAAGCACATGTTTCGGAAGCACAAAAAAGTGAAACAGCTTATTTTAAGCTCCATCAAAATCCTCATGAAGGATATTCTCAAACTTCATATTCCCCTCCAGACAATAGAATTTGAATTAGCACAAATATTAATTTAAATTCTTTTATATGTTAAAAATTTTTCAAAGCTGGCGAAGTGATTTGCCTTCAAGTTTGGTTGTATTTATTGTTGCATTACCGCTTTGCCTTGGTGTAGGATTAGCCTCCACCTCCATTCCTGGCATGGAAGGAATGCCAAATCCTGTTGCAGGTTTAGTAGCAGGTATTGTTGGCGGAATAGTAGTAGGCCTATTTAGTGGTTCACGCGTCGGTGTTTCTGGTCCTGCAGCTGGTTTGATTACTATTGTTATCAGTGGCATTCAATTATTAGGGTCTTTTGAAGGATTTCTTCTCGCTGTTTTCTTGGCAGGAGCTCTTCAAATAATTGCTGGTTTTTGCAAGGCAGGAACTATTGGCAATTATTTTCCTTCAGCTGTAATCAAAGGAATGTTGGCTGCCATTGGAATTATGCTCATTTTAAAGGAAATCCCTCACCTGATCGGTTTTGATAAGGATTTTTTCGGTGATGAATCTTTCTTTCAAAAAGATGGACACAATACGCTGAGTGAGTTGTATTTTGCATTCCTTTCCTTAAATAAGGGTTCGCTGCTTATTGGCTTGTTCTCGGTTATATGTTTGTTGCTACTCGATCTGCCTGCGCTTAAAAAGTTGTTGATTTTTAAATTTGTCCCTGGGGCTTTATTTGTTGTGCTTCTTGCAATTGCAATAAATATTGGATTCTATCATTGGTGGCCTTCAGGATATGTAATGCCCATTCATAGGGTTCAAATTCCAAAATTGAATGCTCCTGTTGATCTGTTCAATTTTCTTAAATCACCCGATTGGTCGTTTTTGAATAATGTAAATGTTTATATCATTGCATTTACTTTAGCAATTGTTGGAAGTTTAGAGACTCTATTGAGTATTGAAGCTACTGATAAATTGGACCCTATGAAATTCACCACCCCAACCAATAGGGAGCTTAAGGCTCAGGGTTTGGGAAATATGTTAAGTGGATTAATTGGGGGACTTCCAGTTACACAGGTTATTGTTCGAAGTTCAGCCAATATCAATGCTGGAGGTAAATCTAAATTATCTACTATTATTCATGGTTTATTACTGGCTTTATCTTTACTATTTCTCGCTCCATTACTTAATCTAATTCCTTTATCAGTATTAGCAGCAATTTTGATTTTAATTGGTTATAAGCTCTCCAAAGTTTCTATGTATAAACAAATATATAAATTAGGAATGGATCAGTTCATCCCTTTTTTAGGAACTATAATAGGTGTTCTTCTGACTGATTTATTGAAAGGAATCGGAATTGGTATTGTATTATCTGTGTTTTTTATCTTGAGAAAGAATTTTCAGAAGAATATTGAAAAGAGTGATTCTGATGACGGTATTGTTTTAACTTTATCTGAAGATGTAAACTTTATCAATAAACCAGGTTTGATTGAACAACTCAATAATTTACCTAATGATAGTAAAGTAATAATAGATTGTAGTAATTGTAAAAATATGGATCATGATGTGTCTGAATTACTGCATGATTTTGTGACTTTCAAAGCCTCCAATAAAAACATTCAAGTAACACTAAAAAATTAAACATTTAGTATGGAAACATTTTATAGAAATTTACTAGAGAACAACAAAAAATGGGTTGCTGAAAATTTGGAGAAAGACCCTGATTTCTTCAATCGCTTAAAAAATGGTCAGCAACCACCCTTACTGTGGATTGGTTGTTCTGATAGTCGTGTACCTGCGAATGAAATTATAGGTGCAAATCCAGGTGAGGTATTTGTCCATAGAAATATTGCCAACATGGTAATTCATACGGATATGAGTATGTTATCTGTTTTGGATTATGCAGTCAATGTATTAAAAGTCAAACACATTATTGTCTGTGGACATTATGGATGTGGTGGGGTTCAAGCAGCCATGACCAACTCACATATTGGTTTAATCGACAATTGGATTCGTCATATTAAAGATGTGTACCGCTTTCATCAAGACGAGCTGAATGCCATCACGGAAGAAAAATTGCGCTTTGATCGCTTCGTTGAACTCAATGTAATTGAACAAGTTATGGATCTCGCAAAAACTTCTATTATTCAAGAAGCATGGAAAGCAGGTCAATCAGTTCATGTTCATGGTTGGGTTTATGACATCAAAGATGGTTTGGTTAATGATTTAGATATAACCATTAAAAACAATGAGAGTCTCGGAGCGGTTTATCAATTAGATTTGTAAGGGAAAATAGAGGTTAGACATAGACTTTGAGTCAGGTTTTAGAATGATATTCTCCAACCTCCAACTCTAGACTCCAACTCTAACCTCTATGTCTAGGTCCCTTTTTTAATTAATGCGAAACCTCCATCAATGCTTTTGGATCATGCTTGTGTTTGAACAGCAAAGCAAAAAGAACCGTTACGATTAAGGCATAAATAGCGAAAGTCAACCAAATAGGTGACCAATCTTTTATCAATACTGGATTTTTTAAGGTGCCATTTAACAATACTTCGTTTCCAGTTAATAATTCTTGAATGGTTTTGTCTGTTGCTTTAGCTTCAAAATAAGTACTCAAGGTTTGAATGCTTGTAAATTTCAAAGTGAAGTATTTGTCAATTAAAATCCCACTAAGAGAACTGCCAAGAATAGCACCAAATCCGTTGGTCATCATCATAAACAATCCTTGTGCACTGGCTCTATTTTCTTTCGGTACATTTGAATTTACAAATAAGGAGCCTGAAATATTAAAGAAATCAAAGGCCATACCGTATACAATACAAGATACAATAATCATCCAAAGTCCATCGGTTGGATTTCCAAAGGACAGTAATCCAAAGCGCAAAACCCATGCAATCATACTGATTAACATTACCTTTTTGATTCCAAATTTGGACAAGAAAAATGGAATAGCAAGAATGAATAAGGTTTCAGAAACTTGCGAAATTGACATGATAATGGTGGAGTATTTCACAGAAAAAGAATCTGCATATTTTGGAAAATATTTAAAGAAATCCAAATAGGTATCACCATACATATTGGTTAATTGCAAGGCGCCACCCAATAATAATGAGGATAAAAAGAAGAGTAACATTTTATAATTCGCAAGAAGTTTAAATGCATCGAGACCAAAAGTTTGAACCAGACTTTTACTTTCTCCTGTTTGTTTGCTTGGAGGACATTTAGGCAAACTCAATGCATAAACCGCTAAAATAAAGGAAGCTATTCCAGCAAAATAAAATTGATTCACAGATGCTTTATTTCCAGTTAAATTCGTGAACCACATTGCTGCAATAAATCCAATAGTTCCCCAAACACGAATCGGAGGAAAGCTCTTTACTACATTTAAATTGGAGGAACTTAAAATACTATAACTTACTGCATTCGACAATGAAATGGTGGGCATATAAAAAATCATAGCGAGTAAAATCACCCAAAAGAATTCAGTGGGATTTCCAGCCCAAGGAAGAAACAATAAGCTAATACCACTCAATACATGTAAAATGGCGTAAAGGCGTTCTGTATTGATCCATTTGTCGGCAAGCATTCCCATCAAGCTGGGCATGAAAACAGAGGATATTCCCATGGTGGTGAAAATAGCGCCAAATTCTGTTGCATTCCAATGTTTGTTCCCAAACCAATAATTACCAATGGTAATCAACCAAGATCCCCAGACAAAAAACTGCATAAAACTCATTACCGTTAACCTGGTTTTTATGTATCCTTTTGTTGCGAAATCTTCAGTTTCAATATCCATTAAAGGTGGTTTATTAGGTGCGTTTCTTTATTTCGTCTCTTATTTTTGAGGCCAATTCATATAATTCATTCGACAATGCATCATTGAGTTGGGTTTGTAGTTCATCTAAACTTTGGGAGGAAAATTCATTTTCATCCTCATCCATTTCAATGTCATCTAATTCTGTATCTAAGTCAAAATCTTCTTCTAAATCTTCTAGGTCTTTAGTGCTTCCCACTTCATCTAGCACTTTATCTACTGAATAAATTGGACAGGAAAAACGAACTCCAATGGCGATGGCATCTGATGTTCTGGAATCGATTTCTGTTACAAATTCTTCATTTCTACAAATGATTTTAGCATAAAAAACACCTTCTTCAAATTTATAAATGATCACTTCTTCCACATTAACAGCATATGCTTCACAAAAAGACTTGAATAAATCATGGGTTAGCGGTCGATTAGGAATCATTTTTTCTAACTCAACTGCAATCGCTTGCGCTTCAAATCCTCCAATAACAATTGGAAGTTTTCTTTTACCGGCTACCTCAGCCAATGTCAATACATAGGAACCTGATTGCGTTTGGCTATAGGTGATACCTGAAATTTCTAATTTAACCTTCTTCATGTGAACCTAGACTGATAATTAAAGATAAGAATATTTAGTTATTAGCCGCTTTGAATTTTACGAGCGCAGCATTTAGTTTTGGGATTACATCAAAGGCATCGCCAATAACGCCATAATCTGCAGCTTTAAAAAATGGTGCTTCTTTATCTGTATTCACAACAACAATTACTTTAGAACCATTGACTCCTGCTAGGTGTTGAATGGCTCCTGAAATTCCAATTGCGATATAAAGGTTGGGTCTAATGGCTACACCCGTTTGACCAACATGTTCGTGGTGAGGTCTCCATCCGATATCCGCAACAGGTCGCGAACAAGCCGTTGCAGCACCTAATGTTTGTGCTAATGTTTCTACCATTCCCCAATTTTCAGGACCTTTCAATCCTCTACCTGCTGAAACGACAATCTCTGCTTCCGGAAGTGGAATGGCTCCATCAGGTTTCTTTACAGAAATTACTTTAATTTTTGAGTCACCTGTATTAGCTGTGATTTCTTCTACCTTACACGAAGTTTCGTTTATTTCTAATGGAATACTATTAGCCAATAAAGAGATGATACGAACACTTGAATTTACTTTTACAAAACCACTAGCCTTACCAGAGAAAACATTTACTTTAATGGAGCCATTAGCCTCTGGCAATGCAATGGCACCCGCTACCATTCCTGCTTTTAATTTCACAGAAACTCTAGGAGCGATTGCTTTTCCAACAAAATCATGGGTAAAAACTAAAGTGCTTGCGTTTAATTCTTGAGCATATTGGCTGATTAATTTTGTTAATTGCTGCGCATCAGAACCATCAATTTTTCTATCAACCAATACTTTTTGAGCACCATATTGACCGAAAGCTGAAAGCTGTGCTTCGCTTGCCGAACCACAGGTTAAGACACAAACTTCTGAATCTAATTTGCGTGCATAAGTTACTGCTTCAAATGCAGATTTTGAAATACCGTTTTGACTTGAAATATATACTAAAATCATTTTCTTGCTTTTAAAAATTAAATAACTTTTGCTTCGCTGTGCAATAATGCCACTAACTCATCCATATTATCTGCGTCAATCATTTTGACAGAAGCTTTTGAAGATGCTGCGGAAAATTGAATAAAATTGGTAAGTTCCTCTATAGCTTGAGGAGCAATAATTTGTAATGGTTTAGTCCTTGCGGCCATAATCCCTCTCATATTAGGTATGCGTTGTTCCGCCATTCCTTTGGCACAAGAAACTACTACTGGAAGGGCTACTTCAATAAGTTCTAGTCCACCAACAATTTCTCTTTCAAGCTGAATTGTAGTTCCATTCACCTCTAATTTTGTAGCTAAGGAAACAAATGGAGCGTCTAAAGCTTCTGCAATCATTCCACCCACTTGAGATCCATTGTAATTAATGGTTTCTTTACCAGTCAAAACCAAGTCAAATCCATTGGATTGGGCATAATGAGCAATTTGCATTGCTGTATAGTAAGCATCTTTAGGATCTGCATCGATTCGAACTGCTTCATCAGCACCAATAGCCAAAGCTTTGCGCATAATGGCTTCATCAGTAGTTGTCCCAACGGTGATTATGGTAACTTGTCCACCTACAGTCTCTTTCAACTCTAAGGCCCGAACTAAGGCATACCATTCATCATAAGGATTGACAATATATTGGACACCATTATCATCAAACTGTGTATTGTCATTTGAAAATGCAATTTTTGAAGTGGTGTCAGGGGATTTACTTATACAAACTAAAATATTCATAGCGCTTCATTTAAAAGTGAACAAATTTACTGAATAATCTTTAGTTGATCGCCCTTAATATCTGCACAAATTATATTTTTTCTTTATTATTTAAATTCAAATCAATTCCTTAAAAATAGAAAGTTGAAAAGGCCTTTTATTAAAGGATAACTATTTTATCTTAAGTCAGTTGACTCAAAATAAGCAACAATAAAGCCGTGAAGAAAGTACTCAAGGCAAGTTTTTTTAATTCGGGATCAAAATCTTTTGGTTCCTTCGTTTTATTTACTCTAATCAGGTGTTTAATCACCAACAAACATGGAATAAAAGCATAGAGATAGATACTGGAATTGTCTTTCATATAGAGTAAATACAGGAGCATACACCAAGCTAGTAGACCAACGATGACTATTGTAAAGTGATATATACGGGCACCTTGAAAGCCTAATTTCACTGCCATTGTAATTTTATTACTTGCCTTATCATTAACTTGATCGCGCATATTATTCAAATTCAAAACCCCAATACTCCAGGTTCCAATCGTCAACGCTCCCAAAATAGTTAGTGGATTAAATCCTGTTCCGAACAAGCCATTGCTTCCAATAACTGCAACTCCACCAAAAAATATAAAAACCATCAAATCTCCTAAACCGCGATATCCGTAAGCATTTTTTCCGATGGTGTAAGTCAAAGCGGCAAGAATACTCAAAATGGTTAAGCCTATGTATACCATTATCGTATAAAATGTCAATGTTTGAGCACTGATATAGATCAAAATACCAGCAGAAATAAGAGCTAAAACAGAACACAATAGAATGGCAACTCCCATTTCTCTTGTAGAAATTAAACCAGATTGCACGCTGCGCACCGGACCAACACGATGTTCATTATCTGTTCCTTTTTGTGTGTCCCCTAAATCATTGGCTAAATTGGAAATGATTTGGAACAATAGGGTGGTGGATAAACAGCCCCAAAATATATAGCTATTCCAGGCACCATCAGATTTTGCAAGTGCGGCGCCTACTAAAATTCCTGAAATGGATAAGGGAAGTGTTCTTAAGCGCAAGGCATTGAACCAAGCAGTTCTTTTTGTCATAGTGCAAATTTAATTATATACATTCAAAATCAAGTAAGTTCCGTCACTTTGTCAGCAATTCATTTTGGGTATGGGTTTTGACATAGGGTTTAAAATGAAGAATACACGCGTTCGAGATAAACCATTGAAAGAAGCAGCACTTTTTGGCTTCCTGGTATTGGTTTTGATGTGGTTGGTGTATTGGGCAGATTATATTTTTGTTTTTGATTTCCATCGCTTGGGAGTCTTACCAAAACGAATTGAAGGTTTAAAAGGAATCTTTTTTATGCCGTGGATTCATGCTCATGATGATATCAAACACATCATCAACAATTCTCCTGCCATCTTTATGTTGACGACGCTCCTTTTTTATTCCTATCGTTCTATTGCTTTTCGAATATTTATAGGTTCTTGGTTATTGAGTGGTTTGCTACTTTGGATTTATGCTGACGACAAAGGAACTTACCATATTGGAATGAGCGCAGTCATTTATGCCTTAGCTTCCTTTTTATTTATTTCAGGATTTTTAAGAAAATATTTTCCGCTTCAAGCATTGTCTTTATTGGTCGTGTTTTTGTATGGAAGTATGGTTTGGGGAATTTTCCCTAGTCATCCAAGAATTTCATGGGAAGGACATTTAATGGGATCTATTTCAGGTATATTTCTAGCATTTATTTATAGAAAAAAGGGACCACAACCACCAAAAATGCAATATGAAATCGAAAAAGAGCTAGGTATTGAACCTCCTGATTTGGAGGGCATGTATTTAGAAAAATTGGCACAAGAAAAGGCTGCGATGGAGGCCAAGGAGGATCAAAAAGCACAGCAAGTCACCTACCATTATATTCCCAATGCTAAATCAGAGGACGATAAAAATCAAGCATCTGACCTTTAGCCGCAAAAGATTCTTGCCAATTTGAAGCAGAAATATTAATTTTTATATAAGAACAAGTCTTCAAATGAATTTCTGCTCCCATGCAATAGGAAGCTAAATCGGACAGTCCTTCATTATGTCCAATAATCATTATATCTTCCGCATCTTTCTCCCAAAGAAATTGAAGCAAAGCCATTTCTGAGGCCAGGTAAAGCTCATCTAAATAGGTAATGTCAGAAAAATTGATTTCTTCTTGAATGATGGCCAATGTTTCTCTCGTTCTCATAGCGCTTGAACAAAAAATACTGGTTGGAGTAAGAGGCATCTCTTTAAAATGTTCTGCCATCATTCGTGCTTGTTCCCTTCCTCTTTCAAGTAATTCGCGATCAAAATCTTTTCCTGAACTTGAAATCTGATTTGTTTTAGAATGCCTTAATAAATACAGTATCAAAGCGACGAATTTTTAAGCATAAAATCATTTAATCTAGACAGATAGGGCAAGGTCAAATTCTCTTCTAATTGAATCAAATGTTCTATGCGATGACAATCGGTACCCACAAAATCAAAAGCAAATTGATCGAGCATCGCCTCGGCTTGTCTTTTCACTTCTTGACCATAAGCCCCACAAAGTGAACTTAAATTCATTTGAATTGCGACGCCTTTTCTTTGCCATTCATGTGCTTTTTCCATTGAACCAAAATAATAGGAATAGCGTTCAAAATGTGCGAGAACAGGCTTGTATCCATTTTCAATTAAGGTATCAAAAAGTAAATTTTCAAAAATAGGGGGATGATTAAAAGCGAATTCAACCAGGACATATTGGTCTCCAAAACTTAAAATGTCTTTAGCTTTAATTTTGTCAATTAAGGTTTCATCGAAAAAATATTCTGCTGCCACCTCTATTTCAAGGGTAATTCCGGCTTCTATTGCAGCAGCTTTTAATTGCTTATATCCGTCCAAAATAATTTCCGAAGTATTGGGATAGGAACCAGGTTTCACATGTGGCGTTGTAATTACCTTTTTAAAACCCAAATTTTCAAACTTCATCAACATCGCAAGACTGTGTTCCATACTGGGAGATCCGTCGTCAATTCCTGGGATCAAATGACTGTGCATGTCTATTTTGACTTGATTTAAATCTAGGGGCAGATTCAATGATTTCTTTGCCTTGCTCTTAAAAAGTTGCCCCAAAAATCCCATTATCTTTTTTCGTATTGTTGTTTGTAATAGTCTTGGTAAGCACCAGAGGTAATTTTTTCTACCCAGCTTTTATTTTCTAAATACCAATCAATGGTTTTGGACAAACCTTCTTCAAAGGTAATCGAAGGTTTCCAATTCAATTCATTTTCTATTTTGCTGGCATCAATGGCATAGCGTTGATCGTGTCCTGCTCTGTCCTTAACATAAGTAATTAATTGCTTGGAACTTCCATTTGCGCGACCTAGTTTTTGATCCATTAATTCGCATAAATAATGCACCAAGTCAATATTTGTCCATTCGTTAAGGCCACCAATATTGTAGGATTCACCGATGCGACCAGAATGAAAAATAATATCGATGGCACTCACATGATCTTCTACCCATAACCAATCTCGAATGTTTAATCCTGCACCATATACGGGCAAGGGCAATTCGTTTAGAATATTATTAATCATCAAAGGGATTAATTTTTCTGGGAAGTGGTGACTGCCATAATTATTCGAACAATTCGAAATTTTAATCGGCAAACCATAAGTATGATAATACGCATTTACGAAATGATCTGAAGATGCTTTTGAAGCTGAATAGGGACTTCTTGGATCATAGGGAGTATTTTCTGTAAAAAACCCATCTGCTTCTAAGCTACCATAAACTTCATCGGTAGATACATGATGAAAGACATGTCCTGCCTCAATTCCCCAAGCTCGTTTTGCGGCTTCAAGTAAATTAACAGTGCCGACAACATTCGTCATCACAAATTCCATAGGTCCTTCAATGGATCGATCTACATGAGATTCAGCTGCCAGGTGTATCACATCTGTTACCTTATGACGGTCAAAAACGGAAACTAATCCCTCTTTATCACAGATGTCAATTTTCTCAAAAATATAATTGGGAGCTCGTTCTATATCTTGAAGATTTGCTAGATTACCTGCATATGTCAACTTATCTACATTGATAATGAGATAGTCAGGATAAGACTGCACCATTTTCCGCACCATGTGTGAGCCTATGAATCCAGCTCCACCAGTAATTACAATTCTTTTTTTATATGTATTTTCCATATTACAAACTCCAATAGACTAAATCGGTTATTTTTTTGCTGTAAATTCCTTTCACATCAATAAAAACACCTTGTCCATTTTTCATGATACTTTTAAAATAGTGTTCATCCAAGTTGAGGTACTCCTTATGATTTACTGCAACAATAATAGCATCATAATCAGCTCTAATTTTTTCTGTTAATGGAATGCCATATTCATGATTCATTTCCTCTGAACTCGCGTGAGCATCCACAATGTCCACTTGCATTTGATAGGATTTCAATTCATTGATGATATCCACCACTTTAGTATTTCTAATATCGCTAACATCTTCTTTGAAGGTGGCACCCATTATCAAAACTCTAGCTTCTTGAATGTGTTTTCCTTGTGCGATTACTTTTTTTACCGTTTGTTTGGCAATATAAAATCCCATAGAATCATTTACATAGCGTCCGCTTGTAATAACCTTAGAATGATATCCAGCTTGCTGAGCTTTATGGGTAAGGTAGTAGGGATCAACACCAATGCAATGTCCACCCACTAAACCTGGATAAAATTTCAAAAAATTCCATTTGGTTCCTGCAGCAGCCAACACATCGTAGGTATTGATATTTAGTTTGTTGAAGATAATGGAGAGTTCATTCACCAAGGCAATATTGACATCTCTTTGTGTATTTTCAATTATTTTCGCAGCTTCAGCTACTTTAATACTTGGTGCACAATGCACTCCAGCTTGAACAACAAGTTCATATACTTTCGCAATTTCTTCAAGGGATTCATCACAACAACCTGAAACTACTTTGATTACATTTTGAAGCGTATGTTCTTTATCTCCTGGATTAATTCTTTCTGGAGAGTAACCAACTTTGAAATCATTTTTAAATTTAAGTCCGGTTTCACTTTCTAAAATTGGAATACAATCCTCTTCTGTACAACCTGGATAAACGGTAGATTCATAGATTACATAATCGCCTTTCTTCAATACTTGAGCGACTGTTTTTGAAGCTCCAAGAAGTGGTTTTAAATTTGGTAAATTAGCATTATCAATTGGGGTAGGTACGGCAATAATAAAAAACTCCACGGACTTCAAGTCCTGGATATTTGATGTAAATTCTATTTGAGAGTTATCAAACACACTACCATCAAGTTCCTTACTTGGATCAATCTTTTGCTTCATCAATTGAATGCGATCTTCATTAATATCGAAGCCAATTACTTTTATTTTCTTGGCAAATTCCAATGCGATAGGTAGTCCAACATAACCTAATCCAATAACGGCTAGTGTCGCTTCCTTGTCTACTAATTTTTGATATATCTTTTTCATCTAAAACTCCGTTACTAATATTTTTGTTCGTCTCTTACTTTATAAATTCGCTCTATAATATCTACTACTTTCATTCCTTCTAAGGCATTCGTAGTTGCTGAAGTTCTACCTTTTAAAGTATCGATTACATTAGCAATTACATAGTTGTGATTTGCAGCAGACCCTTTGTATAAACCGTAATCATTTGCTGGATTAGCAGCTTTTAATTCGGGCATTTCATAATCTTTAATATTACAAACCTCTACTTCGTTCATGTATTGACCGCCGATTTTCACGGAGCCATTTTTTCCAATAATAGTCATTGAAGACTCCAAGTTTTGATTGGCTACGGAAGTGGAATAATTTATAGAACCCATTCCACCATTCAGGAAATTAAAGTTGACAAAACCAGAATCTTCAAAAGCAGTATAATCTTTATGGGTATAGTCAGCAAATTTTCCTTGAATGGTATCTACATCTCCAAAGAGCCAATACATGATATCAATAAAATGAGAGAATTGAGTGAATAAGGTTCCGCCATCAAGATCAGCAGTGCCTTTCCAACCATCTGCTTTATAATATCGTTCATCTCTATTCCAGTAACAATTCAATTGTACCATAAAGATATCACCTAATATTTTTTCATCAATTATGGATTTAATCCACTCAGATGGGGGGGAATATCTATTTTGCATAACACAAAAAACTTGCTTTGACATTTGCATGGATTTAAAGATCACGCGTTCGCAAGATTCTGTAGTCAATCCCATAGGTTTCTCACATACCACATGCTTATTTGCTTCTAAAGCTGCAATGGCTTGTTCTGCATGTAAACCATTTGGCGTACAAATATTGGCTACATCGAAATCTAAATTTGCTGCTAAAAGTTCTTCAATACTAGAGAAATGCGGGATGTTAAATTGTTCCACTCCACAAACATCAGCAGATCTAGGATCAACCATAGCGACCAATTCCCCTTCTTCATTTCTTTGTATCATTTCGGCATGTCTTTTACCAATATGTCCGGCCCCAATGACAACAAATTTTATTTTTTGATTTTCTGGCATTATTTAATTTTTTCTATTTTTTTACCTTCTAATTTATATTCTTCTTGACTTTCCGGGCACTTTGCTCTCCCATGTTCATCAAAAGTCAAACGATGTCCAAATTCACTTATCCATCCTATTTGTCTGGCTGGATTCCCTACAACAAGTGCGTATGGTAGTACTTCTTTAGTAACAACAGCACCTGCACCAATAAATGCATAGGCACCAATTTCATTCCCGCAAACTATGGTAGCATTGGCGCCAATACTTGCGCCTTTTCTTACCGTAGTTGTTGCGTACTCATTTTTGCGATTTATATGAGATCTAGGATTGATAACATTGGTAAAAACCATTGATGGACCTAAAAAAACATCATCTTCACAATTTACTCCTGTATAAATGGAAACATTATTCTGAACTTTTACATTTTTACCTAAGCGTACCCCTGGAGAAATTACAACATTTTGTCCAATATTACAAGCTTCTCCTAGTTCACAATCCGCCATAATATGCGAAAAGTGCCAAATTTTGGTTCCTTTTCCGATGCGACATCCTGCATCAATTACTGCTGATTCATGGGCGAAAAATTCTTCCATCATTTCATATTATAGTGATCAAAATTATTATGCTCTGTTGCCATAAGTTCTTCTTTCGAACAACTTTTAAAATAGGCATAGGTTCTTTCCAAGCCTTCTTTTCTGTCAATTTTAGGAGTCCAGTTTAATAGTGCCGTAGCTTTACTAATATCTGGTCTTCTTTGTTTCGGGTCATCAACAGGCAAGTCCTTGAAGACAACTTTTTGCGTAGTTTTTGTCAGCGCAATAATTTCTTCTGCAAATTGAGCGATGGTAATTTCTGAAGGATTTCCGATATTTACTGGGTCGCTGCAATTGCTGTGCAACAAGCTAACGATGCCTTCTACTAAATCATCAACATAACAAAAAGAACGGGTTTGCGATCCATCACCAAAGATGGTTAAATCCTCACCTCTAAGTGCTTGACCAATAAAAGCGGGTAGGACACGACCATCATTTAAGCGCATTCTTGGACCATAAGTATTGAATATCCTTACTATTCTGGTAGACAATCCATGAAAATTATGGTACGCCATGGTAATGGCTTCTTGAAATCTTTTTGCTTCATCATATACACCTCGAGGTCCAACAGGATTTACATGTCCCCAATAATCTTCCGTTTGAGGATGCACTTCTGGGTCTCCGTATACTTCTGAAGTAGATGCAATCAGAATTGTAGCTCCTTTAGCTTTCGCTAAGCCAAGGCAATTATGTACTCCAAGAGATCCAACTTTTAAGGTTTGGATAGGAATTTTTAAATAATCAATGGGACTAGCGGGAGAAGCGAAATGTAAAATATAATCTAAGGGTCCTGGAATATGAATAAACTTCGACACATCGTGATGATAAAATTCAAATTGACTCAATTTGAATAAATGTTCAATGTTTTTTAAACTTCCGGTAATTAGATTATCCATACCAATAACGCGGTAACCATCTTTGATAAACCGATCGCATAAATGAGATCCTAAAAAACCAGCTGCTCCGGTAATTAATACACTTTTCATGCTCCTATATTTTTAGAATTTCGACCGATACTCATATAACAAAATCCTTCCTTTTCAATATCTTCAGTATCAAACAGGTTGCGACCATCAAAAATCACATTCCCTTTCATAGTTGTTTTCATTAAAGAGAAATTTGGATTTCTAAAAACACTCCATTCGGTACAAATAACCAAAGCATCTACTTGGTCAATGGCTTCATACTCACTGGAAGCATATTCAATCGAGCTTCCAATTTTTGCTTTTACATTTTGCATTGCTTCTGGGTCAAAAGCAATCACTTGCGCACCCGCCGCCACCAGTTTTTCTATCAAATATAAAGCCGGGGCTTCACGAATATCATCAGTATCAGGTTTAAAAGCCAAACCCCAAACCCCAATTTTCTTTCCACTCAATTCACCTGTGAAATAGTTATTGATTTTTGGAAAAAGCACCGTCTTTTGTTCTTGGTTTACTTTCATCACCGCATTTAAGATTTGAAAAGAAAAATTATTTTCTTTTCCTGCTTGCGCTAAGGCTTGAACATCTTTTGGAAAACAAGACCCACCATATCCCATTCCTGGAAATAAAAATCTTTTACCAATTCTATCGTCTGAACCAATCCCCATTCGAACTTCATCAACATTAGCACCTACTACTTCACAGAAATTTGCAATTTCATTCATGAAAGTAATCTTGGTTGCTAAAAATGCATTGGCCGCATATTTGGTTAATTCAGCAGATTTAGAATCCATAAAATAAATTGGATTTCCTTGTCTAACGAATGGTTTGTACAAGTTTTCCATTGTTTTTTTAGCCCGATCATCAGAAGTGCCAATAACCACTCTGTCGGGTTTCATGAAATCATTTATTGCGAATCCTTCTCGTAAAAATTCAGGATTAGAAACAACACTAAAAGGAATATTAGTTTTGGCACGAATACAAGACGCTACCAAATCCGCGGTCCCAACAGGCACCGTACTTTTGTCCACAATAACCACATAATTTTTAATCAAGGCACCTATTTGATTGGCTACCCCTAGAATATAGGATAAATCAGCTGATCCATCTTCATTTGGTGGGGTAGGTAGGGCAAGAAAAATTACTTCGGCATCTCTTATACCTGCTTCCAAATCGCTTGTAAAATTCAATCTCTTTGCTGCAATATTTCTTTCAAAAAGTGTGTCTAAATTGGGCTCGTAAATAGGAACATTTCCCTCTTGCATTGATTTCACTTTATCTTGATCAATGTCTACACACCAAACTTGATTTCCTGTTTCAGCAAAGCAAGTCCCTGTGACCAATCCAACATATCCAGAACCTATGACTGCTATTTTCATTTGATAGAATTAATATATTCAACAATAGTCGAAGTAATGTAAGCCAATTGCTCTTCCTGCATTTCTGTATGTATGGGCAATGATAAAACACAAGAGGTCAGGTAATCCGTTACTGGAAGTTCCGTTGTTGCACTTCCAAAAGCGCTAAACATTTTTTGTCTGTGCGCCGGTACAGGATAATAAATCATGGAAGGAATTTCTTTGGAAGCTAAATGAGTACTTAAAGCATCTCTATCGATTCCTTCTAATTGCAAAGTATATTGATGAAAAACATGCTTAGAATCTTCCGATCTAAAGGGTATTTTAATCCCTGGAATTGCTCCAAAGACCGTGTCATAATATGTTGCAACATTTCTTCTTGCGTCAATATAATTGTCCAATTGGCGCAACTTGATGCGCAATACAGCTGCTTGAATACTATCCAAGCGTGAATTACAACCAACGACTTCATGATAATATTTCACTTTTTGACCGTGATTGGCAATCATTCTTATTTTTTCCGCAAGCGCATCATCATTGGTATAGAGCGCACCGCCATCACCATAGCACCCTAGATTTTTACTTGGAAAAAAAGAAGTGCAACCGATATTCCCAAGAGTTCCAGTTTTTTGAACTTTGCCATTTTCTAGGTGGTAGATAGATCCTAAAGCTTGAGCATTGTCTTCAACGACTGCAAGATTGTGTTTTTTTGCGATCGCAAGAATAGCATTCATATTTGCTGCTTGACCGTATAAATGAACCGGAACAATTGCTTTTGTTTTATTGCTTATCGCTGCTTCAATTTTAGATGCATCAATACAAAAAGTTGCAGGGTCTACATCAACAAATATAGGTATCAGACCCAGCAAAGCAATTACTTCAGTGGTAGCGATATAGGTAAAAGAGGGAGTGATCACTTCGTCTCCGGGAACTAAGCCCAAGCTCATCAGAGCAATTTGCAGGGCATCCGTTCCGTTGGCACATGGAATTACATGTTTAACTTCTATATATTCTTCTAATTCTTTTTGAAAATTTTGTACTTCAGGGCCATTAATAAATTGAGCATTTTGAATCACCGAAAGGATCGCTTCGTCAATCGCAGGCTTGATTTTTTCATATTGTGTAACCAAGTCAACCATTTGAATATTTTTCATGCGAAAGAATTGCTTTAATTAAGTGTCAAAAATAAGGATATTTACTTAGTTTTTTCCTATATTTTGATGTAAAGTACACGCTACTAATTAGAACTTTACGGATAATTAGACAAAAAATCAATTACTTTTGACATATGAACAATTGGAAATTTACTTTTTTGATTTTTATGCTCTTTATTTCTTTGTACTCCAATGCGCAGAGAAATGTCAAAGATTCAGCAATTTCAACTCCTTGGGTGGGTGTGCATTATGGTGCTAATCTGCCAGGGGCTGACTTATTAGCGCGCTATGGTTTTTTGAATCATATTGGAATTATGGCTGGATATAAAACTAAAAAACAATGGTATTATGGTCTTGATGCAAATTTTATTTTTGGCAGGACCGTTAATATGACCGGACTTTTTGATCATTTGGTTGATGATAAAGGAAACATCACTGATGTCAATGGAGACATTGCAAAAGTTTTTGTAATGCCAAGGGGTTTTAATGCCAATGTGTCTGTGGGAAGATTATTTCCTGTATTTGGTTCCAATAAAAGTTCTGGTATCTTCATTCACGGAGGCCTTGGATATCTATTGCATCATCTTCGAGTAGAAACGCAAGATCAAGTTATTCCTCAATTAGAATTAGATTATAAAAAAGGATATGATCGCTTATCGATTGGAATCAATACCCACCAATTTGTTGGTTATGCATTTTTAGCTGATGGTGGATTTTATAATTTTTATGCAGGTTTGTATGCTCAGCAAGGATTTACAAAAAATCAACGCACCATATATTTTGACCAACCAACGGTTCCTGTCTCCACTGCAACGCGTTTAGACTTACAGTTTGGCTTGCGCGCGGGCTGGTTTATTCCAATTTACAAGCGTAAACCAAAGGATTACTATTTTAATTGATGGGCTTTCTTTATTCTTTAGCGATTTTATTCTTGCGCATTTTTTTGCGTTTGGGATCTCTTTTCTCAGAAAAAGCTAAATTAAGTGTTGCAGGTAGGTCCAAATGGAAAGAACAATTACAAAACATCCCTAAAACAGCGCCTCGAATTTGGATGCATTGTGCTTCCCTTGGAGAGTTTGATCAAGGTCTTCCCGTGCTTTTCGCGCTAAAAGAAAAGTTCCCAGAGCACATAATAGTAGTTACCTTTTTCTCTCCTTCAGGTATGGAGCATTATCAAAAGCGAATTCATTGTGTAGATTATGCGCTTTATTTACCATTGGATACCCAAAATAATGCTGTTCAATTCGCAGCATTGATACAAGCAGATTATGCTCTTTTTGTCAAGTATGAGTTCTGGAGAAATATAATTCGAGAGGTAAAAAAATCAGGCACCAAAATGATTTCTGTTGCTACACTTTTGCGTCCCAATCAAATTTATTTTAATTGGTATGGAGGGTTTTTCAAATCGATATTATTTCAATTTGATTATTATTTTGTTCAGAATAAAGAAACACTTTTACTATTAAATAATATTGGAATCAACAATGCTTTAGAAATAGGAGACCCTCGATTCGACAAAGTTTTAATGCTCCGAGATTCCTTGAAGACCATGCCTGAAGATAGTATTTTAAGCTCTTTCTTGAAAGGTCAAAAAGCAATTATTGTAGGCAGTGCATGGATAGAGGAAGTGCGCATAATTTTAGAATATGCGAAGGAAGATCCTACTCAAAAAATAATCATTGCACCCCATGAAATTTCTCTTAAAAATTGTGAAAGTATTTTGCATCTGTGTGATGGAAAGGCTCAATTTTATACAAAATACAAGCATCAGTCCGAGAGTTCCATTTTAATTTTAGACACGATTGGTCATTTGTCAAGTGCCTATAATTATGGCAAATTGGCATTTATAGGAGGGGGTTTTTCAGGTAAACTACACAATATCCTGGAGCCAGCTGTTTTTGGTCTTCCAATAATTTTCGGACCCAAGTACAGCCGTTTTCCAGAAGCTGAGGCATTTTTATCTAGAGGTTTTGCTAAAAGCATTCACAATTCTCAAGAATTTCATGCGGAATGCAAGAAATTGATAGGGGAGGATCAAGAATTAGAAGGAAAAATAAAATTATTTGTAGAGGATCAAAAAGGAGCAGCGAAGAGAATTGTTTCTCATTCGATTTTTAATTAATAAGCTCTTTCATTCCGATTTTCCATCCAATTCACAAAAGCTTTATTTACGACTTTATTTCCTCCTGGCGTTGGATAGTCTCCTGTAAAATACCAATCTCCTGTATGTCCAGGGCAGGCAAGATGTAAATTCTCTACAGTTTGAAAAACAATTTTCACTTCAGCTCTTACCGATTCAGGCTTGAGTAAAACAGCGATTTTATTGGAAATATCTTCGTCTGTAAAAGGAGCGTAAATTTCTTTGATATAATTCTTTACTTGTTCTTTCGGCAGCTCTAATTGACTTTTACATTTTTGATAAACATCATCAATTACTTGTTGAAGGCCTCGATCTTTCAATAATTGAATCGCAGCTTCAAAAGCAATAAAGTCGCCCATTTTAGCCATATCGATTCCATAACAATCAGGATATCTAATTTGAGGCGCTGAGGACACAACGACGATTCTTTTAGGTTGCAAACGATCCATCATTCTGAGGATACTTTGCTTTAATGTGGTGCCTCTAACGATACTATCATCTATAATAACTAAGTTGTCTTTGCCTGCACGAACGCTTCCGTATGTGATATCATAAACATGCGTTACCAGATCATCTCGAGAAGTATCTTGCGTAATGAAAGTTCTAAGTTTAGCATCTTTAATGGCAATCTTCTCAATTCTAGTGCGCTGATGAATTATTTTTGAAATGGCTTCAATCGATGGATTTTCACCTAATTCTTTAATTTGAGTTATTTTTCTCTCATTCAAGTGATCTTCCAATCCTTTAATCATTCCATAAAAGGAAACTTCAGCAGTATTTGGAATAAATGAAAAGACAGAATTATCTAAATCACCATCGATGGTTTTAATCACTTTGTCTACTATCAGGCGACCAAGTTCTTGTCGTTCCTTATAAATATCAGCATCTGAACCTCTTGAAAAGTAAATTCTTTCAAAAGAACATTTACTTAATTTAGTTGGGGTGTTGATCAACTCTTCCGTTACTTTTCCATTTCTTTTAATGATTAAAGCATGTCCGGGCTGCAATTCTTTAATGTCATCAATTTGCAAATTAAAGGCAGTTTGAATAACAGGTCTTTCCGAAGCGACAACACAAATTTCATCATTTTCAAACCAAAAAGCGGGTCTAATTCCCGCAGGATCGCGCAATACAAACGAGTCCCCATTTCCAATCAATCCGGCCATTGCATAACCACCATCCCAATTTTCAGAAGCTTTTTGCAGTATTTTAGCAATACTTAATTGTTCGGCAATCATTTTATAGATGGTAGGTTTATCATAACCTAAAGGGCGATAATTTTGATATAATTCATCGTTTTCTAGATCTAAATAATGACCGATTTTTTCTAAAACTGTAACTGTATCTGATTTTTCTTTTGGGTGTTGTCCTAATTTAATAAGTGCTTCAAATTGCTCGTCTACATTGGTTAAATTAAAATTTCCAGCAACAACAAGATTGCGGGTAATCCAATTATTTTGTCTTAAAAAAGGGTGACAACTTTCAATAGAATTTCTTCCAAAAGTCCCGTATCGAAGGTGACCTAGAAATAATTCACCTGTAAAACCAGCGTTTTTCTTCAAGTAATCTACATCCTTTAATAAGGCTGGATTTTCATCTTGTATTTGTTCAAAACGAGCACTTACTTGCTCAAAAACATCTTGAATTGGGTTTTTTTGGATGGATCTAACTCTAGAGATATACCGTTGACCTGGTTCCATGTCAAATTTTATATTGGCAATCCCCGCGCCATCTTGACCACGATTGTGTTGTTTCTCCATAAGGAGTTGCATCTTATTTATTCCGTAAAATGCTGTCCCGTATTTATCGAGATAATATTGAAGCGGCTTTTTTAATCTTAAAAGCGCAATTCCACATTCATGTTTAATGGCATCACTCATGATTTATCCAGATATTTCTCGCAAAGGTAGTTATTGTTCTTCGAACGAAATAGCGATAAAAAGACTAGTAATCATTTTTTTTCAACATCAATGACCACCCGGCTGACAACATTTAGGAAGTGCTAGCACTGCTTGTTGATCTGCTTTTTGATCGTCAGCATCATAACCAATTTTATTAAGAATCGCTTTGATTTTGATGTAATCAGTTTTCTTGGGGTTGAATTTAATTTCAACCTTTTTAGTTTCCATATTCAATTCAGCATAACTAATTCCTTTAGTATAATTCAAGGCGTTTTCAATTCGATTTTTGCAATCCCCACATTGTGCTGAGGTTTGAATTTGAACGGTTTGGCTTTTGTTTTTTTGAGCAAACAATTGGCTTGATAAGAAGAGCGTTAAGCAGATCATTAGAGTTTTCATAGCTTGTGTTTTAATAATCAAATGTAGGAATTAAAGGATTCAATAGAGGTTAATGTAATACTAATTTATTTGTTTTTTTTAATTTCATAACGCAAACCAAGATATATATTTCGTCCCATAATGGGTCCCCAAATTTTTGTAGCGTCAAAATCAATACTATTTGGATTTTGAGCTGATAATATTGGATTAGCTTGCGTGAAATTTCCAAGGTTTTCTCCTCCAATATAGAAGTTCCATTTTTTGTAAACATGGGTTATTTGACCATTGAATAATCCATATACAGGACTTTTTGTGATGGGATTAAAAGTTGGATCAATTCCATCATTGGGTAAACGAGCTGACCCAAAAACAGAGCAAGTAAAGTCGAACAACCATCTTTGATTCCTTGTTTTATAAGCGATATTTAAAAATCCGCGATGTTTAGGAATCATCACCTGCGCTTGTGTTTGTCCTGCAAAAACTGATTTCACATCAAGTAATTTATAAGCTACTCTGATGTCTAAATATTTTTTAGGTGAGAATTGGAGTTCAGTCTGAAAAGCATTGGAGAAGGAAGCGTTACTCAGGTTTTTAAAGGTGATGGCATTGCTCGTTTCTTCTCTGTCAACAACCAATTGATTGGTGAAATTGGTTCTGTAGTAGTCAATACTAATACTTGCTTTATTTTGAAAAACTTTAAAATCTTGTACAAGTGACCCACCCACATTCCAAGCTATTTCGGGGCGTATTTCTGTTGGATCGATCCAAAATTTATTACTCGCTAAAAGTGAAATATTATCAATTATATAGTTGGGTGTTCTCCAACCTTTGCCGCCTGTAAAACGCAAATCAGTATGAGGTGTTAAAGCGTATTTGGCGTGAATTCTCGGAGAAATTTGCCAAGCAAACAAGGAATGATAATCTGCTCTAAGTCCCATTACCACGCTTGATCTCGAACCTGTATAGGTGTATTCCGCGAAACTTCCCATTACTAATTCTTCTCTATTTTGAATCAAGGAATCAACTTTTTGTTGAATGGATACGCCTACCCATGTTATTCCCGTTTTGATTTTATGGTCACTGGTTCCAATGATATCGTCATAAATAATATTCATATAGGCTCGTTTCTCAGCTCCTTCAAAAATCCTTGAACCAAATTGTCCATCCAGTTGATGCATTTTGAATTGATAGATGACCCCAAGTGATTGCATAGGTTTTTTTCCGAAGAATCCAGTTTTACCAAATATGTCAAGGTGTTTATTGGCAATGACGACTCCATATCCAATTGGATTATTCTGAAAATAGCTTGTTTGCCCACCAATTTTATCATCTAGGTTAGCCGTAATCCCAATTTGGGCTTCCATTTTCTTCCCTTGGTAAAACCAGCGATTATGAAGCGCAAATAATTTACTCATGGGAACATCTCTGAAGCCGTCTTTGTTGTGATCAATATTTCCGAACATTCCTGCTGAATGTGCAAACCAAGCGGTACTCCATTTAGTATTAATTTGGTGACTGGCATCAAGATTGAGTTCGGATCTTCCAAGTATACTCTGATAAGCATTGACAAAGAATTTCTCCATTTCCTTTGGTTTCTTGATTTCTAAATTCACTAAACCAGCCATAGATTCATAACCGTTCACAACACTCCCGGTACCTTTTGTGATTTGAATTGATTCTATCCAAGTGCCAGGAATGGATTGTAATCCAAAAGAACTTTCGAGCCCTCTTAAATAAGGAATATTCTCCAATTGTATTTGAGTATATACGCCGTCAATCCCCATCATTTGAATTTTTTTAGCACCCGATACAGCATCACTAATGGAAACATCTACAGAGGCATTGGTTTCAAAAGATTCTGATAAATTACAGCAGGCCGCTTTTCTTAATTCACTCGAGGTGAGTTCTTCCACATGTAGTGTTTTCATTTTTGATATGCCATGACCAATGCGATCATGATTCACAACAATTTCTTGAAAGGATTGATTGTTTTGTAGAATCACACTTAAGGCTAAGTATTTATCTTTTTCCATTAATATTATAGAATCAGCATAATATCCTTCAGCCAAAATTACAAGGGTGTCAGGAAATGCTCTTGAAAGAAAAATCTCAAAAGTTCCATCTTCAGCGGTAAATACTACGCGCTCTGCCACTAGTAATTTAACCTTGGCATTGGATATAGGTTTTAATGAAATTGAATTGGTTCCTTGAACCAATCCTTTTATTTGAGCTGATGCAAAAATAGGCAAGCAGCAAATTAGTAATAGAATGATTTTTTGATACATAGCATTGTTATTAGGGTTAAAAAAATTAATTTTTAAATTATTAAATGCGCATGATTTGTTGTTGAATTAGTAATGTTCTTCCAAAACATTTGGGAGGTGGTTCCTCTGGGTGACATACAATTTTTTTAGCTAAAAGTTGGCTGCGATTTTCGCGGGAAGTACATAAAGAAACTGCATTCCAAACTAAATCTAGGGTACTTAAACCTACATTATTCTTAAGATAATCTAAATCTAATTTATAGAAGTTTATTTCATCTTTACAGCAATCTTTTTTGGCTGTTTGAATTTCACGACAGCAAGGGGGTGTTTTTTTAGAAGTCTCTTGTTTACAATCATGTTGACCTTTAAAATAAAAAGAAATAAAAACGCCTTCTTTCTTACAGGTATGACTAAAAATAGTGAGTCCGATATTACCGAGGAGTAATAAGGTGATAGAAAGAAAGAGTAATATTTTCTTGTACATAAAAAGAATATTGTTCAAATTTAATCAATTCCTGAATACTTTTCTTTTTTTGAAGTTTCAAAATGTTTTAGGATTCCATTTCCTAATAAAACAAAAAGAATTGTTGCAGCCCCCCAATAAAAACTTGGGGAGAGTATTTCATGTTCATGCAGCAATACAATGGCCAAAACAATCGTGTAAATAGGTTCTAGGTTAATATTAAGTGAAACTGTAAACGCTCCTAATTTTCTCACGATTACAATTGTTGCTAAAAAGGCAAAGGAAGTACAAATAATACCTAAGAATAAGAGCCATGCAAAATCAGTTCCGCTTAGTTTAAGCGCTTCTAAATTTAATTTTCCGATAGATAATAATACCACAGAGGTGAAAATAAATCCAGTCAAAAGCTCATAAAAGGTTAGGTGTTCAGCTGCAATTTTTTGAGATAGTTTACCATTAAAAACAGAGAAAAAAGCGGCGCAGAGTGCTGAGAACAATCCAATAAACAGCGCATAATTTTCTTTCATGGTGAAATCTTTAGCAACAAAGGCAATTCCAACAATTACAAGAAGTCCCATTATAAATTCACGCCACGAAAACTTGCGTTTCATCACCAGTGGTTCTAACCATGTGACATGAAGGGTAGTGGTAGAAAGACATAAAATTGCTAAAGATGCGGTTGATAATTGAATCGCCCAGTAAAAGCTCATCCAATGAAGTGCTACTATAATTCCAACGCCAATAATTTTGGGAAGATCTTTTCTTGATACTGATAAACTCTTGGAGGAAAGTAGTAAAAAAAGACCAAGTGCAATACAGGCAATAAGAACTCTATACCAAACAATATGCAGAAAATCTTTATGAATTAATTTACCTAAAATTCCAGTAAATCCCCATAAAAATATGATCACATGCATAAGCACATGGTACTTATACCGTTGCCACATCCTTATTTGTTTTTACTCCATGTTTCAATTGACGCTTCATTCATTTTAACATAATTCATGTCGCCATCAGCAGTCGCCGCTTTGATAGATAATCTTGCAGTTTCAATAGCACCTTTAAAATCACCATTTGCAGCTTGTAATTGTGCTTTTAATCTTGTCATCCAATACGCTGATTCCCCTCTCAATTCCACTGCTTTTGCCGACCAAATCAAGGCTTGTTTTAAGTCCATATTTTCAGTGAAATAATAATTAGCAGCTTGATGATAATCGTTTGCTTGAGGTCCACTCATTGTTTTTTGAATACCCGCTAATACTTTTTCTTTTGTTGCTAATTTAAAAGGAAGTACAATTTTAGCATTGGCCCATTCAATTTGGATATTTGCTCCATCATTGGTGATGTTTTCCAGGGTAATACTTAAATTTTCTTGTATATCCTTTTTTTCTTCAAGGGGGATAATGGTTTTATAAGCAACTTTGGAATCACTCCAAACTTCAGGCATACCCCAATTATTCGTTTCTGTGTAGAAATAAATTTCCCATTGTTTTTTTTCAGGTTTTGCATAGAGCCCATAAGTTCCAGCAGCTAGAGTATCTTTTCCAAAAATCATAGCATCGGAACTCGTTATTTTTGTATTCTCATTGGCACCTAAACGCCAGATTTCACCAAAAGGAAGAACATCTCCAAAAATAACACGACCTCTAACGCTTGGTCTTGAATAACTAATACTGATATCTGCAAGACCTACTTTCTGCTCAACTTTTGCCAAAGGGCTCGCTTTTGGGGTTTGGATTTGACCAGCAGCAGTGGTGATACAAGCGCCCATTAATAAGGAAAAAATTAATTTTTTCATGTTTTTATATTTTAGTTAATTAAAAAATTTAGGATTTCATCCCATTCATTTGATGTTGTTGGTGAAAAACCATGGTTCAGTAACAAGAATACTTCATCAGCTTTATCCTGTTTCCATTGTTTTTCTCCTTTATATATTTCGATTGGAGACGGGTTCATAGCCGCAAGTGCTGCATAATCTGCGGGCAAACTTAAATCTAGGGTAGGATCTTTGGATTCTATAGTCAACATATCTCCTCTCAATGCATCGAGCTTACAAATTGAAATTTGCTTTGGCAGTTTTCGTTCTAGGAAATCCACTTTATTATAAACTTTTTCTAAAACAAGATCACTAAATAATGCAATCAAGTGTTGTGCTTGACTTGGATTTTCAGCATTCATTTTTGCCCAATCATCACCATAAACATGATTAACCACTAAGAATTGAATTAAATCTTCCTCTAGCGCTTTTAATTCATCATTGCTTAAGATCCTAAAACGCATTAGTCTTCTGCTATTGTTACATTAAAACTAATGTCAAGTATGTCTTCAAGGACTTTTTGGGTAACTCCTTGTTCAATCATGAAAGTATATTTCCCTTTTGACGGTAATTTCCTTCTTTTAAAGATAAGTTGATGTTCTACAATAGTCCCTGTCTTCTTCCCTACCCATGCTCCATTAGGAAAGGTAGTTTTAATTTCATAAGGCTCCCGAACTTCTTGATTAGATGGAGTTTTGGTATTCAAAAACAACCAAATATTATTGAATTTATAATCGGTAGTCGTTCGAATGGTCAAGGTAAAGTCATAGGTATTGACAGTATCAGGAATATAAACTACGAAGGTGGGTCTTGTTTTCTGTTTCCATTCATTATTTTCAAATTGAATGGATTTATTATAAAGAGATGTTTTTCCGCAAGAAAAAATGAATAGACTGAGGGGTATTAATAAGAGAATTAGCTTCATAACTAGGATGGCTGTTGTGGGGCTGTTTTATTTTTATTTCGGTTCTTATTCCTATTTTTATTCTTGTTTTTATTGGTATTTGCAAATCGAGATATACTATCTTGACCTACAACATTCTCATATCCAATTTCAATTTCTTTTTCGACCACATAAGTGTAAGCTTTTAAATCTTTTGGAATTGTTCCTTCTTTATTTAAATCCACTATTTTCTTTACTTGTTCTGGACTTAAAGCAATCAGACCATTTTCTCCTTGCAAAGCATACCACATAAGTCTTTTAAAAACATCTGTTTTGATATGCGTTGCATCTCCTTTCTCTGTTTTTAATCGAGCGTCTGTTTTTGGAAATGATTTTATGGCATCTAGATACATATCTAACTCATAATTCAAACAACACTTCAATTTACCACATTGTCCCGCTAATTTTTGTGGATTTAAGGATAACTGCTGATATCTAGCAGCGGAAGTTGAAACAGACCTGAAGTCAGTCAACCAAGTGGTACAGCACAACTCTCGTCCGCAAGAACCAATGCCGCCTAAACGAGAAGATTCTTGTCTAGAACCAATTTGTCTCATTTCAATTCTAACTTTAAACTTATCGGCTAAATCTTTAATTAATTGTCTAAAATCAATTCTTCCTTCAGCGGTGTAGTAGAAAGTAACTTTCGTTAAATCTGCTTGATATTCCACATCTGAAATCTTCATCGCTAAACCCAATTCAATAGCCATAGTTCTTGAAGCGTACATTGCTTCTTTTTCAAGAGAGCGCCCTTTGATCCAATTGTCTATTTCATTTTGCTTCGCAATATGCTGTATTTTTCTTGTCTCCATAGGTTTTAATCCTGGAGATTTTTTCTTTACTTGTATTCTCGCCAATTCACCAACAACAGAAACTACACCAATATCATATCCTGGAGCCGTTTCAACTACCACCACATCTCCCACACTTAAGGGCAGATTGGAAGCATTTCTATAAAAACTTTTGCGTGAATTTTTGAATCTTACTTCGACAATATCATAGGGTTTTTGACCAGAAGGCAAGGCAACATTAGCCAACCAATCGTAAACTTCTAGTTTATTACACCCACCAGAACTGCATGTACCATTGTTTTTACACCCTCTCGGCGTTCCGCCATCCGTTCCACATGAAGCACATCCCATATTCTTTTTTTAGGTAAAGTTACAAAATTATGCTTGGTGAATGTATCTCATGGTCTGAAAACTCATTTGAGTGAAAAGAATTTTCGCATTTGCATTGCGTTCAATATGATAATGGGCATCATCAAAGGTGTTCAAGAACGATTGAATATTATTTCCGGAAATAAAAGGAGAAAAATTAGTGATAAACGCAGCTTCTTCTGTTGAAATGTGCAGCGATTCACTCCCAATGTAATTATTCACCAAACTCTGACGCAGCATATGCAAAGCATATAGAATAAATAGTTTTTGGCGTTCTTTGGTAGTACTAGAAATACCTTCAGCCCAATCTAACATGCCAATAACATCTTTTTTATAAGACACCCGCATAAGGGCTACAAATTGTTCTCGATAAGAACTATCACCCGCTTCCTCTTTAATTAAATCCTGCGCAATAATATAATCTCCTTCAGAAAAAGCAGCAATTGTTCCCGCTGATGTGGCATTAATATTATGATTATGCACCAAATGTTGGGACAATTCATTTATTCCAATTCGAGGCACTTGCATCACTTGGGTGCGCGATTGAATCGTAGGTAAAAGCTTTTGTTGATCTTCACAAATGAGCAAGAACAAAGTTTTGGGAGGTGGTTCCTCTAATATTTTAAGTATTTTATTAGAACAATCCATATTCATTTCTTCAGCATTCCAAATAATCATAATTTTATAGGAGCCCTGAAATGATTTTAAGCTAATTTTTTTAATAATCTCTTTACTTTCTTCTGTGCTAATAATCGGAGACCTTTCTTTACTGTCCATGATATTTACCCAATGAAATAGATCAAAATAACTTGATTCTTTTAATTGGGTCCGCCATTCAGGAAGTAAGGCACTTGAAATTTTACTTATAGCTTGCACTACGGGAAAAACAAAATGTAAATCTGGATGTTGAGACTCAGAAATTTGCTTGCAGGAGATACAAACTCCGCAACTGTCCTCATCACTTTTGTTTTCACAAAATATATATTGAGAATAGGCAAGTGCTAAGGCAAGCGTCCCATATCCAGGTTTCCCTAAAAATAATTGCGCGTGACTTATTTTATCGGACTTAAATGATTGAATTAGGTCGTGTTTGGTGTCTATCTGACCTACAATATCCTTGAATTGCATGTTGTAAAATTAATGCTATTATTTAAGTTATTTCCTTTTTTTCTTTCGGCTTTTTATCTTTATAAGATTTACTTTTAACGATAATTTCTTCTTTACCATCAACGATAATTACTATTTCACCTTTCACTTCTTTACTTTGAAAATGCAACAATACTTCCTCAGCTGTTCCTCGAGCAAATTCCTCATAAAATTTAGTTATTTCTCGACAAACGCAAACCTTCCTATCAGCTCCAAAGAAGCTAATTAATTCTGCAAGACATTTCAATAAGCGATGAGGAGATTCATATAAAACAATTGTTCGAGACTCTTCACTCAACAATTTCAATCTCGTTTGTCTGCCTTTTTTATGGGGTAAAAACCCTTCAAATACAAATTTATCACAAGGCAATCCGCTGGCTACCAAAGCTGGAACAAAGGCCGTAGGACCAGGTAAACATTCTATTGAGATACCTTCTTGTATGCAAGCCCTGACCAATAAAAATCCTGGATCAGAAATTCCAGGTGTTCCTGCATCTGAAACCAGCACTGCATAAGTTACTTCTTGAATTTTTCTAACCACTTGATCTAATTGTCGGTGCTCGTTTTGGCTGTGAAATGAAATCACGGTATTTTTCAAACCTAAATGATCCAATAATCTTCTGGTCACCCGTGTATCTTCAGCAAAAATCACTTCTGCTTTTTCCAAAATTTTAATGGAACGCAAGGTGATATCATCTAAATTGCCGATTGGCGTAGGAACAAGAATTAATTTTGCCATGGATTAAATTATATTATTCTACTTCAATTATGAAAAAACTTTACGAACTACATCTTCTATTTTTTCACAAAGCATTACTTTTATTTTAAAATCAGAAATTTTTATTCCCTTATTAAATTTTGAAATATATATGGCTTCATAACCGAGTTTTTGAGCTTCTAAGATCCTTATTTCTGCGCGATTTACAGGTCTAACTTCACCGGACAATCCAACCTCTGCAGCAAAAGTTATTCCTCTTGGAATAGCAATATCAGCATTCGATGAAAGAACGGCCATGGTTACTGCCAAATCTACTGCTGGGTCATCAACTTTTATTCCACCTGCAATATTTAAAAAGACATCTTTTGAGGCCAATTTAAAACCACATCTTTTTTCCATCACCGCAAGAAGCATGTTCAATCTTTTGGCGTCGAATCCAGTTGAGGATCTTTGCGGGGTTCCATAAGCAGCTGAACTTACCAAAGCTTGAACCTCAACCTGTAAAGGCCTTAATCCTTCTATTGTTGTTGCAATGGCAATACCGCTTAAATTCCCTTCGGTATGACTGATTAGAATTTCTGATGGATTTTCTACCATACGCAGTCCTGTACCTTGCATTTCATAAATGCCAAGTTCATTGGTGGAACCAAATCTATTTTTCACAGTTCTTAATAACCTATAAACATGATTGCGGTCTCCTTCAAATTGAAGAACAGCGTCAACCATATGTTCTAGTACTTTAGGTCCAGCAATGGAACCATCTTTTGTAATATGACCAATTAATAATACTGGAACATTAGTTTCTTTTGCAAAACGCAATAGCTGTGCTGTGCATTCTCGCACTTGAGATACACTACCGGGGGAACTATCAATTGCAGAATAAAACAAGGTTTGAATAGAATCTATAATTAACATTTCGGGCATCAATGCTTTAGCATGATTCAAAATATTAACCAAGTTGGTTTCTGTGAGTAATTGACAGTGATTATTTTTTATACCAATACGCTCCGCTCTCATTCTTATTTGTTGCTCACTTTCTTCACCCGAAACATATAAGATATTTAAGGGTTCTTGAATGGCCATTTGTAACATTAGGGTTGATTTACCAATTCCTGGTTCTCCGCCAATTAATACAAGTGCCCCTTTAACTAATCCACCTCCCAAAACACGATTTAATTCTACATCAACCAATTGCATCCTGTTTTCTACAAGATTTTCTATTTCGTTAATTAAAGTAGGCTTCGCATTTCTAGTATCCGTTGAAAAAGAAATAGATTGTTTGCCTGAAGCTACAATTTCTTCCACAAAGGTATTCCATGAGGAACAAGAGGGACATTTACCCAACCATTTTGGGGCCTCGTATCCACATTCTTGGCAAAAAAAAGCGCTTTTCTGTTTTGACATAATATAAATTCAAAGATAAGATTATTGCCTTAATAATGATAGATTAAATGCAAGTCAAATGACGATAAAAAAGTAACGCACTATTAATGGTTAATAATTTTTTAAAGATTCTCATACAATATAGTGACATTGAAAAACAAAAAATATAAATTTGCGACAATTAGAATCAACAATTATAAAGTATGTCAAAGAGAAGGTCAATAATTAGTTACGATAAACTCACCCTTGAACAAAAGAAACAAATCCTAAGGGAATTCCCTGACGGTTACATTAATCATTTGACAACAATTAAAACACCTAAAGGTGAGGTGCTTGACGCCTTGATTTGGGATACTGAAGAAGTTGTTTATTTGGTTAAAATCACAAAGCCAAAGGTTAAAGCCAAAGCAATTGCGGATGAAGAAGAGGATTTTGAAGAAGATCCAGCTTTGAAAGACGATGAATTGGAAAGTGATTCAGATGATGAAGAGTCTGATGATTATGACAAACCGGACAAAGATGACGAAGACGATACTGAAGATTAATTAATTATCGGTTTTCTATAACTTTCTTTAATTATCTTTGGGCTAGAACTTAGAGATATGCTTGAAAGTAACAAACATTCCATTTTTCAAACTATAAATGCAGCCTCTCCTATTGATAAAGTTGGAGTAGAAGAACGCGTCGCCCGTTTTCAAACGCGCAGCATTAAAGATGATGCGAAGGCTCAAGGTTTGAAGATGGTATTAAGCATGATTGATTTAACGACACTTGAAGGAAAGGATACCCCCGGGAAAGTAAAGCAAATGTGTTTTAAAGCACATCATCTGCACGACCTTCACCCCAATTTACCTCAAGTAGCCGCAGTATGTGTTTATCCTTCCATGGTTGCTATTGCAAAACAAGCTCTTGAAGGCACTTCTGTTAAAATCGCTTCTGTTGCAACTGCCTTTCCTTCAGGTCAATCTAATTTGGAAATTAAATTAGCAGATGTAAAATTAGCTGTTGACTCAGGGGCAGACGAAATTGACATGGTGATTTCAAGAGGAAAATTTTTGTCAGGGGAATATAACTTTGTTTTTGATGAAATTGCGATGATTAAAGAAGCTTGTGGAGTTGCTCGTTTAAAAGTAATTCTGGAAACGGGGGAGCTTTGCACCTTAGATAATGTAAGAAAGGCAAGCGATATCGCTATGTATGCAGGTGCAGATTTCATCAAAACATCAACAGGAAAAATTCAACCTGCCGCTACCATGCAAGTCACTTACACGATGCTACTCGCCATAAAAGATTACTTCGAAGCAACTGGAAAAATGATTGGAATGAAACCTGCAGGTGGAATTTCTACCTCCAAGTTGGCACTGCATAATTTAGTGATGGTCAATGAAATTCTAGGACCAAATTGGTTGCATAATGAATGGTTCCGATTTGGCGCAAGTAGTTTAGCGAATGATGTTTTGATGCAAATATTAAAATTAGAATCAGGGTCCTATCAATCTCCTAATTATTTTACTTTAGATTAAGATGGAAAACAAAAAAAACGCTTCCGAAGATCATCAGTGGTTGTATTCACCTTCTTTGGAAAGCACCTCTCATATTGAGATAAAAGATAAATATGAACTTTTCATTAATAATGAATGGATAGCTCCTACTTCTAATAAATATTTCGATACCATAAATCCAGCGGATGAAAAAGTACTTTCAAAAATCGCATGGGCAAATGCTCAAGATGTTGACAAAGCAGTGAAAGCTGCACGAAAAGCATATGATGAGGTTTGGTCGAAAATTAGTGCGGGTGATCGTTCAAAATATATTTTTCGATTGGCCCGGATGATGCAAGAAAAGGCAAGGGAATTAGCGGTTATCGAAACTTTGGATGCAGGAAAGCCAATTCGTGAGTCGCGAGATATTGATGTGCCCTTAGCATGCAATCATTTTTTTTATTACGCAGGTTGGGCAGATAAACTAGACTATGCATTTCCCAATCAAAAGACTGAGTCACTTGGTGTTGTTGGTCAAATAATCCCTTGGAACTTCCCTTTAATGATGGCGGCTTGGAAGATCGCCCCAGCTTTAGCCGCAGGAAATACGGTTGTTCTTAAGCCCGCTGAAACTACTTCTTTAACGGCGCTCAAATTGGCAGAAATCATTAAGGAAGCAGGAATTCCTCCAGGAGTAATCAATATAATCACTGGACATGGCGACACGGGCGAGGCACTTGTTAAGCATCCAGACATTAATAAAATTGCATTTACTGGTTCTACTCAAGTTGGAAAAGCCATTCAGAAAGCATTGGTTGGAACAGGCAAACGATCAACGCTGGAGTTGGGAGGGAAGTCTGCAAATATTATTTTTGATGATGCTCCAATAGATCAAGCAGTAGAAGGAATTGTAAATGGCATCTTCTTTAATCAAGGACATGTTTGCTGTGCTGGCTCTCGACTATATGTTCAAGAAAATATTGCAGAAAAACTAGTTGAGAAACTTAAGCATCGAATGAAAAGCTTGATCTTAGGTAATCCTTTGGATAAGAATACAGACATCGGAGCCATTAATTCTAGGGAACAACTGCAGACCATTGAAAAATATATTCAAATAGGCATTCAAGAAGGGTCTGAAATATTTCAATGTGAAGGTGCGCTTCCTGCGAATGGATTTTATTGCAAACCTACCATTTTTACGAATGTTTCTCAATCTAGTGTTCTTTCACAAGAGGAAATTTTTGGACCCGTATTGACCATTCAAACTTTTCGAACTATTGATGAGGTAATTCAAAAAGCAAACAATTCACCTTACGGATTAGCGGCTGGTGTATGGACGGATAAAGGTTCCAAAATATTCAATTTGACCAGTAAGTTAAAGGCGGGTGTTGTTTGGGCGAATACCTATAATAAGTTCGATCCAGCATCTCCCTTTGGTGGTTATAAAGAAAGTGGCTTTGGTCGTGAAGGAGGAATGCATGGTTTGGGAGCTTATTTGAAAATAATTAAATAATGAGTTATGAGTAATTTGGAAGTTTTAAAAACCTACAAGCTATATATTGGAGGAGCATTTCCTAGAACTGAATCTGGAAGGTTCTATGCTCCAGTTTCAAAACAAGGAGAAGTTTTAGGAAATATTTGCCTGTCATCTCGAAAGGATTTGAGAAATGCTGTTGTTGCTGCAAGGAAAGCACAAGGACCTTGGGAGGAACGAAGCGCATTGAATCGTTCGCAAATTTTATACCGTATTGCAGAGCTATTTTCAGATAGAAAAGAAATATTTTTAAAGGAATTTCAAAAACAGGGAAGTTCTCTGGAAGAAGCAGTGCTAGAATTTTCAACAACGCTGGATCGCATCGTGTATTACGCAGGTTGGTGCGACAAGTATAATCAAGTGTTGAGTTCAGTGAACCCAGTAAATTCCTCCCATTTTAATTTTTCTACCTGCGAACCTATGGGAATTGTGGCGCTTATTGCCCCTCAAAATACTGCATTAATAGGACTCGTTTCTTTAATCTTACCAGCATTAGCAGGAGGAAACACCCTTGTTGCGCTTGCTTCAGAAAATCTACCAATAAGTGCTATTTCATTTGCAGAAGTATTAAATGATTCGGATGTGCCAGCAGGTGTAGTTAACATTCTAACAGGTAAACAAGACGAGATTGCTCCAATTATGGCTTCACACATGGACATTAACGCTCTTATTTCAAGTGATTTAGGAGCAATTGAAAATGCTATTGCTGAGGCTTGTATTGATAATTTAAAAAGAAAATTCACCTATACAGAAGACTTCAATCAGCCGGAATCTCAAGGATTAACTTTTATAGCGGATTTACAGGAAATCAAAACTACTTGGCATCCCATTGAAAATATTGGTGGAAGTACCAGCACCTATTAATTTTAAATATTATGGCTGAAATTGTCAATAAAATAAAAGATAGCGGTCTAATTCAATTGGACATGGCAGAATTTAAGCCAACTATTCCCATATTAGGAATTGATTTAACCGAACAATTATGGCAAGGGATGGTGCTGCGTGAAAAAGATTTTCGCGCTTGGATTTCGACTCATGATTGGTCGGCTTATGAAAATACAGCGGTTTATATATTCTGCTCCTCTGATGCCATTATTCCAACATGGGCATACATGCTTATTGGAAGTGAACTTTCTAAGTTTTCCGTTTATTTTTTAGTAGGTTCAAAAATTGATTTAGAGAAAAGACTCATCGAAAGGGAGATTCAAAATTTAGACCTATCCAAGTTTAAAGATCAAAGAGTCATTGTAAAAGGATGTTCAGACATTCCTAATCCTGATTTCGCAAGTACTGCCCTTGTTGCTCACATTAGACCTGTTGTTAAATCCTTGATGTATGGAGAACCTTGTTCTACCGTTCCGATTTATAAAAAACGATGAATATAAGTTGATTTATTTCGTTCAAAGAAGCAACTTCTAATTACTGACGAAAAAAATAACAATCACAAAATTTCAAAACAAATATCGTTCCGAATCTACTCGACTTCAAGGATATGATTATGGATCTCATGGATATTATTTCGTTACCATTTGCACCAAAAACCGTATAAATTATTTTGGTGAAATCTCGGATTTTTCTGAAATTGGTAAAATTGCTAATGAATTTTGGAAAGAAATTCCTGCGCATTATCCCTTTGTCGAAATAGATCAATTTGTAGTAATGCCCAATCATATTCATGGAATTTTATTTTTCAATAGACCAGATAAAAAAGATTGGACTCCAAATAAATTTGGTGTGCAATCACAAAATTTAGGGGCAGTGATACGAGCATTCAAATCATCGTTAAAACGATATGCCAACCAAAATAATATTGAATTTGAATGGCAATCGCTTTATCATGATCGTATTATTCGAAACGAAAAGGCCTTAAATGCTATTCGGCGATATATTATTAATAATCCATTGAAATGGATTAATGATTCATTCAATGAGAATGATCGTTGATTCGGGTAATCGTTGATTCGGGTATTCGGTTATTTGTTGATTCGGGTATTCGGTTATTCGTTGATACGGGCAATTGCCCGTATCAACAACTCGTTTGCGTGGATATGGGCAATTACCTGTTTGCGTGGATATGGGCAATTGCCTGTTTGCGTGGATATGGGCAATTGCCCATATCTATCGCAAACAAAACCCTAAAACGATCGAAATAAATTCATCTGGCGCCTCGGCATGTACCCAATGTCCTGCCGTTTCGATGGTTTCAAATTGACTGTCAGGAAAATTATTTTCCAGATCAGGAATATCATCATCTAAAATATAATTAGATAAACCTCCTCGAATAAATAAGGTCTGTATCATCACTTCTTTTTCAGGAATGACCTCAAGAATTTCATCCATGTGAATTTCCAATGCTTTAAAATTCATCCGCCAGGCCAGAGATCCTTTTTGCTTCCAATATAAATTTTTGAGCAAAAATTGTAAAACTCCCTCAGAGTTTATGTATTCTCTTAGAATCAATTCTACTTCAGACCTAGATGAAATTGAATTTAGATCAACAGCATTCAATCCTCCCAATATATGTTGATGATGCAAGGGATATTGTTTCATGCCCATATCTACAACGATTAATTTCTCTACCAAACCAATCGTATTTTGAGCAAGCGTCATGGCCACTTTTCCTCCCATAGAATGTCCCAGGACAATTGCGTTTTCTACTTTCTGTTCCTCAAGTAGCTTCTGTACATCTTCTGCAAGTAAGGTATAATTGTGCTCCTCACTCCAAGGTGAATGTCCGTGATTCCGTAAATCAATGAGATAAACTTGAAAGTAAGTAGCGAATATTTTGGCTTGACTCTGCCAATTGTCTGCTGATCCAAATAGACCATGTAAAATTATAAGTGGTTTACCACTCCCTAATGTTCTGAAATTTAGCTGCATGCTATTTTACTTCCCTTTAGATGGAGTTTTTGCTGCTATTGCTTGCTCGTCTAATACTGCAATTTTAAATTGCTTGTCGTTGATTGTCTCCAAGAGGTTCACGATGGTACTTTTATTTATTTGACTTTTATTATAAAAGACACTCACTATTTGCTTAGTACGATCGTCTTGGTAATCAACATCAACTTGACTGACAGATTTAGTCTCTAAAAGTGCTTTTCTAATGGAACCCCCACAACCCATTTTACAAACCATTCCTTCTACTTCAAGTGTAATTTTTTGATTGGCAACACTAATTTTTTTAGGCGTATTCACTTCATTTTTAGCGCTTTCACTACATGATAAAAGTAAAAAATTTAATGATGTTATTATAATAAGCAACTTTTTCATATTCGTTCCGTATTTAGACTGCAACAAAGGTAAAGTCTTTTTGACGGGTAAAAAGCTTTTCTTTGGATAAATTTTTAATTAATTTCTAAAAAACATTTATGAAAAAATTATTTTTAATTGGATTTGTAGCAGCTTTGGCTACTAGTACAATGATGACATCGTGTAGTAAGTATGACGAAGGATCAAAATTCACTTTGTTAACTAAAAAATCACGCGTGATCAATGAGTGGAACTTGGTATCCATGACTCAAGATGGTACATCTTTAAACATGACTGGCTTGGTTGTTACTATTAAATTTCTAAAAGATGGTACTTATTCCAATACAACTGCATATACTTTGTTAGGTCAAACTTATACAGATACTGTTACAGGAACATGGTCATTTAGTGATGACAAAACGAAATTACTTACTATTGAGACAGGCACAACTGTAACTGGGGAATGGACTATAATTCAATTGGCTAAGGACGATATGAAATTATCACAGTTCGATTCATCAAACAATTCAACTATGATTACTGTTTGGGCAACTAAATAAGTTAGAAATTTTTTAAAAGCCATCTTCGGATGGCTTTTTTTTTGCTTTCAAATTAGAAAGTAGTACATTTGATAAAAATAGTTTATGAAAAAATTCATCTTTTCTTTGGCGCTTATTGTTACAACAATGGTTGTATTAAATTCTTGTGATAAATATCCTAACGGTCCAAAATTTTCAATTTTGACTAAAACTGCTCGATTGTGTAACAATTGGGAGTTGGTAAGTATCTTAAAAGATGGGAATGAAGTAATTTCTAAAGTTCCTTCAAAAACGCTTTCTATTGATAAAGACGGAACCTTTTCTATGGCTGACTCTCAAACTGCATTGGGTCAAATCACTACAAGCTACATTCATGGTGATTGGACGCTAGAGACAGAGAAAACTACCTTGTCATTATTGCAAGTAGGATTAGATATTCCGGTAACTTATACCATTAAAGAGTTGAAAAATAAAACATTGGTATTAGAGCAATACACTTCTCAAGGAGTGTATTTAATGACCTTTGAACCACAGAATAACTAAGAGAACTTAGGGTCTGTTTCCATTATTGTACCGCATTTATTACAAGTCCTCATCTCTAAAGAAGCATAGAATTCTTTAAATCGAGACAAGAAATCTACTTCGATATTATTTAATTTGAATCGGTAAGATTTCAATTCGTTATTGCAGTTCTCGCAAAACCAAAACAAACCATCTTCTAAATCGCTTCCTATTCTTACGCGTTCAATAACTAATCCAACGGTATTTGCTCCACGGATAGGAGAGTGGGGTGTATTTCCAGGCAATAAAAATATATCACCTTCCTTCACCTCGATGTCCATAGGCTTGCCTTCATGCTGAATTCTTACCGTAATATCTCCTTCAATTTGATAAAAAAGTTCTTCACTTTCATTGTAATGATAATCTTTTCGCGCATTCGGTCCGCCTACCACCATTACGATGAAGTCACCTGCTTCGATGTATAAATTTTTATTTGAAATAGGTGGCTTTAATAAATCTCTGTTGTCTGAAATCCATTTTTTTAGGTTGAAAGGAGCTAACATATGCTTGTATTTTATTTAGTAAATATAATATATTACCGTTTAATCTGCTTGTAATATTTAATTGCAAAAGAATAAGCATGTTTTTCATTTTTAGGATGATCTTGAAGGGTCTTGATCTCCCACTGCTGTTCGTCGATTATTGGAAAAAAAGTATCAGCATCAAGTTCACAATCCACATGACTGATATACATTTCTTCAACAAGATCCAATTCAAGCGCTTGCTTATAGATTTCACCACCGCCAATAATATATATTTTCTCTTCTCTATTACTCAAAGTTGAGATACAATCTTTCATGTCGTTAAAGACAAGACAACCAGCGGCTTCAAAATCCTTGTTTCGGGTCAAGATAACATTCAATCTATTGGAAAGTGGACGAAAGCGTTCTGGAATTGATTCAAAGTTTTTCCTTCCCATCACAACGATTTCATTTTCTGTTTGGGTTTTAAAAAACTTCATATCGATCGGCAAGTGCCACATCAAATCATTGTCTTTTCCAATGCCATTTTTGGCATCCATTGCTACAATAATACTTGTCTTTTTCAAACGGCTACTGCTCCTTTTATATGTGGATGTGGATCATAATTGATCAATTCAAAATCATCTATCGTGAAGCCAAAAATATCCTTAACATCAGCATTAAGTTTCATAGTTGGTAAGTCACGAAGATCTCTAGTCAATTGCAATTGCGCTTGATCTAGATGATTGGTATACAAATGTGTATCACCTAAAGTATGTATAAATTCTCCTAATTTTAAATCACAAACTTGGGCAATCATCATCGTTAATAAAGCGTAGGAAGCAATATTAAAAGGCACACCTAAGAATGTGTCAGCGCTTCTCTGGTACAATTGACAACTTAACTTTCCGTCTGCTACATAAAATTGAAAAAAACAATGACAAGGAGGAAGTGCCATTTCATTTACATCAGCAACATTCCATGCAGAAACAATGAGGCGTCTTGAATTGGGATTGTTTTTAATTTGATCAATTACCTGCGATATCTGATCAATAGTTCCACCATCTTTTGCTGGCCAACTTCTCCACTGATGTCCATAAACAGGTCCAAGTTCTCCATTTTCATCGGCCCATTCATCCCAAATACGAACATTATGTTCTTTAAGATAACCAATATTCGTATCACCTTTCAAAAACCAAAGTAATTCATGAATAATGGAACGCAAGTGCAATTTTTTGGTGGTTAAGCAAGGGAAACCTTCATTTAAATCGTAGCGCATTTGATATCCAAAAACAGATAGCGTACCGGTTCCCGTTCTGTCTTCCTTGCGTACGCCTTCCTTTAAAATATGCTGTAATAAATCGTGATATTGTTTCATGTTCTTTAAGAAAATTCCTTCTGCGAATTTAATTGAAATCAGCAATTAAGTGCTCGAATTTATTTTTGTTTTTTGAACAAGTTAATAACCAATATGAAAGGTCAAATTTTTTTTCAAAGAAAGCCCCTGATTTTCCTTATAATTTATTGAAAAGTGTAACTTCGTTTTATGAAAAACATAGGTGTTTTAATTATTTTATTGATTTCCTGTTTCATTTCTTCAGCTCAGGACATTAAAGTAAAAAGAAAATTTAGAGGGACTTACACGGGAATCATTCCTCCTTATGAATTCAATTCAGGGGAGGAACTCTTTAGGGTGTCTTCGGCTCCTATTTCAATTACCATTAGCAAAACAGAATACTTATTAACTATTGGCGACTTGAATTACGAAGGAGAAATCACAGCACTTAGTGTTCAAAAAAAACAAGCTTATTTCACCATTAAGATTCCAGAGTATGCCTTAGAGGAAAAGGTTCAAGTGGATGCTAAAAGAAAGATTTTACTTAGAGATGGTATTCGACCTCAACCCATCATTCAACTGAGAAAAATTAAGGAATAAACAGTGTAAATTGAGTCCCTTTTCCAAAATTGCTTTTGACTTCAATCTTACCATGATGTGCGTCAACAATTAGTTTTACATAGTAAAGTCCCAATCCAAATCCTTTGACATCATGTAAATTTCCGGTGGGTACACGATAGAATTTCTCAAAAATTGATTTTAAATTTTCTCTTTTGATTCCAATGCCATTATCCACTATTTCAATGCTAATGCCACCTCTTTCATTCTTTGTTCTAATTTCGATTTGAGGACTTGTTTCACAATATTTACAAGCATTGTCTAATAAATTATAGATCACATTAGTAATATGAACAGGGTCAGCTTGAATTTCAAATTGGGTAGCCGCCAAAACTAGCGTTATATTGCCTCCTTTTTCAAGATGATGTAATTCAAAATTCTCTTTAACTTCTTCCAATAATTCATGCACATCAAACAATTCTTTATTCAGCACCACTTGATCTTTATCTAACTTTGCGACATTTAAAACACGCTCCACTTGATTTTCTAGGCGTTTATTTTCTTTAAAAATAATACCAGCATATTTATTTACTTTATCAAAATCAGAATCTTTATCCAATCTCATCAGAAGTTCGCTCGACAAACTAATCGTTGAAATGGGCGTTTTTAATTCGTGCGTCATGTTATTAATAAAGTCTGTTTTGATTTCAGACAGCCGATTTTGCCTTAATATTATCGCTAGACTAAAACCAAAAAATACAAGAACTAAAACAACGATAACAATAATATAAATCCAAGGAGAGATAAATACTTGTGCTTCGATGGAACTTGCTTTTACATTTGGAAAAAAGACGGTGAAGTAATGCCCGTCTTTTTTTAGGTTTAAAGTTTCTGGTGTAATACCAATGAGCGAATCTGATACTGGTGCATAAAGGGAATCTTTACTAAATTTTATTAAGTTCCCAAAAACAATCGAATCAGTAAAGCAGTCATAGATTCCATAAACGAAATCTTGATGAATATTTTGGTTGTAAAGTGCTTTTTTTAATAAGGTTTCTAGATAATAAGGCTGTAGTTCTTCATTAATATCAACTGTAAAATGATTACTCCTTATTTGTTTAACAGCTCCGTATAAGTCTAGATTACTATCTGTATTTTCATTAATTTCTTCTAATACATTACGGAGTGCTACATGTACTTGTTGTCCAAACTCTTTGATATTTAAGCTATCTTCTTTTGCTTGAATAGCGATGCTTGTTTCTTGGATATCAATAGTTTTTTTCATCCAAAGCAACTGAACCATTAGAATGGTTACTAAGGATAATATCCCAAGTATTACAACAGCATTTATAGTTCTATTCTTCATATGGCTAAGCTACCAAATATAAGCTGAAAAGTTAGCGAATGCTAAAATCCTTGTACACCATTTACCGTTGTATACTTGAGTATATTTTTTTTATCTGGGAAAATTCTTGCAAATGCTGATTGTACCGCTAATGTTCCTTCATGGAACCCACATAAAATTAGTTTTAATTTATTCTCGTAAGTATTAACATCTCCAATGGCATAGATACCTGGGATATTTGTAGAATAATCTAAAGTTGTTACCTTAATGGCATTCTTTTCAATTTCTAAACCCCAATCTGCAATGGGACCCAAACTTGGTTTCAATCCAAATAGAGGGATAAAATGATCTGCCTTGATCGTAATTTCGCCGTCTTTTTGATGGCTTACAATTACATTTTCCAAGTGATCACCACCTTGTAATCCTGTAACTTCTGCTTCAGTTATTAATTCAATCTCACCTTTTTCAGCCAGATCAATTACTTTTTGTACAGAATCAAGATGTCCTCTGAAAGAACTATTTCGATGTACTAAAGTTACTTTCGATGCGATTTTTTGCTCTACTAAAAAGATAGACCAATCTAATGCCGAATCTCCTCCACCTGCTATTACACATCTTTTTCCTTTGTAAAAATTCGGGTCTTTTATGATATATTCAACTCCCTTATCTTCAAAAGATGTAAGGGTATCAATAGGTGGTTTGCGTGGTTCAAAAACGCCTAGTCCACCAGCAATCATAACAATTGGAGCTTTGTGTTGGGTTCCTTTTACAGTAGTCACAATAAAATCATTACCCTCTTTATCAATTTTCATTGCTGCTTCGCCTAGTGTAAATCCAGGTTTAAAGGGTTCCGCTTGTTTCATTAAATTATCTATCAATTCACCCGCTAATATTGTCGGAAATCCGGGGATATCATAAATTGGTTTTTTTGGATATATCTCTGAACATTGCCCTCCTGGTTCCGGTAAAGAATCAATTAAATGACATTTTAATTTTAAAAGTCCTGCTTCAAATACAGTAAATAAACCTACTGGACCAGCGCCTATAATTATTATATCTGTTTCAATCATTTTTCTATTTTTAACTTATTGGAACACTTCAATTGAATTGATGTTCAATTTTTAATTTAATAATCTGCTCTTGGAGGAACATTTTCTAATATAGCATCAACATTCAGCAATATTTCTGGAGTTAGTAAATGTTGCGCATCAATTGCTTTAAGATTTTCTTTAAGCTGTTCTACTTTACTTGCGCCAAGAATAACTGTGCTGACATTCTTATTAGAGAGACACCATGATAATCCTAATACAGGTAATGAAATCCCTAAATCTCCCGCTAAAACAGAAAGCTCTTTAACTTTCTCTATCCTATCCTCCGTAAGATTTTTATCCTTTAACCATTCTAAACCATCAAGTCCTAATCTAGTTTCTTTTGGGAATCCGTTATTGTATTTTCCTGTCAAAATACCACTTGCTAATGGAGACCAAACAGTTGTTCCTAAACCAACAGTTTTGTACAATTGATCAAACTCAACTTCTACCTTGGCTCGCGTAAACATATTGTATTCTGGTTGTTCGACAACAGGACCAATCAAATGATTTTGTTTGGCAAAAAGGTGAGCCTCCATAATCTCTTGAGCACTCCATTCACTGGTTCCCCAGTATAATATTTTTCCTTGAGCAATTAAATGGTGCATTGCCCAAACCGTTTCCTCGATTGGAGTGTTTTTGTCTGGTCTGTGACAAAGATATAAATCTAAATAATCTACTTGTAATCTTTTTAATGCTTGGTCGCACGCTTCGAAAACATGCTTTCTATTCAATCCTTTTTGTGTTGGTAATTGTCCACCATTACCAAAGAAAACTTTGCTGCTAACAATAAAACTATCGCGAGACCATGCTTGTTTCTTTAATATTTCTCCCATGACAATTTCACTCATTCCTCTAGAATAAATCTCTGCGTTGTCAAAAAAGTTGATTCCATTTTCGTAGGCTAAGACCATTAAATCTTCTGCCGTGGAAGATTCGATTTGTTTTCCAAAAGTCAACCATGACCCGAGTGACAAACGACTAATTTGAAGCCCTGTTTTACCTAGATTATTATATTCCATTTTGTATAAAATTATTTGTGCAAAAGTAGTTAATCTTCTTTAAATTAATTAAATAATAAGAAAGTTTGAGGGTACAATTTTTTATTAAATTTGTTATGGTTATTTCGTTTAAAAACATCAATTGAATTTAAGGGAATATTATTAATTATTGAATATGCAAAATAACATTTCCGCTTTATCCTTAGATTTAGTCTTCGAATCTCTCAGATTTTCGCATGCATATTGTGCCTTACTTAAATCAGACGGCACCATTATTCATGTCAGTGATGTATTAGCGGAGCAACCCATTTCCTTAATAGGAAAATCGATTTCTTTAGTTTTTGATTTTGACATCAAAAAGGATCTTCCCAACTGTTTGGATTCAAATAATAAGGAGCTGAAGTTTTTTGGGTGCAGCTATTTAAATCAAAACTTTAAACTTAGTCTCAAAGTCACTGACTTTGGATTTACTTTGTTAGCCTACCCAGAGGCGCACCCTACAGAAAAAAAAGATTCTATTGACGATTTAAATGCACTGAATAAAAAATTGGAAAGTCAAAGTGCTTTTTTTGAATATATATTAAATAGCATACCATCTGATATTGCAGTTTTTAGTGCAGATCATCGATATCTTTTCGTTAATCCGCAAGGCATAAAAGACGATAAAATCCGCAAGTTCATTATTGGCAAAGATGACTTTGATTATTGCGAATTTAAAGGCTTGCCAACAACCGTCGCGGAAAAAAGAAGAGCACTATTTGATAAGGTTATGCAATCAAAAGAGGAAATTGAATGGGAGGAAGAAATTAAAGATGCTGAAGGAAATCGAAAAGTAATTCTTCGGAAAATGGGTCCTGTTTTTGATGAGAATGGAAAGGTAAATTTTGTCATTGGTTATGGAATGGATATCAGCTCTCGAAAATTAATAGAGGAAAAATTATCCATCGCTAAAAAAGAAATTGAAATGATCAATTTAGATTTGGAAGAAATTGTAATTGAAAAAACACAACGAAACTTAGACTTAGCTAAGTCCATATCTGATCAAGAAAAATTGGTTACCATTGGTGAATTGTCTTCAGGTGTCGCACATGATTTAAATACCCCAATTGGAGCCATTAAAATAGGCGCTGAAAGTGTAAAGTATTCGTTTGAAAATTTATTAAAGAGCACAATTTCAGAATGCAGTCAAGATCAAATCATAAAAGCTTGCGAATTAGCAGAGACCACAAATCGAGTATTGTATGTTGGCGGTCTTCAACAAAGAAGAGAAATTAAAGAATTCGAAAAATATTTACTGGATTATTTTCCAGGCATTGTATCTTCTGATCGAAATCAAATCGCCAGTATGTTGGTTAAGTCAAACATAAACATTTCGGATACTGATTTAATTCAATCGATTATTAGCTCAAGTAATCCCATTGCGTTTCTCTCCTTGATTTTTAATTTACATACGATTAAAAGTTTTTTAACCACTATTCTTAGCGCAAGCGAAAGAGCAGCAAAAGTAGTTAGTGATCTAAGTGCATTCAGTAAGGATCATCGAAATGATGAAAAGTCTGTTGTTGTTTTACATAATAACATTGCTTCGGTCCTCAACATATTTAATTTCGCCTTAAGGAAAAATGTGGAAGTTTATTTTGATGTGGATCCATCTTTAGAAATTATTGGCTTAGAAATTAAATTATTTCAATTGTGGTCTAATTTATTAAAGAATGCAATAGAGTCTATCGAAGAAACAGAAACTAAAGGAGTCTTGAAAATATATAGTGAAGAGCGGCAAGGTGCAATCTGCATTTATTTTGAGAACAATGGCCCACATATTCCAGAAGAGACTCAGAAGCATATTTTTGATAAATTTTACACCACTAAAGCAAAAAAGAACGGTTCTGGATTGGGCTTGAGCATTGTAAAAAGTGTTCTTAAAGAACATAATGCCTCCATTTCACTTAGCTCTGATAAAGAAAAAACTGTTTTTCAATTGACTTTTACACGATAGGTAGTTAAAACAAAATTAAATGCGTGATTCTTCCCTTATTTAATTAATTAAATTTGCGCCATGGATTCTATAAAATATGCTGTTGTTTGTGTCGATGACGACCCGTTTATTCTACAAATGCTTGCCTTTCAACTGACTAAAGTTGTTAATCAAAAGCATACCCTTATTGAATATTTCACGGATCCTTCTGAAGCCTTTCTCAACATAGATGCACTTGTAGAAGAAAAGATTGATATCATATTTATTATAGTAGATTATCAAATGCCGGAAATGACTGGAGCTCAATTAATCCGTGCCATAAAGTCGAAACATCCAAAACTTAAATGCATAATGCTTTCAGGACAAGCGAATCCAATTTCTGTAGAAGAATTATTGCAGGAAGAAATGTTAGATAGTTTTATTGCAAAGCCTTGGAATGAAGAAGTCCTGTTTCAAGCCATACAACCCATAATAGAATCTTTAGAAGCTTAAAATTATTACAAGATGAAAATTATTTTAATTTTAGGTGCAGGTTTGTCTTCTTCCTCATTGATTCGCTATCTATTGGACCATGCTGAACAAGAAGATTGGTTTATAAATGTAGTAGATCAAGATTTATCCTTAGTTCAGAGAAAAATAGGCGATAACCCCAGAGCTGCAGCGCTTAGTTTTAATGCGCTCGATCCTGCTGAGCGCAAGCCAATGATAGGTCACGCAGATCTCGTTATTTCTATGCTTCCCGCTAGATTTCATGCTGAAGTGGCAGTTGATTGTATTGAACTTAAAACGCATTTGATTACGCCTTCTTATGTCTCGCCTGAAATGAAGGAGTTAGCAGATCAAGCAGTTAAAGCAGGTATTGTCATCATGAATGAGATTGGAGTCGATCCTGGAATTGATCACATGAGTGCTATGCAAATTATCCATGATATTCAGGCGAAAGGTGGAAGAATGGATAGCTTTAAATCTTTTTGTGGTGGTCTTATGGCTCCAGGAAGTGATGATAATCCATGGCATTTTAAATTTACTTGGAACCCACGCAATGTTGTGTTGGCTGGACAAGGCGGTGCGGCTGCATTCATTCAAAATAATGAGAATAAATACATCCCCTATTCTCAGCTCTTTAAACGAACAGAGCGCTTTGAGATTTCTACCTATGGTGAATTTGATGGTTATGCCAATAGAGATTCATTTGCCTATAGAAAAACCTATGGTTTATTAGACATCCCAACTTTATATAGAGGAACACTTAGACGCCCAGATTTTTGCCAAGGTTGGAATGTTTTTATTGAACTAGGAATGACTGATGATTCCTACAAATTAAGCGATTCCAATTTAATGACACCTCGACGATTTATTAATTCATTTCTTCCTTATTATCCAAGTAAATCAGTGGAAGAGAAATTTAAAGAATTTTTAGGTCCTGAAAGAACTCAATTATTCGATCAATTCAATTGGTTAGGGATATTTAATAATGAGGAATTTATAGGATTAGAAAATGCCTCACCTGCAAAATTATTGGAAGAGTTTTTAATAAAAAAATTAGTCTTATCTCCCAATGATAAGGATATGATCGTGATGTATCATGAATTTGAATATTCAATCGAGAACAAAAAGAAAAAGGTGATTGCCTCTATGGTAAATATAGGGGAGGACCCTATGTACACTTCTATGGCTAATACGGTTGGTTTGCCTGTGGCAATAATGGCAAAATTAATCTTACAAGAAAAATTCAATACTCCAGGGGTCCATATACCTATTCAACCAGAAGTATACAATCCTATAATGGAAGAACTTAAATCCTTTGGAATTCTATTTCACGAAGTGGAAAATGATTTGTAAATTAGCATTATTAAGGAAATTATGGAAAACGAAGAAAATCAAATGAATATTGAACTCTCTGAAGATATTGCTTTAGGGGTTTATTCAAATTTAGCGGTAATTACACATTCGCCTGCTGAGGTGGTTTGTGATTTCATTCAACTAATGCCTGGAATGCCCAAAGGAAAAGTAAGGTCAAGGGTATTAATGACACCGCAAAATGCCAAAAGATTTATGCAGGCATTGTCTGATAACATTGCAAAATATGAGCAACAATTTGGTGCTTTAGATGAGCCCGTAACCGGGATGCCTCCAATGAATTTTGGGACACCAAATACGATGGCTTAATTTGTCCTTCTCAAATTAATATGCTGTACATCTGTCTTCCCGTTTACAATACGGATGTCACTCGCTTGGCAAATGAACTTTTAATACAGTCAAAGAATTTTCCTGTAGAATTATTGATTGTAGACGATTGCTCCAGCAATCATTTCAAGCAAATTAACAGTGAATTCTGCAAGGATAAAGATCAAATTACTTATATTTCTTTACCTAATAATAAAGGAAGATCTGCCATTAGGAATTATTTCCTTAGTTTAAAAACAAAGGGACATTTCTTATTCTTAGATGGAGATTCAATCATTTGTCGCCCCAATTTTATTTCAACTTATATTGATTTAATAGAGCAGAAGAATCCTTCTTTAGCATTCGGAGGATCTTGCTATCAAGAAATGCGGCCCTCTCGAAATTTTATGCTGAGGTGGAAGTATTCCATTTCTCGTGAAAGTAAGTCAATTGATTTTAGATTGAAAAATTCCTTTGGATTTAAAACAAATAATTTTTTGATTGATATCGAGGTTTTTAATCAATACCCCTTTAATGAAAATATTAAAGGTTATGGTCATGAAGATACTTTATTTGGTTTTCAATTATTTCAAAAAGGCTTCTTACCATTACAGATTGACAATCCAGTTCTGAATGAGGTCTTAGATGAAAATCTTGAATTCTTAGTAAAAACTAATAATGCAATAGATAATTTGGTGACGATCAATCTAGATATAGAAAAATCACCCGAGTTTGTGGCTCATGTTAGACTATTATCCGCCTATCATACCTTAAAGAAAAAAAAGCTACTTCCTTTATTTAATGCTTGCTATTTTTTAGTTTCTGGAATGAATAATTTCCTTTTAAAAAAAGGGTATTTTTTCCTGTTGATGTTCGACGCCTATAAATTGCAACGAATCTCAAAATCTTTTAAGGCTAAAGCTTTAGTTTAAGGATTTAATTAATGTTTCAAGTACCACCTTCTCATTTTCCCAATGCTCAATTTGCGCAGCTTCCTTGCAGTTTTCCTTATATAGATTCAATTGAGTTGGATCATTTTGTAAGGTTCTAATGGCGTCTGCAATTAATTTAGGCGTGGTCTCTTCAAGTGAAATCCCAATATTGTATTTAGCAACAATTGATTTTATTTCCTTCAAGTTACCACAAATGATGGGGGTATTCGCTTGAATGTAATCAAAAACCTTATTGGGTAATGCATATTCATAATTGAGATTTGTCGGCTTATCCAATGCAAGACCACAGTCTGCCAAAAGAGTAAACTGCATCAGTTCTTTATAGGGACGCTTATCAAAAAATAACACTTTGTCTGTTAAACCAGCTTCTTGCACCAATATTTTTGCTGAAGGAATTAAGTCCCCGTTTCCAACTAAAAGCAGTTGTATATTTTCAAGTTCCTTCATTGCAAGAATTGCCTCTTCAATACCACGATCAACATTTAATCCTGAACCTTGAATAATAACAGTAAATACATTTTGTTTAATGTTGACTGATAATGGAGTTGCATTTATCTGAGGTTCTAATTGGAAAGGCACATTGCGAACTATATGAATGGGCACCTTATATTTTTGCTCATAAATTGACGCGATAGATGCATTGACAGTTATCACATGCTTAAGTTTAGGAAATATAAATTTTTCTAATGTTAACCAAATACCTTTTTTAATGGAGTGATTTTGCAATTCAGGCACTTCAGTAAATAATTCATGCGTATCATAGATCAAAGGAATCCTCTTTAATTTCGAAATCAAATAGTTAGGCAAAAGCGTATCTAAGTCATTTGCATATAATAGAGAAGATTTTGTGAAGAGTAATTTTATAAAAAGTCTACAATTCAATTCTAAGTAAAAACACACACCTTTATTAAAGAGCAAGTTCATCCGATGTGTTTGATGATCAAGTTCGTGCAGCGGGAGACTGTCCTTAAGTTTTCTACCCAATAATAAGACGCGGTAGCCTTGAGAAATAAAAACAGAACAGGTTCTATTCACCCTATTGTCTGTGGCCAAATCATTACTTACACTTATCGTTATTTGCTTCATCTGTATAGGTCAAAAGTAGCTAATTGTCCTTGAAGAAAAATATATCGTAAAGAATTTTAAAAAAATCTCTAAAAAACTTTGAGATAAAAAAAACTTTCGTACATTTGCAGTCCAAAAATAGGGGAAAAAACGTTTTTTCGTTCTTTAATTTATTGCACCAACATTCGCCGATGTAGCTCAGTTGGCCAGAGCAGCTGATTTGTAATCAGCATGTCGGGGGTTCGAATCCCTCCATCGGCTCATGATATTGGGGAGATACTCAAGTGGCTAACGAGGACAGACTGTAAATCTGTTGGTTTATACCTTCGCAGGTTCGAATCCTGCTCTCCCCACAGAAAAGTATATAAGCGGGAGTAGCTCAGTTGGTAGAGCTTCAGCCTTCCAAGCTGAACGTCGCGAGTTCGAGTCTCGTCTCCCGCTCACTTTTACTTTCTGCGCCGGTGTAGCTCAGGGGTAGAGCGCTTCCTTGGTAAGGAAGAGGTCACGAGTTCAATTCTCGTCATTGGCTCGAATAAAAAGAAAAAAAAAGATATGGATTACACGAGGTAATCCTTTTATAGGTTGTATTTATTAACAAGTAACAAATAGAAAAATGGCTAAGGAAAATTTTGATCGTTCCAAACCGCACGTGAACATTGGTACCATTGGACACGTTGACCACGGCAAGACTACGTTGACTGCTGCAATTTCAAGTGTATTAGCATCTAAGGGATTAGCTCAAGTAAGAGACTTCTCTTCGATTGACAATGCTCCTGAAGAGAAAGAGCGTGGTATTACAATTAACACGTCTCATATTGAGTACGAAACTACCAAGCGTCACTACGCACACGTTGACTGTCCAGGTCACGCGGATTATGTGAAGAACATGGTAACAGGTGCTGCTCAGATGGACGGTGCAATCTTGGTTGTTGCTGCAACTGATGGCCCAATGCCTCAGACGCGTGAGCACATCCTTTTAGGTCGTCAAGTAGGTGTTCCTCGTTTAGTTGTATTCATGAATAAAGTGGATATGGTTGATGATGAAGAATTACTAGAATTAGTTGAAATGGAAGTAAGAGAATTATTATCATTCTACAAGTATGATGGTGATAACGCTCCAGTAATTCAAGGTTCAGCTTTAGGTGCACTTAATGGTGAAGCTAAATGGGTTGAAGCTGTTGAAGCTTTAATGGATGCAGTTGATACTTATATTGAACTTCCTCCTCGTGATGTTGATAAGCCTTTCTTAATGCCAGTTGAAGATGTATTTACGATTACAGGTCGTGGTACTGTTGCAACAGGTCGTATTGAAACAGGTGTTATTAATTCAGGTGAAGGTGTAGATATCCTAGGAATGGGAGATTTAAAATTGACTTCAACTGTAACAGGTGTTGAGATGTTCCGCAAAATCTTGGATAGAGGTGAAGCTGGTGATAATGTTGGTCTTTTGTTAAGAGGTATTGAAAAATCTCAAATCAAAAGAGGAATGGTTATTTGTAAGCCAGGATCTACAACTCCTCACCATGAGTTTAAAGCAGAAATATATGTATTGAAGAAAGAAGAAGGTGGTCGCCACACTCCTTTCCATAATAAATATCGTCCACAATTTTACTTCCGTACAACAGATGTTACGGGTGAAATTACACTTTTAGACGGTCGTGAAATGGTTATGCCAGGTGATAACGTTACTATTAATGTTAAGCTTATCGTTCCAATTGCGATGGATAAAGGTCTGCGTTTCGCTATCCGTGAGGGTGGTAGAACAGTAGGTGCTGGACAAGTTACTGAGATAGTAGCTTAATAAATTTTTAGTTAAAGTTTAGTTAAGGGGAGTGAAAGCTCCCCTTTTTAAACGGGTGTAGCTCAGCTGGTAGAGTGGTGGTTTCCAAAACCATTGGTCGTGGGTTCGAATCCTACCGCCCGTGCAACATTTAAATTAGGTTCAGTGTCGAAAATAAGAACATATTTTAGTGAAACATACGATGAGATGCTTCACAATGTAACTTGGCCCACTTGGAAAGAGTTGCAAAACAACACGATAATTGTCGTTGTTGCATCCATATTAATTTCAGTTTTAATATTCCTTATGGATTATCTATTTGGAATAACTGGATCGGCTGACTCAACCTGGAGAGGATTACTCGGTTTTATCTACAAATTTTGAAGCTAGAACATGGCAGAAATAACTAAAAAGTGGTATGTTGTCCGCGCTGTAAGTGGTAAGGAAAAAAAGGTCAAGGAATATCTTGAGCTTGAAATAGCGCGTCATAAATTGACAGATTATGTCAGTCAAGTACTTATCCCAACTGAAAAGGTTTTTCAAATCAGAAACGGAAAAAAAATTAATAAGGAAAAAGCATATCTACCAGGATATGTGTTATTAGAAGCCGCTTTGGTTGGTGAAGTAACACATGTCATTAAAAGTATTCCAAATGTAATTGGATTTTTAGGTGGTGTGAAAGGTGGTGAACCTGTTGCAATGCGTTTATCAGAAGTAAATAGAATATTAGGTAAAGTAGATGAACTTGCTGTTACCGAAGAAGAATTGAAAATACCATTTGTTATCGGTGAATCTGTGAAAGTGATCGATGGTCCTTTTAATAATTTTACAGGAATCGTTGATGAAATTAATGAGGACAAGAAGAAGTTGAAAGTAATGGTGAAAATATTTGGTAGAAAGAATTTGCTGGAGCTTAGCTACATGCAAGTTGAAAAAGATATTTAAAGAGTTTATTAACCGCAGGAGTGGGGAAATCGATTAAAGCTTCCCGATAGGATCCACGTTTGACTGCATAATTTGTATACATATGGCTAAAGAAGTAGCAGCGTTAATCAAGCTACAGATCAAAGGCGGGGCGGCCAACCCTTCACCTCCAATCGGACCTGCATTAGGTGCGAAAGGTGTGAATATCATGGAGTTTTGTAAGCAGTTTAATGCTAGAACGCAAGACAAACCAGGTAAAGTTGTGCCAGTCGTTATCACTGTTTACGGTGATAAGTCTTTTGATTTTGTACTAAAAACTCCCCCAGCAGCAGTGCAAATCGTGGAGCATTCTAAAATCAAAAAAGGTTCGTCTGAACCAAATCGTGTTAAAGTTGGTTCTGTTACGTGGGATCAAGTACGCATGATTGCGGAAGACAAATTACCGGATTTAAATTGCTTTACAGTAGACTCAGCTATGAAAATGGTTGCAGGTACTGCAAGAAGTATGGGAGTAACAGTTAAAGGTGGTGAAGCACCAAAATCCAAATAAATCGATAAGACATGAAAAGAGTTTCTAAAAAAAGAAAGGAGATTTTGTCTAAATTCGATTTAGCAAAATCATATTCACTGGCTGATGCCTGTGATTTGGTAAAGGATATCACTACTTCTAAATTCGATGCATCTGTTGATATTTGTGTTCGTCTTGGTGTTGACCCTCGTAAAGCTAACCAAATGGTTAGAGGTACAGTGGCCCTACCACACGGTACAGGTAAAGATGTTCGCGTATTAGTTCTATGTACACCAGACAAAGAAGCCGAAGCAAAAGCTGCTGGAGCGGATCATGTTGGTTTGGACGATTATATCGAAAAAATCAAAGGCGGATGGACGGATATTGATGTAATTATTACTATGCCTTCAGTTATGGGTAAGGTTGGAGCACTTGGACGAATTTTAGGTCCTCGTAGCTTAATGCCAAATCCTAAGACAGGTACGGTTACATTAGATGTAGCAAAAGCTGTACAAGAAGTGAAAGCTGGAAAGATTGACTTTAAAGTTGATAAATACGGTATCATTCACTCTTCAGTTGGAAAAGTAAGTTTTGAAGGAGAAAAAATTCGCGACAATGCGAATGAATTGATCACAACTCTTTTAAAATTGAAGCCGTCGGCAGCAAAAGGTACTTACATTAAAAGTATTTACTTGAGTTCTACGATGAGTGCAGGAATACAAATTGACCCTAAATCTGTAACAGCTTAAAACTTACAAAATGACAAGAGAAGAAAAAGCAAAGTATATTGAAGATTTAGCATCGGACTTAGCAGGCGCAAATGTCTTTTATTTAACCGACACGGCAGAATTAACAGTGGATGCTGTTAATAATCTACGAAGAAGATGTTTTCAAACAAACATTAGTCTACGCGTAGTTAAAAATGCCTTGTTGTCTAAAGCAATGGACAAAGTGGAAGGAAGAGATTATGGACAATTGAAAGATATCCTTAAAGGATCTACTTCAATCATGATCAGTACTGAAGCAAATGCACCCGCTAGACTTATCCAAGAATTCCGTAAGAAAAACCCTAAACCGATTCTTAAAGGAGCCTACATTGATGAAGCTATATTTATTGGCGATAATCAATTGGTGGTTTTAGAATCGTTGAAGAGCAAGGAAGAATTGGTTGGTGAAATCATCGGATTGTTACTAAGCCCTGCTAAAAATGTGATGTCAGGTTTGACAGGCGCAGGTGGTAAAATTGCAGGCATATTGAAAACGCTCGAAACAAGAGCATAGTTAATTAATTATTAAACCTTTTTTAAATTTAAATAAAATGGCTGATTTAAAGCAAATTGCAGAAACACTAGTTAACCTTACAGTAAAAGAAGTTAGCGAGTTAGCAACAATATTGAAAGACGAGTATGGAATCGAACCAGCTGCTGCTGCACCAGTAATGATGGCAGGCGGATCAGGTGGAAGCGAAGTAGCTGCTGAAGAGAAAACAGAATTTGATGTGATCTTGAAAGCAGGTGGTCCTAACAAACTTGCAGTTGTTAAACTTGTAAAAGAGTTAACAGGAAATGGATTGAAAGAGTCTAAAGACTTAGTTGATGCAGCTCCATCTACCTTGAAAGAAGGAATTTCTAAAGACGAAGCAGAAGGTCTTAAGAAATCTCTTGAAGAGGCTGGTGCTGAAGTTGAAGTTAAATAATATTTTAGCTCAAAATACAGAACAGGCACCCGATTTATCGGTTGCCTTGTTCTGTTTATAATTAAGATTTTTCTTTCTACACTTAAAAATAATAAGCCTTGGCAACAACGAATAATTCAACGAGAATTAATTTTGCTTCAAGCAAAAATCAATTTGATTATCCAGATTTTCTGGAAATCCAATTAAAATCATTTAAGGAGTTTTTCCAATTGGAAACAACACCTGAAAATAGAGATAGTGAAGGTCTATTCAAAGTTTTTGCTGAAAACTTTCCTATCACTGATACGCGCAACCAGTTCGTATTAGAATTTTTGGATTACTTTATCGATCCCCCTCGTTACACTATTGAAGAGTGTATCGAAAGAGGTTTGACATATAGTGTTCCTCTAAAAGCAAAATTGAAATTGTATTGTACTGATCCTGAACATGAGGATTTCGAAACTATCGTTCAAGATGTTTATCTAGGTACAATTCCTTATATGACTCCTAAAGGATCTTTTGTAGTCAATGGCGCTGAACGCGTTATTGTTTCTCAATTGCATCGCTCTCCGGGAGTTTTCTTTGGTCAAAGTCGTCACGCAAATGGTACAAAATTGTACTCCGCTCGTGTAATTCCTTTCAAGGGTTCTTGGATTGAATTCGCTACGGATATCAATAGTATCATGTATGCTTACATTGATCGTAAGAAAAAATTACCTGTTACAACACTTTTCCGTGCTATTGGTTATGAAACTGATCGCGACATCTTAGAGATCTTTGGTCTTGCTGATGAAGTTAAAGTGAATAAAGCAAATATGAAAAAATTGGTAGGACGCCGTCTTGCCGCTAGAGTTTTAAAAACTTGGATTGAAGATTTTGTTGATGAAGATACTGGAGAAGTTGTTTCTATTGAAAGAAATGAAGTAATTCTTGATAGAGAATTGACAGTAGAAGAAGAACACTTAGATCAAATTCTTAATTCTGGTACTAAGTCTGTTATCTTGCATAAAGAAAATGCAAATTCGACAGATTATACTATTATTTATAATACACTACAAAAAGATACTTCTAATTCTGAAAAAGAAGCAATCGAACACATCTATCGTCAGTTGAGGAATGCAGATCCGCCCGACTTTGAAACAGCGAAAAGTGTATTTGAAAAATTATTCTTCTCAGATACGAGATACGATTTAGGTGAGGTTGGAAGATATCGCCTAAATAAAAAATTGAAAATTGATGCTTCTGAAGCTTCAAGAGTTCTTACGAAAAATGATATTATTCAAATCGTTAAGTATTTGATCGAATTGATCAATTCAAAAGCAGATGTGGATGATATTGACCATTTATCTAATAGAAGGGTAAGAACAGTTGGTGAACAATTATATGCTCAATTTGGTGTTGGTTTAGCCCGTATGGCAAGAACTATTCGTGAGCGTATGAATGTTCGTGATAATGAAGTCTTTACTCCTATTGACTTGATTAACGCTAAAACATTGTCTTCTGTAATTAATTCCTTCTTTGGAACGAATCAGCTTTCTCAGTTTATGGATCAAACGAATCCGCTTTCTGAGGTTACGCATAAAAGAAGGCTGTCTGCCCTAGGACCAGGTGGTTTATCGCGTGAAAGAGCTGGATTTGAGGTTCGTGATGTTCACTATACGCACTACGGTCGTTTGTGTACTATCGAAACTCCTGAAGGACCAAATATTGGATTGATTTCTTCTCTTTGCGTATTCGCGAAAGTTAATAAATTAGGTTTCATTGAAACACCTTATAGAAGAGTTGAAAAAGGTAAAGTGATCTTTAATGAAGAGCCAATTTATCTTGCAGCTGAAGAAGAGGATACTAAAACTATCGCTCAAGCAAATGCTGTAATTGATGATAAAGGTAATTTCTTATCTAATCTTGTTAAAGCTAGATATGAAGGTGATTTCCCAGTAGTTACTCCAGACAAATTAACTTTGATGGATGTAGGTGCCAATCAAATTGCTTCTATTGCAGCATCTTCTATTCCATTCTTGGAGCATGATGATGCCAACCGTGCTTTGATGGGATCTAACATGCAGCGTCAAGCGGTTCCGCTTTTACGTCCGAATTCTCCTATTGTTGGTACTGGTATCGAAAGGCTTGTTGCCCGTGATTCTCGTGTATTGATCAATGCTGAAGGAAATGGAGTAGTGGAATATGTTGATGCAGATGAGATTGTTATTCGTTACGATTGGACTAAAGAAGATAAATTAGTGAGCTTTGAAAGTGAAGTAATTCGTTATTCTTTAACTAAATTTAGAAAAACAAATCAAGGAACTTGTATCAATCTTAAGCCGATTGTTCAAAAAGGTGACAGAGTTGAAAGAGGTCAAGTTTTGTGTGAAGGTTTTGCTACTCAAAGTGGTGAATTAGCCCTTGGACAAAATTTAAAAGTAGCTTTCATGCCTTGGAAAGGGTACAACTTCGAGGATGCGATTGTTATTTCTGAAAAGGTTGTTCGTGAGGATATCTTTACTTCAATTCATATTGATGAATATTCTTTAGAGGTTCGTGATACTAAAAGAGGAATGGAAGAATTAACTTCTGATATTCCTAATGTTAGCGAAGAAGCTACTAAAGATCTTGATGATAATGGTTTGATTCGTATTGGTGCTGATATCAAAGAAGGTGACATCCTAATTGGTAAAATCACTCCAAAAGGTGAAACAGATCCATCTCCTGAAGAAAAATTATTGCGTGCTATCTTTGGTGACAAAGCTGGTGATGTGAAAGATGCTTCTTTAAAAGCTGGTCCTTCTTTAAGAGGTACCGTTATCGAGAAAAAATTGTTCTCAAGAGCTATAAAAGATAGAAAGTCTAAAAATCAAGATAAATCAGTTCTTGAAACTATTGATGCTGAATACCAACGCGAATTTGCTGAAGTAAAAGAAAAGTTAGTTGAAAAATTAATGATGATTTTAGGAGAGCATAAAGCTGCTGGTGTATTCAATAACTTTAAAGAGGAATTGATTAAGAAAGGAACTAAGTTTAATGCTAAGTCTTTGATGGCAATTGATTATACCATCATTAATCCTTTGAACTGGACTGCTGAAGCTGAAATTAATCAGTTGATCAGTCGTGTGATTCATAACTTTAGTATTAAAGCGAATGACTTACTTGGAAATTATAAGCGTAGAAAATTCCATATTTCTGTTGGTGATGAATTGCCTGCTGGAATCGTGAAATTGGCTAAGGTTTATGTTGCTAAGAAGCGTAAGTTGAAAGTAGGTGATAAAATGGCAGGTCGTCACGGAAATAAAGGTATTGTTGCGAATATTGTTCGTCAAGAAGATATGCCTTTCCTTGCGGATGGAACTCCTGTAGATATCGTTTTAAATCCACTTGGCGTACCTTCTAGGATGAACTTAGGTCAAATTTATGAAACTGTTCTTGGTTGGGCAGGTGAAAAAATGGGCGTTAAGTTTGCTACTCCAATTTTTGATGGTGCAACTCCAGACGAAATAAATGAATTAACGGATAAAGCAGGTGTGCCAAGATCAGGTAATACTTATTTATACGATGGTGGAACAGGGGAGCGTTTCCATCAACCAGCAACGGTTGGTGTGATTTACATGCTGAAATTATCTCACATGGTTGATGATAAGATGCATGCGCGTTCTATCGGACCTTACTCATTAATTACGCAACAACCACTTGGTGGTAAAGCGCAGTTCGGAGGCCAAAGATTCGGTGAGATGGAGGTATGGGCTATTGAAGCCTTTGGTGCAGCGAATATTCTTCAAGAAATCTTGACTGTTAAGTCGGATGATGTAACAGGCCGTGCGAAAGCATATGAGGCGATTGTTAAAGGAGATAATATTCCTGAACCTGGAATACCTGAATCTTTCAATGTACTCCTTCATGAATTGAGAGGATTATGTTTGAATGTGAGCATGGATTAATTTGAATTTTTAACGAAATCATTAAGCGATAAAAATGGCGTTCAAAAAAGACACCCAAAAAAAACAAAGTAGTTTTAATAAAATTACGATTTCACTTGCGTCTCCAGAAAAAATTCTGGAGCATTCAAGTGGTGAGGTATTAAAGCCTGAAACAATTAATTACCGAACATATAAGCCTGAAAGAGATGGTTTATTCTGTGAGCGTATTTTCGGACCAGTTAAGGACTACGAATGTCACTGTGGTAAATATAAGCGTATCCGTTATAAGGGTATCGTTTGTGACCGTTGTGGTGTGGAAGTTACTGAAAAGAAAGTGCGTAGAGAGCGTATGGGTCACATTTCATTGGTGGTTCCTGTTGCTCATATTTGGTATTTCCGTTCTCTTCCTAATAAAATTGGATACCTTTTAGGCTTGCCTACAAAGAAATTGGATCAAATTATTTATTACGAGCGTTATGTCGTAATTCAAGCTGGTGATTCTTTAACTTTAGAAGGTGTTGAATTGAAGAAATTTGATTTCTTGTCTGAAGAAGAATATTTAGATATTTTAGAGGCTTTACCTCCTACTAATCAACATTTAGATGATACCGATCCTAATAAATTTATAGCGAAAATGGGTGCTGAAGCACTTTATGATCTATTGAAAGGATTGGATTTGGAAACCATGTCTTATGAACTTCGCGATAAAGCGGAACATGAAACATCTGTTCAAAGAAAAAATGAAGCGCTTAAGCGTCTTCAAGTGGTGGAGTCTATGCGTGATTCTCAGAAACGAATTGATAACCGTCCAGAATGGATGATTGTTAAGGTTGTTCCTGTTATTCCACCAGAATTAAGACCTTTAGTTCCTTTAGATGGTGGTCGTTTTGCGACTTCAGATTTAAATGACCTTTACCGTCGTGTGATTATTAGAAATAATCGTCTAAAAAGATTGATCGAAATCAAAGCGCCAGAAGTAATTCTTCGAAATGAGAAAAGAATGTTGCAGGAATCTGTAGATTCTTTATTCGACAACTCTAGAAAATCAAGCGCTGTTAAAACGGAATCAAATCGTGCATTGAAATCTCTTTCTGATTCATTGAAAGGTAAACAAGGTCGTTTCCGTCAAAACTTATTGGGTAAAAGGGTTGATTATTCAGCTCGTTCAGTAATTGTTGTTGGACCTGATTTGAAATTGCACGAATGTGGTTTGCCTAAAAATATGGCAGCTGAATTATACAAGCCGTTTATCATTAGAAAAATGATTGAACGAGGTATCGTTAAAACTGTAAAATCTGCAAAGAAAATAGTTGATAAGAAAGAACCAATTGTTTGGGATATCTTAGAAAATGTTCTAAAAGGTCACCCGGTTCTATTGAATCGTGCCCCTACATTACACAGACTAGGTATTCAAGCTTTCCAACCAAAATTAATCGAAGGAAAAGCAATTCGTTTGCATCCATTGGTTACAACGGCATTCAACGCCGATTTTGATGGTGACCAAATGGCCGTGCATTTACCGCTTGGTAATGCTGCAATTTTGGAAGCTCAAATGTTGATGTTGGCTTCTCATAATATTCTTAATCCTGCTAATGGTGCTCCAATCGCTGTACCATCACAAGATATGGTCTTGGGTCTTTACTATATTACTAAAGGTAAAGTCTCTACTCCAGAAGATATTGTGAAAGGTGAAGGTGGTACTTTCTATTCTCCAAAAGAAGTAAATATTGCTTTTAATGAAAGAAAATTAGACCTACACGCTCATATCAAAGTGAAAACTTTTGACTTAAATGCTGCTGGTGTTCCTGAATTGAGAATTCTTGAAACTACTTGTGGTCGTGTATTGTTCAATGAAAAAGTTCCAAGAGAAGTTGGTTACATCAATGATGTATTAACTAAAAAAGCGCTAAGAGATATTATTGGTGAAGTATTGAAAATTTCTGGAACTTCTAGAACTGCTCAATTCTTAGATGATATTAAAGAACTAGGTTATGAAATGGCCTTTAGAGGTGGACTTTCTTTCAACTTAGATGATATTATCATTCCAAAAGAAAAAGAGGAATTGGTATTGAAAGCTGAAAATGATGTGAAAGAAGTCATGATGAATTATAACATGGGTCTTATCACTAACAATGAGCGATACAATCAAATTATTGATATCTGGACGCATACAAACTCTCGTTTGACTGCAACTTTGATGGATCAATTGAAAACAGACAGACAAGGATTTAACTCTATTTACATGATGTTTGATTCTGGTGCGCGTGGTTCGAAAGAACAAATCCGCCAGTTATCAGGTATGCGTGGTTTGATGGCGAAACCTCAAAAGTCTGGAGCTAGTGTTCAAGAAATTATTGAAAATCCAATTTTATCTAACTTTAAAGAAGGATTGTCAATTCTTGAATATTTTATCTCTACTCACGGTGCTCGTAAAGGTCTTGCCGATACAGCCTTGAAAACAGCCGATGCAGGTTATTTGACAAGAAGATTGGTAGATGTAGCTCAAGATGTTGTTATTAATTCTAATGATTGTGGAACTTTACGCGGTATTGTTGCTACTTCATTGAAGAAAAATGATGAGATAGTTGAACCATTGTACGATCGTATTCTTGGTAGAACTTCTGTTCATAATATCTATTTACCTGAATCAGATGATGTTATCGTCTTGGCAGGTGAATTGATTTCTGAAGATGTTGCAAAAGAAATAGAAAAAGCAGGAATTGAAGAGGTTGAAATTAGATCTGTTCTTACCTGTGAGATGAGAAGAGGTGTTTGTTCTAAATGTTATGGACGCAATCTTTCTAATCACCGTCTTGCTCAATTAGGTGATGCTGTTGGTGTAGTTGCTGCTCAGTCAATTGGTGAGCCAGGAACACAGTTAACACTTCGTACTTTCCACGTGGGTGGTACCGCTTCTAATATTGCTGACATATCTGATATGAAAGCAAAAGCAAATGGTAAATTGGAAATTGACGAATTACGCACAATCGAAAAGAAAAATGCTGATGGTTCAGTGAAAATTATTGTTGTTGGTCGTTCTGCTGAATTGAGAATAACAGATGAGAAAACAGGTATTGCCGTGATGACTGCAAATGTCCCTTATGGTTCTGAATTATTAGTTTCTAATAATATTAAAATCAAGAAAGGTGATGTAATTTGTAAGTGGGATCCATATAATGCACTTATTATTTCTGAAGTTGCAGGTAAGGTTGTCTTTGATAGTATCATTGAAGGAATTACTTTCCGTGAAGAAGTCGATGAGCAAACTGGATTTACTGAAAAAGTAATTACTGAATCTCGTGATAAAAAGAAAAGTCCTGCAATTCATATTATTGATCCAAAAACTAAAGAAGTATTAAGAGAGTATTCGCTTCCAGTGAATGCACATATTTCTGTTAATGTTGGAGATAAAATTGAAGCAGGAGATACGATGGTGAAAATCCCTAGATTAGCTGGTAAAACAGGTGATATTACAGGTGGTCTTCCTCGTGTAACAGAATTATTCGAAGCAAGAAATCCTTCTAATCCAGCAGTTGTTGCTGAGATTGATGGAACGGCTACTTTCGGTAATATTAAAAGAGGAAATAGAGAAATTGTTATCACCTCTAAATTAGGTGAAGTAAGAAAATATTTAGCACCTCTTTCTAAACATATTTTGGTTCAACAAAATGACTTCGTTCGTGCTGGTCAACCTCTTTCAGATGGTGCTATCACTCCGAATGATATCTTGAATATTGAAGGACCTACCAAAGTACAAGAGTATATCGTGAATGAAATTCAAGAGGTATACCGTTTACAAGGTGTGAAAATTAATGACAAACATTTCGAAGTTATCGTGCGTCAAATGATGCTAAAAGCGGAGATCATGGATTCTGGAGATACCCGTTTCCTTGAAGGTCAATCGGTTCATAAAGCTGACATTATGGAAGCTAACGATGAATTGTATGGTATGATGTTGGTTAAAGATGGTGGTGAATCTTCTGAAATCAAAAACGGACAATTAATTTCTGTTCGTAAGTTGAGAGATGAAAATTCTAAACTCAAAAGAGAGGATAAAAAATTGATCGAAGCTCGTGAAGCAGTTCCGGCAACATCAACTCCTTTATTGCAAGGTATCACCCGTGCTTCTCTTCAAACGCAATCGTTCATCTCTGCTGCTTCCTTCCAGGAAACAACGAAGGTGCTTAACGAAGCTGCAATCTCAGGAAAAGAAGATCATTTATTAGGATTGAAAGAAAATGTAATTGTTGGTCACTTAATACCAGCAGGAACAGGAGTAAGAAACTTCCAAAAAATGATTGTAGGTTCTCAAGATGCTTATGAAGCGCTTGTTGAAGATGCTGAATAATATTATATTTAACAAAAAAAGGGCTACATTTTTGTAGCCCTTTTTTTATGTCTAATTTTTATCCGATGGTGCTCCAATTGGGGCGTGATTTTAATAATACCAATACTCTTTCTCGCAACGCTTGATGTTCTGGTTTTACTAATTCTGGGTCATCTTCTGTTAGCATTCGTGCAGCATCTCTTGCCATTACAACGATTTGTCCGTCCTTGGATAAGTCCGCTATTTTCAGGTCTAAAACCCCACTTTGTTGCGTCCCCAATAAATCACCCGGTCCTCTCAATTGTAAATCTACTTCCGCAATTTCAAATCCATCGGTTGTTCTTACCATGGTTTCCATTCTCTTCTTAGCTTCTTTTGAAAGTTCGGCACCAGTCATTAATACGCAATATGATTTTTCAGCCCCTCTACCAACTCTTCCTCGCAATTGATGTAATTGCGCCAATCCAAATCTTTCAGCGCTTTCAATGATCATTACAGAGGCATTAGGAACATTTACACCCACTTCTATCACGGTCGTTGCTACCATAATGTGCGTTTCACCTTTAATGAAGCGTTGCATTTCGTATTCTTTATCCTCGGCTTTCATCTTACCATGAACAATGCTCAGTTGGTATTCTGGCATTGGAAAGGAACGAGAAATGGCTTCGTATCCATCCATTAAATTATTAAAATCAAGTTTTTCACTTTCTTTTATTAATGGATAGACCAAGTAGATTTGTCTTCCTAAAGCGATTTCTTTTCGCATAAATCCAAATAACGCAACACGATGACTCTCAAATCGGTGTATGGTTTGAATGGGTTTTCTTCCTGGTGGTAATTCGTCAATTACGGACACATCTAAATCACCATAAAATGTCATGGCTAAGGTTCTTGGAATTGGGGTTGCCGTCATTACTAAAATGTGAGGTGGAATCTTGTTTTTTCGCCACATCTTTGCTCTTTGAGCCACCCCAAATCTATGTTGTTCATCAATAACAACTAATCCTAATGACTTAAACTGTACGGGATCTTCTAGTAAGGCATGCGTCCCGATCAGCAATTGAATTTCTCCATTTAATAGTTCTTCAAATAATAAAGTTCTTGCAGCTTTTTTGGTCGAACCTGTTAGAAGTCCAACTTTTATGGGCATCTGTTTGAGTAATTCTTTGATGGTTTCAAAATGCTGTGAGGCAAGTATTTCAGTGGGAGCCATCAGCGCAGCTTGGTGATTATTTCCAATTGTGATTAGCATTGCCACTAATGCCACCAAGGTTTTTCCGCTACCTACATCTCCTTGTAATAATCTGTTCATGTGATTTCCGGTCAAGAAATCTTTTCTGATTTCCTTTAAAACTCTTTTTTGAGCTCCCGTTAACTCGAATGGTAAATGGTTCTTGTAAAAGTCTAACATCGGTGTGCCGGCATGCTCAAATCGGAATCCTTGAATTTGCTTAATGCGCACCCCTTTTCGAATCAGCATTTCTAACTGCAAATAAAATAATTCCTCAAATTTTAATCGAAGTCGGGCTTGTTTGATCTCTAATTCATTCTGCGGTAAGTGTATTTTTCGCATCGCTTCTGTTCGCGATATCAATTGATTTTCTTTTTTAATTTTTTCAGGCAAACACTCCGGTAAAATTATTTGATGTTGCGCGAAGATGGTTTGAATTAATTTTTCAATTCCTCTTGAATGTAATCCCTTAGAGTTTAATTTCTCAGTACTCGAGTAAAAGGGTTGGAATCCAGCCCGAACGGTTAAGTCTTTAATCGGTGTCAATTCTGGGTGGGGTATGGTCCAAACACCAGAAATTAATTTCGGTTTTCCGAATATTTGATAACTTAATCCAACTACGATGCTTTGTTTTATCCAAGATGCACCTTGAAACCAAATCAGCTCGACACTTCCGGTGTCATCAGTAAAACGAGCACTAAGTCTCTTAATGCGTCCACTTCCAATTTCTTTGACATTTGAAATGGTTCCAACAAGTTGTAAATAATTATCAGTGTAGGAAATCTGATTGCATTTATGGTAAATCGATCGATCTAGGTATCTAAAGGGATAGGTGTTTAATAAATCTCCAAAAGTAAATATGCCTAATTCTTTTTGTAAAAGTTGCGCCTTTTGAGGTCCAACTCCTTTTAAAAATTCGATAGGGGTACTTAAGAGTTCATTCATGGGTTGGAAAATTAAGCATAAATCTTATTCCCAAACACCCATTTTATTAAATTTATCGATTCTTTGATTGATGCGTTCATTTGGCTTAATGGCATCAAGTTCCTGAAGATATTTCAAGATATATTTTTTTACCGTAGCAAAGTTTTCCTCTTGCGAGCGATGCGCTCCATTAATGGGTTCAGGAATTACTTCATCAACTAAACCAAATTTTTTCATGTCGGTTGATGTTAATTTTAAGGCGTCTGCAGCGGTCTCTTTAAATTCCCAAGACCTCCACAAAATTGACGAACAAGATTCTGGTGATATTACAGAGTACCAAGTATTTTCTAGCATAACCACCTTGTCTCCAACACCAATTCCTAATGCTCCACCTGATGCTCCTTCTCCAATTATGATGCAAATGACAGGCACCTTTAAGCGCATCATTTCGTATATATTTCTCGCAATCGCTTCCCCTTGACCTCTTTCTTCAGCCTCTAAACCTGGATATGCTCCTGGAGTATCAATAAAGGTTACGATAGGTTTATTAAATTTTTCTGCAAGCTTCATCAAACGCAAAGCCTTTCTGTATCCTTCTGGATTGGGCATTCCAAAATTTCTGTATTGACGCATCTTGGTATTGATTCCTTTTTGTTGACCGATAAACATCACTGTTCTTCCGTCAATGGCACCAAAACCACCTACCATTGCTTTATCGTCCTTAACGCCCCTATCGCCATGCAACTCTAAAAAATCACCATCACTAACGGCATCAATATAAGCTAAAGTATAGGGTCTGTCTGGGTGTCTAGACAATTGAACACGCTGCCAAGGACTTAGTTTTCCAAATATTTCTTTAGAAGTTGTTTTTAATAAGTCCTCTAATTCTTTTATTTTATCAGACATGTCTACTTCCGTAGAAATTCCAATTTCCTTGGTTTGTGCGATTTGTTCTTCTAAGGCACGAAGCGGTTCTTCAAAATCAAGATAGGTTGACATAGTATTTATTTTACTGCAAAATTACAAAAATTGCTTTGTTCTTCTAATTTTGTACTATGATCTTATACCCTCCAGCTAAAATAAATTTAGGACTGCATGTACTGCGCAAGCGCTCAGATGGTTTTCATGAAATTGAATCAGTAATGTATCCTGTGCCTTTTTATGATATTTTGGAGATTTTACCCGCTCAAATAAATTCATTTCAGCAATCAGGAATTATTTTCGCTGATACTCATGAGAAGAATTTATGTGAACAAGCAGTGGATCTTATGCAATCAAAATTTAATACTCCTCCTGTTTCCATTCACTTGCGCAAACAAATTCCAGTAGGGGCAGGCCTAGGTGGTGGATCCGCTGATGCAGCTTATGTTATCTTAGGACTAAATCAACTTTTTAACTTGGGATTATCGCATGTAGAAATGGAAGAAGTAGTTGCTATGTTAGGAAGTGATTGTCCTTTCTTTATTCAAAACAAGGTTAGAATGGTCTCTGGGAGAGGTGAAATATTGAGTGAGGTTAAATGTGATTTATCCGAGTATTATTTAGTACTATTAAATCCAAAAATTCATGTCAGTACTAAGGAGGCGTATAGTAATGTTACTCCTAAAGAAAATCAAACCAATATCGCTTCGATTCTTCAAGAAAATATTTCTTCATGGCAATCTTCATTGAAAAATGACTTCGAAAGTCCTATTTGTAATCAATATCCCTTGATACAAGAATGTATTGATCAATTGAAAATAGCAGGTGCAATTTATGCCGCTATGTCAGGAAGTGGATCAACTGTTTTTGGTATATTTCCAAGTAGTAATTTCCACCTTCCATCATTTCTAGACGACTATATTGTCTTTCAGGGTCTCTTGAAATAATCAGCAATTAGAAGCTTAAACATTAAAAAATTTCATAATTTATTAATATTTGAAAAATAATTATATATATTTGAGTTGTCATTTTGACACTAAGTATTTTTTAACCTTTTAATCTTTTATTATGAAAAGAACTTTTACATTATGTGCTGCTCTATTTATCGGAGCTGTGGCTATGGCCCAATCAACTATAACTTTTAAAGTTGATATTACAAATTACATTCTTGATGGAGCTACTATTGATCCAACTGGTATTCGTATTGCCGGTAACTTTTCTACCAATGGTGGAACTGTTACTACAGGTGCAATGGCAGATTGGTCTCCAACTACACCAACTTCAGGAATGACAGATTTAGGAAACAACATCTGGTCAATTGATGTTACTTTCCCTTCAACTGCTGTTGATGAAACTTTGCTTTACAAATTTGTTAATGGTAACTGGGGAATGAATGAAGGAACTGATGCTGCAAATACTATTGCTTCAGGTGGATGTGGTACAAGTGATGGGGCGACTCCCCCAAACATTAACAGAACTTTAGTTATTCCTGCTGCAGCTACAACGCTTACTTACTGTTGGGATAACTGTACAGCTACTTGTGCAGCAGGTTTAGTTGAAAACGCAATTTCAAATGTTGTTGTTTCTCCTAACCCAACTACAGATGTTGCTACAGTTAAATTTGATTTGAACAATGCTTCAGATGCAATCTTTACATTATTTGACCTTACAGGTAAAGTGGTAATGACAAAAACTGTTGCTGCTGGAGTTTCTAATGAAATTGAGGTTGCTTCAATTAACGCTGGAACTTATTTTTACAATGTAAAATCTGGTGACAATGTTGCAACTGGAAAATTAATCAAAAGATAATTTTTCAATTTGATTTTCGAAAAAGCCTAAGTGAAAACTTAGGCTTTTTTTAGTTAATAATTTTT